>CANFWV010000034.1 GCA_947450695.1 Comamonadaceae bacterium
AACCCGAAAGAATTCAATTTTTCGGGTTCCGTTGCCTTTATTTGCCGGGCACACCCGACTCTTCAAACTCAGCGACGCACCACCAAATCACCTTCAACTGTCGCACCGCGGCCGATTGTCAGCAGCTGATAAGTGATGTGACCTTTGACCACAGCACTGGCCGCAATGACCAACTCACCGCAGACAGCAGTTCCGGAAAAGACACCTTTGATGTGCAAGCTGGCACAAGCAACATTGCCCTCCACTTGGCCGCGCGGGCCAACATTGACACTGCTGGCCTTGATGGTCCCACTGGTGCGACCTTCAATGTGCAGGATCCCGTCGGAAACAATATCGCCCGTCAGTGAGAAGCCTTCGCTTATCACGGTTGGTTTGTGGGTGTCGAGCACAGCAACACCCGTGACGCCACGCTTGGGAACAGGGACTTCTTCAGTGGGCGTTGTCATGGGTATTGTGCTTTCAGTTACCAGGACTTCTGGAAGATCAATTTTTGCTTTTTTGAACATAGTAGGCGGTCTCAATAACTTTCTGGGGATCGACCGGGTAGCCGCCGACAGAGACTTCAAAATGCAGGTGTTTGCCGGTCGATGAGCCGGTGTTGCCGACGAGTCCAATGACTGTGTTCAGGTCAACGTCCTGCCCTTCTTTCACATCGATACGCGCGAGGTGAGCGTAAAGCGTTTCAAGGCCACGTTCGTGGCGAATGATGACGGTATTGCCATAGTCTTGGTAGCTGCGTGCCAAGACCACTTTCCCGTCTTTCGTCGCGTGAACGTCGTCACTGCTGCCAGTCACAAGATCCACGCCAGTGTGAAACTTAGGTCGACCCGTGATCGGATGGGTTCGAATACCAAAAGAAGAACTGGTGGAAAAGTCGCCCAACGGCATTTTGGCTGGCAGGGCGTTCAGTACATCCATGAGGTCATGGTTCTTGGCGATTTCCTCTGACAACCTGCCCCGCAGCAGTGGATTGGCAGGCTCAATCTGGTCGCTACGAAAGCCGCCCATCGCCACATTGCCATGGATCACCTTGATGGCTTTTTCAGACAGCCCGGTCGCATCCAGACGCGCCTTAAGACTGATATTGTCAGACGATAAAGTCGTGGCAGAGCTCTTCACAAAGCGCCTGATTTCAATGTCTCGCTCTCGGATAGTTTGTGCCAGCGCAAGCATGTCATCCTTGCTCATGGACAGCACACCTTTATCGGCCAGGTCATCCGCACTGCCCAACAAGGCTGAGTAAATTTCGTTGTGTGAGCGCTCGAGCTTGGCATTGCCAATCAACAACAAGCCTGCGAATAAAGCCAACATGGTGATGGTTGCAGCACTCGCCGACCCCACCAAAATCAAGCCACGGACCACGTTTCGCTGCAGATGACCCGAAACGGAAAAATACTTCAGGTCACCCTCCTGCTCAAGGATGATTCTTGAGTCGTGGTAATCCCGACACCATAGCGACGCCACCGAGGGCGGCAAAGCCATGAGCCATGCCGCGCCTCTGCGACAGCGATTCACCAGCAGCTTCATGGCATTAAATTCAGGCTTACGACTTGCTGTCAACGTTGGAGATCTCGGCTACCTTCAACACGGTAGGAACGGCGGTAGCCGCTTTGGCGGGCACGATGGCACCTTGCACCAGACCGCCGCGTTCGATTTCGATTTCGCCGTAGCTCGCATTCCCATTGACGCGACCGGTGCTGCGAATGATGAGGTGCTCTGATGCCAGCAGCGTGTCATGAATTTCGCCGAACACATCCGCCTTACGCACCTTGATGTTGCCGATCAGTTTGCCTTGAGCACCCACCAGAATTTCATCAGCCTGCAGATCACCTTCAAGGGAGCCATTGATCACTGCCCGCCCAGGAACCACGAATTTTCCGGAGACCGTCACGCCTTCGCCAATGACGATACAGCCCGCCTCGTTGGTACGATCATTCATACTTAATTCCTTACTTAAAGACCTGTTTAATGGGCGGTTTGGACAAACCGCAATCCGCCAATGGCTGAGCGCCAATCAGGGTATCAATTTGTACTGAATGTAACAATACATTTCAGTAATCTTAGCATTCGGAAATAATGTTCGTCAATTTGGGACGACCCCAAAAAACGACAAATACGACACCAAGCGCTAGAGCGAGCAACGCTATCGCAAACAGGTCAGGACAACTTATTTAGCGTTTTTTCGTGCGGCTTATGGCATGCAACTGGCGTTTACGTTTGGCTTTGTTCTTGGCTTCGGGCTCTGCAGGGCGATCGCGCTTTTCTTGGACTTGCCGCTCAAGGGCTTGGCGTTTGCGTTTGGCGTTGCGAAAGTGAACGATGACTCGCCCCGCAGCAAAGCTGATGGACGCGCTGACGAGCAGCAGAATAATGCTGGAGGTTTCCATGGCGTGTGCTTTTTATAGGCGTTAACTTAGTTCAGTCAATCAGTCAAAAACAGCGACTGAAGATCATTCAAAAAGTCGAAGCCGCGCTCGGTCGGCTTAACATCCACTAGATCGCGCTCGATCAAGCCTTTACGCTCGGCTTCGTCGAGACCCGGTTGTAGCGCCGTGATAGGCAAGCCCGTCTTTTCGGAGAAGTCCTGCAACTTGAAACCGTCTCTGAGCCTGAGCGCGTTGAGCATGAACTCAAACGGTAAATCAGCACGGCTGACTTCCGTTTCTTGGGTCACGGCCTCTCCCGCCAACGCTTTGTCCATGTAAAGCTTGGGATCACGCCAGCGCACTTGCCGCACCACGCGGTGTGCAAAGCTAAGCTTGCTGTGGGCACCGGCACCAATGCCCAGGTAATCTCCGAACTGCCAGTAATTCAGGTTATGAAAGCACCGATGCCCAGGCTTGGCATAGGCCGACACTTCGTAGCGTCCCATGCCGGCTTGGCCGGTCATTTCCGTGATGCGGTCGAGCATGGCGTAGGCCAAGTCTTCCTCAGGAATGACGGGCGGAAATTTGGCGAAATAGGTGTTCGGCTCAATCGTCAGGTGGTAGATCGAAATGTGCGGCGGCTGCAAATCCAGCGCCTGCCTCATGTCTTTTTCGAGACCCTCAAGTGTCTGCCCTGGCAGCGCATACATGATGTCGAGATTGAAGGTGTCGAAGCTTGCAGCAGCCTCTTCTACCGCCGCAATCGCCTGCACCCGGTCGTGCACGCGGCCGAGTGCTTTCAGGTGTCGGTCATCAAAGCTTTGGACGCCCACTGACAGCCGCGTCACGCCTGCACTTCGAAAAGCCTTGAAGCGATCCTTCTCAAACGTACCAGGATTGGCTTCTAAGGTGATTTCACAATCGGCTTCAAGCCGCAGGCGGGCGCGGATGTCGCCCAACAGGCGGTCAATGGCAGCAGGTGAAAACAAACTCGGCGTGCCACCGCCAATGAAGATGCTGTGGACCGTCCGGCCCCAAATCAATGGCAGAGCGGCTTCCAAGTCTGCTACCAGCGCATCAATGTAGCGCTGCTCGGGCATCGCACCGCTGGTCACTTCATGCGAATTGAAATCGCAGTAAGGACACTTCTTTAAACACCACGGCAGGTGCACATACAAAGACAGCGGCGGCAACGCGGCCAGCCGCAGCGTGCCGTCACGCATGTAGTGTTGGATGTCTTTCTGCTCGCTCATGACAGCCAGCGCTCGCGCATCAGCTGCATCATCTGACGCACGGCTTGGCCACGATGACTGTTCGCGTTTTTGACCTCCACCGGCAGTTGCGCAAAGGTTTTTCCAAAGCTTGGAATAAACATCACCGGGTCAAAGCCAAAGCCGTTGCTGCCCACTGGCATGCGCGCAATCTCGCCGCTGACGCGGCCAACGGCAATCAATGGTTCTGGGTCGTCTGCCGTGCGAACCGCCACCAAGGTGCTAACCAACGCAGCGCGCCGGTCGGTCACCTCGGCCATTTGCTCGAGCAAGGCCCGCACATTGTTGTCGTCGCCTTTGGCATAGCCAAACTGCGTGGCGTAGTAAGCCGTGTCAACACCAGGCAAACCGCCAAAGGCCTGAACGCAAAGACCGGCGTCATCGGCCAGTGAGGGCAAGCCACTCAAGGTCGCCGCGTGCCGGGCCTTGGTCAACGCGTTTTCAACGAAGGTGCGATACGGCTCCTCGGCCTCGCCGATTCCGAGGTCTGACTGGCGCACCAGTTCCATGCCGAGTGGCAGCAGCATGGCTTGCAGCTCAGCCAACTTGCCAGAGTTATTCGAAGCCAGAACAATTTTCATAAATTCTGAGTACGTTTAGGCGGCAGTTGAAAGGGCATTTTTCTGCAACAACACCAAGTCGCGAATGCCCTGCTCGGCGAGTTCCAGTAAGTCGTTCATTTCGCTGCGGGTGAAGGCAGCGCCTTCTGCCGTGCCCTGCACTTCCACAAAATGGCCGGCACCGGTCATCACCACATTCATGTCGGTATCGCAGCCTGAATCTTCGATGTATTCGAGGTCTAGCAGTGGCGTGCCTTTGACGATGCCAACCGAAATGGCCGCGATGTGGTCGGTGATCGGGGACTCCGTGAGTTTGCCGCTGGCGATCAGTTTGTTGACCGCGTCCTGTGCCGCGACAAAAGCGCCGGTGATGGCCGCCGTCCGCGTGCCGCCGTCGGCCTGAAGCACATCGCAATCGAGGTGAATGGTGCGTTCACCCAGTTTTTTCAGGTCAAAAATAGCCCGCATCGAGCGACCAATCAAACGCTGGATTTCTTGGGTCCGGCCGCTTTGCTTGCCACGAGCAGCCTCACGGTCGGATCGGGTGTGGGTGGCGCGCGGCAACATGCCGTATTCGGCGGTGACCCAGCCTTCGCCGCTGCCTTTTTTGTGACCGGGCACTTTTTCTTCGACCGACGCGGTGCACAGCACCTTGGTCGCGCCGAACTCGATCAGCACAGATCCCTCTGCGTACACGGTGTAGTTGCGCGTCATACGTACGGGCCGGAGTTGGTGGGCCTGGCGGTCGGAAGATCGGATGAAACTTGGCTTGGTCATGGTGTCTAAAGTGGTCGAGTAGGAGGTAAGCGCGTGATGCGTGCTAAGGATTCATAGCGCAACGCGTGCAGAATCTGCCATTATCAGTCGGCCCGCACGCATCGCTGCCCTAGTAAACTACCCCCCAAGCTTTCAGACGGCCCTCCAGCCAGACGCGGTCGTTCCAACCTCCACCATGAAGTTGAAACTGCCTTTTGCCATTATTTCGACGTGCAGTTGGGCTAGGTCCCGCGTCCGGACACCTTAAGAAAATGCACATCCATGTCAGTTTTCAGCATGACGGGCTACGCGACTGCCCAGTCCAGCGCACCCCGCGCAGCCGTACCCACCGAGGCTCCGGCCGTAGCCCACGCGCGACTGGGAATCGAAATCCGATCTGTCAACAGCCGGTTTTTAGACTTGTCTTTTCGACTGCCAGACGAACTTCGCCAGGCAGAACCTGCTCTGCGCGAGATTCTGACCAGCCAGCTCAAACGCGGCAAAGTTGAACTGCGCGTCTGGTTAGAGAGCAGTTCTGCCAGCAGTCTTCGTGCGCCCACTGCGCAAACCTTGCAACGTCTGGGCTCTTTTGAAGACACTATCAAGTCATGGTTGCCGCACGCTGCCGGTTTGAGCGTTGCAGATGTCTTGCGTATCGCCGTCAACGAAGACCAAAAGCCACACGACTACGGCGTTGAACTCATCAAATTGGCGAAAAAAACCGTCAAGGAACTACTGGCAGCACGCGAACGTGAAGGTGCCCGACTGTCGACCATGTTGACCGAGCGCACCGCCCAGTTGCGCGCCCTGTCGGCGCAAGCCGGCCCGCTGGTCCCCAAACTCGTGGAGCAGCAAAAAACACGCTTCATGGAACGCTGGAAAGAAGCCATGGCTCTGGCCGACAGTGCCACCCTGCCAGAGGCGGCGCAAGACCGGGCATTGACCGAGGCCACCGCTTTTGCAATTCGCATTGATGTAGCGGAAGAGATCACCCGCCTCGCATCTCACTTGGATGAAATTGACCGCCTGCTGGCCAAAGGCGGCGAAGTCGGTAAGCGCCTTGATTTTCTGATTCAAGAGCTGCACCGCGAAGCTAACACCATGGGCTCTAAATCTGCGGCCCTCGAACTCACACGCATTTCGGTCGACATGAAAGTGCTGATCGAACAGATCCGCGAACAGGTCCAAAACATCGAATAAAAGAATGCTGTCACTGACCTCAGTGGCGCGCAGCCCTCCTCTAATCAATTAACAACCCTCGCTTTTATGGACTACCCCGGAAATTTGTTTGTTGTTGCAGCGCCCAGTGGCGCAGGTAAATCCAGCCTCGTCAAGGCGCTACTGGAACTGGACTCACGTGTGCAACCTGCGGTGTCGCACACCACCCGACCACCGCGCGGGCAAGAAAAGCACGGCCGGGAATATTTCTTTTTGTCGAACGACGAGTTCGACGGCATGATTGAGCGTAATGCCTTTCTGGAGTGGGCCCATGTCCATGGTCAACGCTACGGGACGTCGCGTCACACCATCGAAGAGCGCATGCAACACGGCGCCGATGTGATTTTGGAAATTGATTTCCAGGGCGCCATCAACATCAAGAAAATTTTCACCAACGCGGTGCTGATTTTTATCTTGCCGCCAAGCTGGGAAGAGCTGCGCTCCCGCTTGCAGCGCCGCGGTGAAGACAGCGCCGAGGTCATTGAATTGCGCTTGAAGAATGCGGCTTTGGAGATGGCACAAGCCCAAGAATTCGACTTCGTTATAATCAATGAGTTGTTCGAGCGTGCGGTTTTCGACCTGAAAACCATTGTTCATGCCCAGCGGCTCAAGTTTTCGGCTCAGCGACGTGCGCGGTCCGACATCTTCCAAGCCCTGAACATTCCCTGAAATCCTCGCTCACCCCAGCGCTTACTGCTTACCCGGAGAACATCATGGCCCGCATCACTGTTGAAGACTGCCTGGAACAAATCCCCAACCGTTTTGAGTTGGTTTTAGCTGCCACTTACCGCGCCCGTATGCTGAGCCAAGGTCACGCAGCCAAAATCGAAAGTAAAAATAAGCCAGGTGTCACGGCATTGCGCGAAATCGCAGCAGGCAAGATCGGTCTCGAGATGCTGAAAAAAGTACCTCTCTGATCTTTTTCGTTTCACCTCAAAAGCACCGCTTGACGGTGCTTTTTTGTTTCTCAGATCCCGAAAATCTCGCTGCTTGGCGAAGGTTTTCTCTCTCACGATACATTTAAGGCTATGAGCTCGCTCCTTTCGCCTGTCATGTCCAAGCCAACCCCTGCCGCAGCCAATGCTGCTGCAGCTAGCTTTGCCATGCTCACAGCCAAGCTTGATTACATGAGCCCCGCTGACGTAGACAACGTCCGCCGCGCGTATCGTTTTGCCGATGAAGCACACCTCGGACAGCTGCGTAACAGTGGTCAGCCCTACATCACCCATCCGATCGCTGTGGCGCAGCAATGCGCCGAGTGGAAACTCGACGCGCAAGCACTCATGGCGGCGCTGCTGCACGACGCGATTGAAGACTGCGGCGTTACCAAGCCGGACCTGATCGAGCGCTTTGGCGCACCGGTGGCAGAGCTGGTCGATGGACTGACCAAACTAGAAAAGTTAGAGTTCAACACCCGCGAAGAAAATCAGGCCGAGTCTTTCCGCAAGATGCTGCTGGCCATGGCCCGCGATGTACGCGTCATATTGATCAAACTGGCAGACCGCACCCACAACATGCGCACACTGAGCGACGCACCACGAGCCAAGTGGGCGCGAATCGCCAGTGAAACGCTGGACATTTATGCGCCGATTGCGCACCGCCTAGGTCTGAACACGACCTACCGGGAGTTGCAAGACCTGTCGTTTCAGCATCTGCACCCATGGCGCTACGCGACACTGGAGAAAGCACTGTCGCGCTCACGGGGACGGCGCCGCGATGTCATCACGCGCGTGAAGACTGAGGTTGAAGCCGCATTTGCATCGGCAGGCATGCCAGTGCAAATTTACGGACGGGAAAAAACGCTGTATTCGATTTACAGCAAGATGGACCAAAAGCACCTGTCGTTTGCGCAAGTGACTGATATTTACGGCTTTCGCGTCATCGTCGACGGCTTGACGGCCTGCTACTCCGCCATGGGCGTACTGCACCAGCTCTATAAACCGCTGCCTGGGCGCTTCAAAGATTACATCGCGATTCCGAAGATCAACGGCTACCAGTCCCTGCACACCACATTGGTTGGGCCATTTGGCACCAACATCGAGTTTCAAATGCGCACCGAAGCCATGCACGTGGTGGCTGAATCCGGCGTCGCCGCGCACTGGCTCTACAAGGCAACGACCCCAGGCAGCGATGATTCACAAAATCTGGGCACGCAATGGCTGCAGTCGTTGCTCGACATCCAACACGAAACCGTTGATGCCGCAGAGTTTTGGGACCACGTCAAAATTGATCTTTTCCCGGACGCTGTCTATGTGTTCACACCGAAAAGTAAGATCATGGCAATGCCCCGAGGCGCGACCATCGTCGACTTCGCCTACGCTATTCACAGCGACATCGGGCACCGTGCGGTAGCCGCTAAAGTCAACGGCGAGCAAGTCCCGCTGCGCACCGAACTGCACAACGGCGACGTGATCGAAATTGTTACCACCCCGGTTTCAAGCCCCAACCCGGCTTGGCTGGGTTTTGTTCGCACCGGTAAGGCGCGATCGAAAATCCGCCATTACCTTAAAACCATGGCGCTCAACGAGTCACAAGACTTGGGCGAGAAGATGTTGGCCCATGCATTGCGTGCAGAAGGCATTGACAAGCTGCCTGAGGACAACGAAAAAAACCGTCTGCTGTGGGAAAAAATTCTACGTTTCAGCGGCAACCGTTCACGCGCAGACTTGCTGACCGACGTCGGACTTGGGAAACGCATCGCCACCATTCTGGCTAAACGTATCGTCGTACTTTTAGGTGAAACCGGAGAAAAACCGAACGTCCTGTTGATGAGCCGGGAACGCTTCACCGCACATGAGTCAGTGTCACAAGGTGCGCTGCTACTGGACGGCAGCGAAGGCGCTTCGATCCACTTTGCCAAGTGCTGCAAACCGATTCCAGGCGACAACGTCATGGGCTATTTGGGGCGAGGCGAAGGGCTGATGGTTCACACCGAAGATTGTGCAGTGGCCAAGAGGCTGCTTCAGCGGGACAGCGAGCGCTTCATTGCCGTGGATTGGTCTGACGAGCCCGTTCGCGCATTCGAAACTGATTTATTGGTGACTGTTTCAAACGGCAAAGGGGTCTTGGCCCGCGTTGCTGCAGCCATGGCATCAGCCGAGGCCGACATCACCCAAGTCGAGATTGAACAAGGCTCCGGGCAAGATGCGACCGACCTGCGCTTCAGCGTGGATGTGCGTGATCGTATTCATCTGGCATCCGTCATGCGCAATGTGAAGCGCGCCACCTCGGTGCTGCGCGTGCAGAGGGTCAAGTCGGGGACGTAGAAAGCGGTGCCGGATAGTTGACCTCCAGCACCTCAATCACTTGCACGCCATTGGGCGTGACCAGGTTTACTTCATCCCCCACGCGTGCCTTCAGCAGTGTGCGTGCCGCCGGCGATACCCAACTGATTTCGCCTGCTGAGCTGTCTGCCTCATCAATCCCAAGGATAGTCACGCGTTGCTCGGACTTGCCGTCAACCAAATAAAGCACCGTGGCACCAAAAAAAACTTGATCTTTACCATGATGAACCGACGGGTCGGTGATCTCAGCAATTTCCATTCGCTTCGTCAGGAATCGGATGCGACGGTCAATTTCTCGCAGGCGTTTTTTGCCGTAAATGTAGTCACCGTTTTCAGACCGGTCACCATTGCTGGCGGCCCAGTGAACGATGTCCACCACCTTGGGCCGTTCGTTGTCGATGAGATCCAGAAGCTCGGCTTTAAGCCCTGCATAGCCTGCGGGCGTGATGTAGTTTTTGCCACCGACCGGTAGCGGCGGTAGCGTCAGCTCTTCATCGTCCGAATCGGTTTCTTTGGTGAAGGCTTTGCTCATGGCGTTGACTGTGAAAATTGCGTTTCAAAAGAATGAGCTTACCGTGATTTAGCGCAATCAACACGTCAGCCGATTCGGGCATGATGTTTAAAAAATAAACCCGAGGCAACATGAAGCTGGCTTTACTGTCTGATATTCACGCCAACATTCAAGCCTTTGATGCTTGCCTCAACCACGCTCGCACGCAAGGTGCTCAGCAGTTTGCCCTGTTGGGCGATTTAGTGGGCTATGGAGCAGACCCGCTGGCGGTGCTTGATCGCGTGCAAACCTTGGCTGATGGAGATGCACTGATCATCAAGGGCAATCACGATGAGATGGCCGTGACACCGCCCGCAGACGTGCAGCATGTGGGCAGCAGTACCGCCGCGTGGACCCATGCACAACTCTCAGCGGAGCAGCATTCTTTTCTCGACCGATTACCTTTGACACTGCAGCAAGGTCCGGTTTTATTGGTCCACGCCAGCCTGAATGCCCCAGAGCGGTGGCGTTATGTCACGGATGAACGCAGCGCCAGTGCGAGCCTAGACGCAGCAGCGGACAAGCCCGAGGTACGCTATGTATTTGGCGGCCACGTGCATCATCAGACCTTGTATTACCGCGGCGTTGGTGCGGGACTGATGCCATTCAAACCAACGCCCGGCGTGGCAGTCCCGGTACCCAGACATCGGCACTGGTTGGCCACCGTCGGTTCCGTCGGTCAACCGCGAGACGGCAATCCGCAAGCCATGTACGCGTTGTTTGACCTTGACAAATCACAACTCACTTTTCAACGCGTTTCTTACGACCACCACGCGGCGGCGGCTGCCATTCGACGCGCGGGTCTGCCGGCGTATTTTGCAGATCGCTTGGAGACTGGGCAATGAAGCTACTGCAACCCAATGCCCAACTCGACGGTTTCACCATTGAGGAGTGCATTCATTCCGGCGGCATGGCACACATTTATCGGGTCCGCTACACCGAAGGCGCGCGCGATCCCGGCTTCCCGCTGGCCATGAAAATACCACGCATGACGGCGGGCGACGGTGCTGAAACCATTGTCAGCTTCGAGGTCGAACACCAGATCATGCAAGGACTGTCCGGCCCGCATGTGCCCCGCTTCGTCGCGGCAGGCGACTTGGACAAAGTGCCTTATCTCGTAATGGAATACGTGCACGGTTGCACGCTGGCGCATTGGCTGGAAACCCCGGAGCCCCCAGGGGCCAATGAAATTGCACAACTCGGCGCCGCGGTGGCACAGGCCGTGCACAGCCTGCACCAGCAAAATACAGTGCACTTGGATTTGAAGCCCGCGAATGTACTGATTCGCCCTGACGGTAGCGCCGTTCTGCTGGACTTTGGCTTGTCGTGCAACGCCCTGTACCCGGACCTGCTAGCAGAGCAGCTCCGCAAAGCGGTGGGCTCACCTGCCTGGATCGCTCCAGAACAAGTGGTGGGCGTTCGAGGTGACCCACGAAGCGACATTTTTGCCATCGGCGTCATACTTTACCAATTGGCCACCGGGGATCTCCCGTTTGGTGCGCCACAGACGCCTGGCGGTCTGCGTCAACGCCTGTGGATGGATCCGCCACCACCGCGCAAACTCAGGCCTGATTTACCAGAGTGGCTACAAGAAATCATCATGCGCTGCCTAGAACCCGAGGCCGCCAAACGCTATCCATCGGCGGCACATTTGGCCTTTGACCTGCGCCACCCCGAGCAGGTCAGCGTGACCGAACTCGGGCGCAACACCAAGGGCACTGGTTTTACTGCCCATTTCAAGCGTTGGCTCAAAGCTGCTGGCATGCATTACCAACCCAGTCCGCTGCCGTCTCAGCAGATTCAAGAAGTGCCCATCATCATGGTCGCTATTCCACACAAAGACGTGAGCGACGCCACGCTCTATTCCTTGCGCTTGGCAGTTGCTCGTTCGCTCGGCACCCGTCCGGGCGCGCGTCTGGCCTGCGTGACGGTCATATCGCCCAACCAGACCAGCAGCACAAGTGAGACGACCAGCGAGACCAGCCTGCACCGCCGCTACCTGACCAGCCTGCAGCAGTGGGCGCGGCCGCTGGACGTGCCAGGCCACCAAACCTCATTCCATGTGCTCGAATCCGGCGATGTGGCACAAGCGCTGCTCAACTATGCCACCGGCAACCAAGTCAGTTTGATCGTCATGGGCGCCGCCACCCACGGCATGAAACTCCAACGCTTCGCTAACACGGTGCCCATCAAAGTGGCTATTGACGCGCCTTGTACTGTGATTTTGGTTAAACAAGCGCTGCCCTTTGAGCGGCTGTTAGAGCAAGCAGCCAAGCTAAAACCGCTATGGGACAGGGATTTAGACGCGCCGTTTTAAATACCCACAACTTAGATAGCGGAAACGAAAAAGCCTGCAACTTTCGTTGCAGGCTTTACGTTTGGTGCGGCTGGCAGGAATTGAACCCACGACCCCTTGGTTCGTAGCCAAGTACTCTATCCAACTGAGCTACAGCCGCTAAGCCTCGTATTCTAACCTAAAAAATTGAGCTCTCCCAGAGAGAGTGAACAAATCATGCGCGAACTCCGCATCCATGTCGCTGGTTGACACGACCTGTTGCATGCCATAGGCCGTCAAAAACAAAAAAAGTAAAGAAAAATGGGGCAACTTATTACCAATAAAATAACCATCGTCGAACCTCTGCCATTTGATCAAGAGAGCTCATCGGTATCCTTATAATTCGACCCAAATCAAGCAGTCGCCAGGACACCGCGGTGCGGCAGTTCCTGAAACTCAGAACTTCTCAGATGAAAAAATTGGTCTTTTGTGCCGACGATTTTGCATTGCACGGCGCAGCCTCTGAGGGGATTGCGACGCTTGCGCAAAAGGGGTGCATCACCGCGACCAGTGTCATGGTCCTTTCGCCACGTTGGCAGACAGATGTGAAGTTGTTAGAGCCCCTGAGAGGTCAGATTGACGTTGGTATGCACTTGGACTGGACCAGCGAATTCGCAATCCATGCCGGCCACGGTATGACACTCACCCACACCATGCTGTCGGCATGGTTGAGGCAAATTAAACCGGCGCAAGCCATGCCCGTGATCGAACGCCAGCTGAATGACTTTGAACAAGTGTGGCAAGCGCCACCTGACTTCGTCGATGGACACCAACATGTGCAGCAATTCCCGGGTATTCGTGAGGCACTGATTAAGATCCTCGCTGGACGCTATGCCAGCACCAACTCGCGGCCTTATGTACGAATTTCTCAGTTACCGCCCTGGCAAGCCGACTTCAAAGCCCGTGTCATTGCGGCCATGGGCGCAGTACCGCTGCGACGTCTTGCTGGTATGAACGGCGTGCCTTGCGCGCCCGCACTCAGTGGTGTCTACAACTTCAACGAAGGCCCCATCAGCTACGCACAGCGGATGCACGACTGGCTGCGTACCAGCCCAGAGGGAACTATTTTGATGTGCCACCCAGCCCAGGGCCTTGAAGCCAATGACACGATTGCCCAAGCCCGACTGAGCGAATACCGCTACCTGGCCGGCGCTGAATTTCAAAAACAACTCAAGGCTCGCGGCATTCAACTGGCTCGCGGTTCGCGCCTGTATCAAGCAAAGATGACGTGAAAAAACCAAGCGCTTCGCCATCCTCCTGGTTTCTGCTCGCCGGACTGTGGGCCATGTTGCTAGTCCTGTCGGCTTGGCGCCCCTTGGCGATCCCGGATGAAGGGCGTTACAGCGAGATTGGCCGCTGGATGCTGGTCTCTGGCGATTGGCTCACGCCACGCCTGAACGGCATTCCCTTTTTTCACAAGCCACCGCTTCTCTACTGGCTGGAAGCCATCTCCATGGGTATCTTCGGGGCGAATGCTTGGGCCGCGCGCTTGGTGCCGGCTCTGCATGCCGGCCTGATGTTGACTGCCTTGTACCTCGCATCTCGACACATCGGCGGCGAGCGCCTGGCGCGGCGCGCATCGCTCATGCTGGGATGCAGTTTGTCATTTCTCATTGGCGGGCAATACATTAACCACGACATGCTGGTGGCCTGCTGGATCGGCATCGCCATTTGGTCTTTTGCTGCATCGTTCATGCTGGGCGAAAAGCCCAATGTGCGCTTAGCGCTGCTCGGCTTTATAGCCTGCGCCTTAGGGGTTCTGACCAAGGGACTGATTGGCATTGCGCTGCCCGGATTGGTGCTGTTGCTGTGGTTGATCTGGACCCATCAATTGCATAAAATCATCCGCTTACCTTGGCTGCGCGGACTGACACTATTTGCGGTGCTGGCGTTGCCATGGTTTGCGCTCGTGCATCAGCAGTTTCCAAGCATGCTGAACTACATGTTCGGCACACAGCAGTTCAGCCGCTTCACTGGCACAACGTTCAACAACGCAAGAGCTTGGTGGTTCTACCTGCTCTGCTTGGTTCTGCTGCTGTTCCCATGGGCCTTTTTCGTTCGCCCGACGCCCTACGCAAGGCTGGACACACGCCAGAAGGCTTGGCTTTCTTTGCTGTGGATCTGGGTCGTCGCTATCGTCGGATTTTTCTCTATTCCCCATTCAAAGCTGATTGGTTACGTGCTGCCTGTCATGCCTGCCTTGGCGTTGCTGGCAGCCATCGGCTACGGCGAGTGGATGAAAAATCAGCCGCACATAAGCCGCTGGTTGTTGCCCACGTTGGCGCTACTGGCCACGCTGATCGCAATGGGCACAACGATGGTGGGCGGCCGATTCAGCCTGACCCAAGCCACCATCGATGTGGCGCAAACTTTAGCCTGTGAAGCATCCCCGGACGACACTGTTTATGCACTCGACGGTTTTCCGTACGATCTGCCTTTTTACACTGGCGCCAAAAAACCCATAGTGGTCATTCAGGACTGGGACGAACTTCGCCGTACCGCCGGAGACAGCTGGCAACGCGAACTCTTTGAAGGCGCAAATTTCGATGCGCCTGCCGCAAGCGTCTTGCGGGGATTAGACGTGCTAGCAGATGCGAGGAATCGACCCGGCAACTGGTTGTTACTCCCCAGCGCCATGGCACTGCAACAGCGCCCCGCAGGCTGGATGCCGATCCAGGAAGGCGTCAGTTGGACGCTGCTGCGTTCAACGAGCGAAAGCCCAGAACCGGCTCAGCACAAAGGTCTGACCGGCTGCAAGCACTAAGGCCAACAGCAGGGCTGGCATGTCGGCCCAACCCAAACCGCGGAGCATCAGCATAAAGACCAGCTCGTTGCAGATAAAACCAGCCAGGGCCGTCAACGCAAAACGTCTGAGGCTTTGCAGCAAAGTGATCGTCGTGTCCTGAAAACTCAGCAAACGATGACCAAAAAAACTGACTAAAAATGCCACGCAAAAACCAGTCGCATTAGCCAGTTCCGGCAGCATCCAGTTTTTGGTCAGTGCGAACACCAGCAGATGCGTCAACGCAGCACCTGCGCCAACCGCCAAAAACCATGCACCGACCCGACGCGACGTCATGAACCAGCCTTAAAGCAAAGGCGTGTCTGTGGGCGGCGTGCTTGGCGCCGACAGTCCGGCGCCGTCGCGTTGACGCACCAGAAAGGTCGGCCGCTGCTTCACTTCTTCATAAATTCGACCGACATATTCGGCCACCACGCCAATGCCCAACATTTGAACGCCACTTAAAAACAAGGTACTGACCATGACGGTGGCGTAACCCGGCACATCAATGCCCCAGACGAAATAGTCAATGGTGATCCACACGCCATAAGCCACCGACAAAACCGCCATCATCAACCCGAGCAAGGCCAATAAACGCAGTGGCGCAATCGAAAATGCGGTGAATCCAGTCAAGGCCAGTTTCACGGATCCCATCAGTCCAAAATTGCTTTTCCCTACTTGACGCAACAGCGGTTCGTAATCAATGGCAATGCTCGGGAACCCGACCCATGCATACAGCCCCTTCATGAAACGATTGCGCTCCGGCAAGGCATTCAAGGCATTCACCACCGAACGGTCCATCAAGCGGAAGTCGCCGGCGTGGGCTGGAATCTTCACACGGTTACCAAAATTCACCAACTCATAAAACAAACCCGTGAGATGACGCTGCAACGGCGTCTGATCGTGACGCGAGCGGCGCACGGCGTAGACCACATCCATGCCCTTCTGCCATTGCGCCAACATCTCAGGTAACAGCGATACCGGGTGCTGACCATCAGCATCCATCAGAACCACAACGTCGCCGCGAGTGGCCTGCAAGCCAGCCGTCAAGGCGGACTCTTTGCCAAAATTACGCGACAGTTCCAAGACCACGACTTCGGGATGAATGTCGCTCAAACGGCGCGCCACTTTCAGCGTGTCGTCACGACTGCCATCGTCAATGATGATCAGTTCAACTGCCGAGAAAAGTCCGTGCAGCGTCTTCAATATGTCCGGCACCACATTGGGAAGATTGCCAGCTTCATTGAAAGCGGGCAACACGCAAGAAACTGTGGGCGTTCGTTGTTGTCGAGAAGTCATAGGTCGACATCATGCCAAAGAAATTTGTCGATATTGAACAAATCTACAGAGGTCGGTCGCAATCACCAGCATTCGACCGCCCTTTCGAGATCCAATAGCTCGCAGCCCTTAGGCCAAACGTATCAGGCCGCGTCAGGGGCATCGTAAATCTTGACCGCATTTCGTCCAGCAACTTTCGCCTGGTACATGGCCTTATCTGCCCAAGTGAGGATCTCTTCCTCACTGGCCTCATGGCCACCGTAAGTCGCCACACCGATGCTGGCTGTACAGTCATGTTCAATTATTGCGTCTGGCCTGCCCTTTGTCTTGAGGGTGAGGCGGTAAGGCTCAGCCAGTTTGGCACGAATTTTGTCAGCCACAATTTTGGCCTGTAATGCCGATCCAGCTTTGTCCATACCAAGGTCACTTAACAGCACAACGAACTCATCACCCCCAAAACGCGAAACGGTGTCAATCGATCGAACGCACGATTTCATCCGTGTCGCGACTTCAATCAACAACAGGTCGCCAGCCTTGTGCCCGTACAAATCATTCAGTGGCTTGAAGTTATCCAAGTCGACAAACATCAAGGCACCATATCGATGGCTGCGTTTGACGAATGCCATATCGTGTCTCAATCGATCAACCAACAAACGACGATTAGGTAACTCCGTGAGCTCGTCATAAAAAGCCAGCTCTTGCACTTGATCCTGTAGCTTTTTACGCTCAGTTTCATCACGGTTGCTCCCCCGAAAACCGTTCGGGTTTCCCGCCTCATCGAAGACCGGGCGACAAATGTGGGAGATCCATCGGGTGAGCCCCGCTTTGGTCAAAATGCGAAAGTAAATTGGCTCAGGGATACCCAATTCAGACAACTCGTGGACGTGAGCAATGTAAAGAGATTGATCATCTGCATGAATAATTTTCGTCAACAGTGCGGGCGTTTGGTAAAACTCGACGGCGGTATAACCCGTCAGTTCCAGACACGAGGGCGATACATAGCGCAACGATCCATCTGGCAAGACCCAATACCCCCAATCTGTCGTGTAGTCCAATACCGTACGGTAACGACACTCCGCATCGCGAAGGGCAATTTCTGTCCGCTTTTGCTCGGTGATGTCCTGCACAATGCCAACCATCCGGCCACCGGATGCATGACTGCCATTTTGTTGTTCCCCAACAGCCCAAATCCAACGAATTTCTCCATCAACCCGGCGAATGCGACATTGAAAATCCCATGCTTTGTGCTGCTTCACCGCCTCCGTGAATTTTTGATCCACCTCCACTCGATCTGACAACAATACGTGCTGCAAAAACATCTCGTAAGTCCAATTTTGCAGTGCTTCCTTGTAGCCAAATATCCGGTCGTGCTCCAGCGACCTGCTCGATGTATGCTCGTCCAAATCAAGCTCCCAAGCCCCAGTGTGTGTCTTTTCAAGCGCAAAATTTACCCTCGAGGCCATCTCTCGCAACAGTTTTTTTAACCGCTTTGTGTCTGTCACATCGTGCACGATGACGAGCACGCAGATCGGATTTTCCGCCTCGTCGCGAACCACTCTGGCATTGAAAAGCACTTCATGAGGTTCCCCTGATGCGTGAAGAATTTCCATAGGCCAATCATTCAAGTCGCCTTGGGTCAAGACCTGTTGCCATCTGTCATGCATTTCAAGCGGATGGGTGAAATAGTCTTTGAAAAGGCTGCCCGCCAAAGCCTTGCTACTCTTGCCCGTGATGTTGATGGCCGCTGTATTGGCGTCCAAGATCTTGCCGCCAAGGTCTACTGCGAAAAACGGGTCTCGAGTGATCTCAATCAGATGATGGAGATATTTGGACGAAAGCTGCTCAGCAACAGACCACGGCTGCAGCGTTTCAATGCGTTGTTCTAAGGTCACCCCCCCCCCCCCGGGGGCGTACATCCGCCAACGAACAGCGTTTGATTTGCGCCTCCAGACAAGCAACCAACACTGAGAATGAGGTGACTCAAAAATAACTCCTGTCGAGATTTTTCACATGACCGGGTTGAAATCTCAAGACCCGTCCATTGATTGAAATTGAAAAACGTGAGTCGGTATGTCGTTCAAGAACTGACGAAAGGCGTCATCCAAATTCGTTTCTTGACAGCCTCGTCCGCGCCAATGAATTGGTGCTACATTGAATTTTTGAGGACGTCTTATGAAAAAAATGATTCTGTTGCTTTTATTAACAACAGCCGTGCTCACCAATGCATTCGCCGACAGAGATCGTGTTGAGCGCAGAGAGGAGTCCGAACGCCGTCCTCATCCGGACGCTCGTTGGAACAACGATGCGGGCTGGTTGTTACCGGCGATCATCGGTGGTGCATTGGTCTATGGCGCAGTCAACAGCCAGCCACGACCGGCCGTCATTTCGCAACAACCGCAGCAACAGTTCTACCCTGTTGAGCCCAACAGGCCCCAGCAAGCGCCCATAGGTTTCCACTGGGAACAAATCTTAGATGCCAACTGCAATTGCTATCGCGTGGTGATGGTTAGGAACTAACAAGCTGCCTGCTGACTGCGACATCACTACAGCTCTCAAGTAGCGGCAAAAGAAAAAGCGGCTGTCTTTTAAACAGCCGCTTTCATATAGATGGTAGGGCGTGAGTGACTTGAACACTCGACCAAAGGATTATGAGTCCTCTGCTCTAACCAACTGAGCTAACGCCCCGAACCAACGATGATTGTAAGGGGCCGACTACCGTCGGGATCATTGCTCTATGGTGATGTTGCGCTCTTTGATGATCTTGGCCCAAGTCTTGGACTCTTTCGAAATGTAACTGGTCAGCTCCTCGCGCGTCCCAGGGGCTAGCGTCAACCCTTGCTGCTTCAGCAACTTGGCGGTATCGGGATCAGTGATCACCTTCACCAGCTCTTTATTCCACCGGGCCAACATAGCGGGGGAGGTTTTTGCGGACGCAACAAACGCATACCAATTATCGGCATCAAAACCTGGATAACCTGACTCGGAGATGGTCGGAATTTCGGGGAAAAGCTCAACACGCTTGGCACTCGTCAGCGCCAGCGGAATCAACTTGCCGGAGCGAATATGCGTGGCGGCGGAAGGCAAGGCTGCGTAATAAACCGTCACACGGTTGCCCATCACATCGACCGTCGCAGCGCCACCGCCCTTATACGGTACATGCACGACATCGATGCCCGCACGCTGATTGAAGAGTTCTCCCTGCAAATGCGATGCTGACCCGGAACCGGTTGACGCGAAGGTTAGTTTTCCAGGGTTATTTTTAGCAAGGTCTACGAAATCCTTGAGCGTTTTGAGGCCAGACTCCGGCGACACCAACAAGACGTTTGGAAAACTCGCCCCCATCACGATGGGCGCAATGTCCTTGACGGGGTCATAGGGAATCTTCATGAGATGAGAGGCAATTGACAATGGACCAATTGAGCTCAACAGCAAGACGGAACCATCGGCCCGTCCGGTCGCAACGGTGTTGGCGACAATGTTGCCCCCGGCGCCAGGCTTGTTGTCGACAACCACACTTTGACCAATGTTTTCGGCCAGTTTTCTGCCAATGATGCGCGCGGCAATGTCATTGGCGCCACCCGGTGGAAAGCCCACGTAAAGCGTGACGCCCTTGGTGGGTGGAAAATCTTGCGAGCATGCGCTACCAGCAGAAGAGACCAACACGGCAAAGGTCAACAACGCCATGATTGAGACTTTATTTTTCATTGAAACCCTAAAGGTGGTGAAGTGCGACCTTAAGTCCAACTCTCCAGTTGCCAGCGGAAGTGGTCTTCCCGTCCAGTCCCTGCTCTTCTGCCGGCCATTCTGTAATCGCCATCTGTTTCTCTAACAACCCAGCGACCGATTTCAGGGGCGAACCAAAGGGTGTCGCGTCTGGCTGTGTCCAGTCTGGTGATATCGTGATGACTCAGTCGGATTCGTTTGTCAATGCGAACCGTGTCAAACGTGCCGCAGGCAAGTTGAACCCGTTCCCAACCGGTCACCGTCGTTGTTGCATGGATCCAATAGCGAAACGATGACGTTCCCGACTGGTAATGCATGTCGTTAGATTGGCTTGCACCTACGGTGAAATTGTCCAACCACAATGGCAGGGATGTTTCGTAGGTTTGCAGCAGATCCCAATACGGATCTTGCTTCACCTGGCCCCACACGGTCTGAAACTCATCACCCAGATCGACATTATTTTTTGAATGCCGGCTGATGCGTATGCCGCCATCTAAGTTGACAATTTTTTCTTTGACGGTGTCCAGCAATTGGCTGTTGTAAAAGTTGACCTTGCTGTAAGTCCAACTTTGCCCTAACGCTGGCAGGCGAACTGAACCAATGGGTCCGCCGCTGCGCATGCTAGATGTCGCTAGCGGCGGAAGGTATTGA
This sequence comes from Comamonadaceae bacterium, assembly GCA_947450695.1. Lineage (GTDB taxonomy): Bacteria > Pseudomonadota > Gammaproteobacteria > Burkholderiales > Burkholderiaceae_C > Polaromonas. The sequence goes on from CANFWV010000034.1 coordinate 20,775, forward strand.
ATAGCGCAGCCTGTGGGGAGGGCCAAGAACGCCAGCAGTGATCGGCGTTTAAGCATAAAAATTAGCTGTCCCAGTCGCCACCGCCACCGCCAGCATCAGCGCTGCCGCCGTCATCCCAAGAGCCATTGTCCGTGATGCCAAAATTTTGGCCGCCCATGTTGCTGTTGTTGTCGACAATCGGTTCGTAATTGTTGCCGCTGTTATTGGCCAGTCGGGATGAACCGTCATGATTTCCGTCACTGTTACCCATCAGACTTTTCCCGATGGCTTGAGCGGCCATCATGCCGGCACCCACCGCCAAACCTGTTGCCAGACCACCTGCAATATTGCTGCCTATACCGCTGGCTGGCGGCTGACCGTAGACAGGGGTAGCAGGCCCGCTGCCCATACCGAAGGTTTGGGGTCCGCTCAAACCATTACCCGCCGGGCTGCCCATGGGAGCTTGATTGACCGGATTGCCATAAGGAGGCTGGGCATGGAACTCGACGGCTGCGTCTTTACGGCGAAACATGAAGTAACCGATAAGCATCACACCACCCGCCAACAGCAAAGGCATTCCCCAAGAAAAACTGGAAGCCGGCGCAGCCGAACCTGAATAACCCGTGAGATGGTTTGGCGACGCATTGCCATTACCCGATGACTGCTGAACAGGCCGGGCAGAAATTTTGGCGCGCAGGTTCTGAACCGCTTCAGCCTTGGCAAATGGCAGACCGGGCGACAGCCTTTCGGCGGTCGCGAGCATGTCGCTGGCGCGGCCGTTCAGCCCTTGCTTGGCAAACAGCTCCGCCTGCACAAAGTGCGCCTTGGCGCTGTTGGGGTGGGCCACCAAGACTTGTTGAATCATGGTCTGAGCTTGGTCCATTTTTCCGGATTGAGCTGCCTCATAGACCTGGTTAAGGGTGGGTTCGGACTGGGCGAAAGCCAAGCCAAAGCCCAGCATGGCGGCAATGGCAAGCCACTTGCCTAAGCGTTGAGTAAAAGCACCGAGCATGGAATTACCTTTGAAGTGTTAAAGCCGAACCGTTGCAAGGTGGAGGCATTCAAAGCCGATGCAAGGCCTCCAAGAAATCGAATTCTATTTGCTATGACTCAAAGCTGTGCTCACCAGCTTGGATGTGATGTCGACGATTTGAATCATTTTTTCGTACGGCATGCGCATCGGGCCGATCACGCCCAGTGTGCCGACAACCTGTCCATCGACTTCGTAAGGCGCGGTCACCACGGACAGTTCTTGGTAGGGGATGACTTGGCTTTCGCCGCCGATGTAAATACGCACACCTTCTGCGCGGCTGGAAACGTCTAGCAAGCGCATGAGCTGGGCTTTTTGTTCAAACAGATCGAAAAGTTTGCGTAGGCTGCTCATGTCACCTGAAAAGTCGCTGATGGCCAGCAAATTTCGCTCACCCGAGACCACGACTTCTTCGCTAGCCTCAATCGCTTCAGCGCTGACTTTGACCGCGGCCTGCATCAGACAGGCGATTTCACCACGCAAGGCTTCAACCTCGTTTTTCAACCGCTCGCGAACTTCTTCCATGGCCATGCCAGCGTAATGCGAATTCAAAAAATTGGCGGCTTCGATCAGCTGACTCTGCGCGAAATCGGTTTCCGTGAAGATCACCCGGTTTTGAACATCACCATCAGGCGACACAATGATGACTAAAACTCGCCTGTCTGAGAGCCGAAGAAATTCAATGTGGCGAAACACCGAGGTACGCCGTGGGGCCATCACCACACCCACGAACTGGGACAGGCTAGAAAGCATGTGTGCAGCATTGGTCAGAACTTTTTGCGGCTGGTCGGGTGCCAGCCTTTGCCCCCCCATCAATCCAGAACCAAGATGCGAAGGTTGCAAAGTGAGCATGGTGTCAACAAACAGCCGATAACCCCGGGCAGTGGGCACCCGCCCAGCGGAGGTGTGCGGGCTGATGATCAGCCCCTGCTCCTCCAGGTCGCTCATGACATTGCGGATAGTCGCCGGCGACAACTCCACCCCGGAGGCCTTGGACAGCGTGCGTGAGCCCACCGGCTGGCCGTCAGCAATGTAGCGCTCGACAAGCGCTTTGAGCAATAACTTCGCACGATCATCAAGCATGCTGGCGATTCTACGGATTCACGCGTCTCGGTTGTGATGTAATTTATAAATGAAGTCAAAATTCCGCCACGTTGCCCTGATAGGCAAGTACCACGCCCAAGGTTCGCGGTCGGCGCTCGAAGGCATTGCGCAATTTTTAGGCGCACAGGGTTGTGAGGTGGCGATTGAAGCAGACACCGCCAGCAATGCCGGAATCACAACTTACCCCATCCTCGATGTTGCACAAATTGGCGCGCAATGTGACCTCGGTCTGGTGGTTGGCGGTGACGGCACCATGCTTGGAATTGGCCGGCAACTGGCGCAGTTTGGCGTGCCACTGGTTGGCATCAACCAAGGCCGACTGGGCTTCATCACCGACATCGCTTTCGAGGAATATCAAACCACGCTCGCTCCCATTTTGCTGGGCCATTACGACGAAGACCCGCGCTGGATGATGCAAGCCAAAGTCGTTCGCGACGGGCACTGCGTGTTCAATGCCACCGCCATGAACGACGTCGTGGTTAACCGTGGTGCCTCTGCGGGTATGGTCGAACTGCGGGTTGAAGTCGACGGCCGCTTTGTGGCCAACCAGCGAGCCGACGGTTTGATCATCGCGTCCCCCACCGGCTCCACGGCTTACGCGCTGTCGGCAGGCGGACCGTTGTTGCACCCGTCGATCGGCGGCTGGATCTTGGTGCCGATCGCACCACACAATTTGGCGAACCGCCCGATCGTGCTGTCCGACAAGGGCGAGATTGCTGTCGAAATTGTGGCCGGCCGCGACGCCAGCGCCAACTTTGACATGCAGACCCTCACCAGTCTGCTGCACGGCGACCGCATCATCGTTCGGCGCTCTGAGCACCAGGTGCGCTTTTTGCACCCCGTCGGCTGGAGCTACTTCGACACCTTGCGCAAAAAACTGCACTGGAATGAAGGCCCCGCCTGAGCCATGAGCCTCAAACGTATTTACCTCCGGGACTTCGTGATCGTTCGCCAACTGGAGCTTGAACTCAACAGCGGTTTCACTGTGCTTACAGGCGAAACGGGTGCGGGCAAGTCGATTTTGATCGACGCTTTACAACTCGCACTGGGCGCCCGCGCAGATGCCGCCGTGGTGCGCGAAGGCGCAGAGCGCTGCGAAATCAGCGTCGCCTTCAACTGCACCGCGCCGCTACTGGCTTGGCTAGAAGACAAAGGCCTGCCGATCGAAGATGACCTGTTGCTGCGGCGGACGATTGACGTGCAGGGCAAGAGTCGCGCATGGATCAATGGCAGTCCGGCCACCGCCACGCAGCTCAAAGAAATCGCCGACCTGCTGGTCGACATCCATGGCCAGCATGCTTGGCAAAGCCTGACCCGACCTGACTCGGTGCGCGGTTTGCTGGACGCCTACGCTGGCGTGTCACTGAGCAAACTAAACCCTTGCTGGCAGGCTTGGCGTGCTGCCCAAAAAACACTGGACGAAGCCAGAAGCGCACAAGACAGCCTGCAACGCGAGCAAGAACGGCTGGCCTGGCAAATTGGTGAACTAGACAAACTAGCGCCGGGTGCCGACGAATGGGATGAGCTCAACACGCAGCACAGTCGCCTGTCGAACGCGCAGGCTTTACGAGACGCGGTAGAAGCTGCTCTGAATGCCTTGCAAGATGTCGACGACAGCGCGACCAGCCTGCTAGGGCGGGCCCTTTCGGCGCTGCAAGCGCAAGCGCACATTGAGCCGCAATTTTCAGGACCGCTGGAAGTTCTGCACAGTGCCTTAGCGCAAGCTGAAGACGCCGTGCATTCGCTGAATGGTTACGCCCGACATTCCGAACTCGAACCGCAGCGCCTGAACGAGTTGGATGAACGGCTCGCCAGCTGGGTCAGCTTAGCGCGTCGCTATAAACGCCCGCCTGCCGAGTTGCCCGAATTACTGGCCAGCTGGCGGCAAGAACTACAAAAACTGGACGCGGCCACCGATCTGGCAGCGCTTGAGCGAGCGGTCAGCAGCGCGCAATCCGCGTATCTGGCGGAAGCCAAAATCATCTCCACCGTGCGCACCAAAGCCGCGCCGGCACTGGGCAAGGCCATCACCTCAGCCATGCAAGGCTTGGGCATGCAAGGCGGCCAATTTCAAGTCACGCTCGGCAAGCTCGAGCAAGCCGCAGCGCACGGTCTGGAACAAGCTGAATTTCTAGTCGCGGGCCACAGCGGCAGCACACCGCGGCCGGTAGGCAAAGTCGCATCTGGCGGTGAGTTGTCGCGCATCGCGCTGGCCATTGCGGTCACCACCAGCCAACTCGGTCAGGCCGAAACACTGATTTTTGACGAGGTTGATTCTGGCGTCGGCGGTGCGGTGGCAGAAACCGTAGGCAAGCTCATGAAGCAACTTGGCAAAGACCGACAGGTGATGGCCGTCACCCACCTCCCGCAAGTTGCCGCCTGCGCCGACCAGCACTTGGTGGTGGCCAAGCGCAGCGACAAAACCGGCACCGCCAGCACCGTAAGTGCCGTCGACAGCGAGCAGCGAGTCGCTGAAATCGCCCGCATGCTGGGCGGCGAAAAACTATCCGGAACGACGCTGGCGCACGCCAAAGAAATGCTCGGCCAATGAACACTGCCACAAGCAACGCGCAAGCCATGGAAATGGTGCTGATCACCGGCATGTCCGGCTCCGGCAAGTCCGTGGCGCTGAACGCACTCGAAGACGCTGGCTACTACTGTGTAGACAACTTGCCGCCCGAGTTGCTGAACAGCTTTGTCGAGCTTGAACTGGCGCACGGTGCGAGCCGCGTGGCCATTGCCATGGATGTTCGCAGTGCCTCCTCGCTGCCGCAAGTGCCGCAACAACTGCGTGCACTACGCGAGCAAGGCATTGCCGTGAAATCTATTTTTCTAGATGCCAGCACTGACACATTGGTGCGCCGGTTTTCTGAGACAAGACGAATGCATCCTCTGTCGCGCGTGGGCGTTGCAGATCAGCACCGGGCATTGGTTGAGGCGATCGAGCTCGAACGAGAATTGCTTGGTGACCTGCGTGAACAAGCACTGGTGCTGGACACCAGCATCATCCGTTCGTCTCAGCTGCAGGCTTACGTCAAAACGCTGATATCAGCACCTGTCGACCGCCTCACGCTGGTGTTTGAATCCTTCGCTTTCAAGCGTGGCGTGCCGCTGGACGCGGACTTTGTTTTTGACGTCCGAATGCTGCCAAATCCGCATTACGAAAGCGAGTTGCGCGACCTCACAGGTCGTGATCAACCTGTCGCTGACTACCTGCGGTCGCACGCTGAGGTGGCTGAGATGTTCACCAGCATTGAGCAATTCATCCAGCGTTGGCTGCAGGCCCTGGTGCGCGACCACCGGAGCTATGTCACGGTCGCCGTTGGTTGCACTGGCGGTCAACACCGGTCCGTGTACTTGGTGGAAGCGCTGACGCTGGCTTTCAGCCAACAATGGCAAACACTCAAGCGGCACCGCGAACTCGATGCATTGCAACCCCACTGATGTTGCGTAAAACATGAACAATCCAGCGATTTCAACAATCCCCCGCAGTAGCGCAACTGCCGCGCCTGAAACCGGCCTGACGGCACAGGCAGCAGCCATACCGGTCCTGATCTCACTGAGCTTTTGCCACCTGCTCAATGACCTCATTCAATCACTGATCCCTGCGTTGTACCCCTTGTTCAAGCAGGAGTTCCATTTAGACTTTGGCCAGATCGGCATCATCACGCTGGCCTTTCAGATGACCGCGTCGCTGTTGCAGCCAACCGTCGGTTTCTACACGGACAAGCGCCCTCAACCGTTCTCACTGGCACTTGGCATGTGCTCCACATTGGTCGGACTTCTGCTGCTGTCGGTTGCGCATAGCTACGAGGCGATTTTGTTTGCGGCCGCGTTGGTGGGCACCGGCTCTGCCATTTTTCACCCCGAGGCTTCACGCGTCGCACGCATGGCATCTGGTGGTCGATATGGCACGGCACAAGCCTTCTTTCAAGTTGGCGGCAACGTCGGGCAAGCCGTCGGACCGCTGCTGGCCGCCTTTATCGTGCTACCGCGTGGTCAAGGCGCTATAGCCTGGATCTCTCTAGCGGCGCTCGTCGCGATGGGCTTATTGACCCGCATTGGCATGTGGTACAGCGCACGCTCGCGACCCAGCCATGCGGCTTCACGCGCGAGAACCCCAACGCACAATTTATCTCGTGCAAGGGTCTTTTTCCTGGTCTGCGTGCTGATGTTGTTGCTGTTTTCCAAGAACGTCTACAGCTCGAGCCTGACCTCCTTCTTTACCTTTTATCTGATTGAACGCTTCCATTTGCCGATACAAGCAGCGCAGATTCAGCTGTTTATTTTCATGGCCTCGATCGCCGTGGGGACATTGGTTGGAGGGGCCTTGACCGACCGCATAGGTCGCAGGCCCATGATCTGGATTTCCATTCTGGGGGCCCTGCCCTTTACCTTGGCACTGCCGTATGCGGACCTGTTCTGGACGGGCGTGCTCACCATCATCATCGGCATGCTGATGGCCTCGGCCTTTCCCGCCATTCTGGTGTTTGCCCATGAGCTGATACCAGGCCGCGTCGGCCTGGTATCAGGCATGTTCTTTGGGCTGGCATTCGGACTCGGCGGGCTTGGTGCCGCCGTCCTTGGTCACATCGCCGACTCACAGGGCATTGCGTTTATTTATCAGCTCTGCTCGTACTTGCCGGCGCTTGGCTTGGTCGCTTGGTTCCTGCCCGATCTCAACGCGCACAAATCAAACGCTTGAGACCAAACACCTGAGACGTCAGGTGCTCAGTGCTTGCTTGACGCGTGCTGGTGCTAAAGGATAGCGGCGAATACGCACACCTGTAGCATCAAACACCGCATTGGCAATGGCGGCAGGGAAGCAAACGATGGCCGGCTCACCCGCACCACCAATCGGCTTGTCCGGGCGATTGAGCAACACGAGCTCCACCTGCCCCGGAATATCGTCAAGATTGGCAATGCGGTAGCTGTTCCAATCCACGCTGGTGACACGGTTAGGGTCGAAATGCACTTCTTCATACAAAGCTCGGCTGATACCCTGCATGATTTGCCCCTCCATCGCAGCACGCACGCCAATCGGGTTGACGATCAAGCCGCAGTCGTTAGCAATCACTAGCTTTTTGACCCAAATACGACCGGTGTCGCGGTGCACTTGCACTTCGCACGCCACCGCCGCATAGGACTGGTAACCCGCGTGCAAAGCCATGCCGCGTCCGGTCATCACCTTGGCCGTCGATTTGCCTCTGGCCTTGGTCCGCGTGGTCCAGCCCAGTTTTTCAGCAGCGGCTTTCACCACGTCGACTTCACGCGGATCTTGCATGTGTTTCAGGCGAAAAGCCACCGGGTCCATGCCCGCAGCGTGTGCCACCTCGTCAATGAAGCACTCCTGACCAAAGTGCGTTTGCATTTCTTGCGGCGCACGCATGTGGGCCGTGCGCATGGGCGATGCTTGCTCCAAGTACGGGGGAATGGTTTCCCACCAGTGCACATGGTTGTTGAACTTGTAGCTTTCTTCGGGCACGTTGAAGTTGTACGCATTCCACTTTTTGTGGCCTGTTTGCATACCGACCAAGGTGTGCTCAGGACTCTCGGCGTTGAACTTGACGTCCCAGCCATTGAAGCCCTTGGCTTTGAGCAACCATCCCGTCACGTTGTTGGCCTCGTCAAGGCCGGCTTTCATGGTGATCACGGCTGCCGGGGCTTTGGGGTCCCAGGCGATGCCCTCAGCACGTGACCACTGCATGCGCACCGGTCGGCCAAACTCTTTGGACAACAAGGCGGCTTCATACGGCGCCTCATCGGCATCGCTGCGGCCGTACGAGCCTGCGCCATGCATCCACTTCACTTGCACATTCTCCTGCGGGAGTCCCAAAAACTTGGCAATGCCTTCGCGCAAGTAATGCGGCTTTTGCACATCGGCCCAAACCTGTACTTGATCGCCTTTGACATCGACCACGCCGCACGACGCGGCGATGCGTGCGTGCGATTGAAACGAACACTCGTAGTCGGCCTCCATCACACGCTTGGACGTCGCCAAGGCGGCCATCGTGGGCTTGGCGTCATAGGCTTTTTTGCCCCCAAAGATCGGGATGGCGTTCGACGCGGTCACGGGTGCTGCACGGATGTAGTCAAACACTTTGCCTTCACCCCCCCCCAAAGACGGTTGCGCATCTGACCAGGTGACCTTGAGCTGGCGCGCTGCACGCACAGCGTTCCACTCAGTCTCGGCCAACACGGCGACGAAGCCACCTTTGACAAAGTGCTTGGCGCCTGGAATATCGGCTATCGACGCGGCGTCCACCGACACCGGCACTGCACCCGCCACAGGAGGGCGCACTGCACGGGCGTGCAGCAAGTTGTCGGGGCGAATATGAGCGGTGTAATGCTCCACGGCGCCGACCTTGTCGGCAATGTCTTTGCGCTTGATGCCTTGGCCCACGATCTTGTACTGCGAAACATCTTTGGGCTTGGCCATGCCTTTGGCGTCCATGCCGTTGCCAATCGCGTTGTTCCATTTCAGGGTGGCGCCAAAATCTTTGCCACCGATCAAGTCGGCATAGCTCACACTTTGGGCGGTGTTGGCTTTCACGAACACCCGGCCGTTCTCGGTGGCCAGCTCACTCGCCGGCACGCCCAAACGGACCGAGGCCGACTCCACCAACAAGCGACGCGCTTCAGCCGCTGCATTGCGCAGCGGGTTAGAGCCCATGCGCAAACCGGTGCTGCCGCTGCCGCCGCCCTGGTTGGGTGTGAGACGGGTGTCGCCCATCACCACAGTGACCGAGTCCATCGACACGTCGAGTTCTTCAGCCACGATTTGTCCAATGGCGGTACCCAATCCCTGGCCACAATCCATCTTGCCAAAATTAGCCGTCACATGGCCGTTGGTGGCGATGCGAATCCAAGTATCGAGTGCCGTGGGTTGCGGGCCAATGACGATGGGCGCAGCGGCTTGCGCCAGCGCATCGCCGACAAACACAGAACCACTGGCGCCCACAATCAGCGCGCCTTGGGACTGCAAGAATTCACGACGTGAAAGCTTAGGTGTGTTCATGGTGATTCCTTCAGGCTTTGGCGGTCGGGGTCATGGTGTCGCTGGCGCGTTTGACCGCCCGCATGATGGCCATATGCGTACCGCAGCGGCATTGCACATTAGTGAAAGCTTGCTTAATTTGGGTCTCGCTGGGCTTGGGCGTTTTCTCCAGCAAGGCCACGCTGTGCATGATCCAGCCATTCGAGCAGTAACCGCACTGCGCGGCTTGCTCAAACACAAAGGCTTCTTGGACTGGGTGCAACTGACCGTTTTTGGCCAAGCCGTCCAAGGTGCGAATGGCTTTACCCACCACCGCGCTGGTCGGCGTGACACACGAACGCACGGCCTTGCCATCGACCAACACCGTGCAGGTGCCGCACTGGGCCAAGCCACACCCAAACTTGGGGCCTTTGAGTTTGAGCTTGTCAGTCAATGCATACAGCAGTGGCTCATCAGCCTCGGCTTGCACTGACTGTTGGGCTCCATCCACGTTGAGCGAGTAGTTGGGCATGGCGTCTCCAGAATGGGGGAAAGGTTTCGATAAAAACAGCTGCCATGCTAATGACGATCCGTCTTGCACACCTCAGTGTTTTCCCTTTGCAGACGCGCCTCGGCGCTTAAAGGCTCAGCTTCAGGTGCGAGATTCCGCGCCAGATTCAAGCAGTTTTCGCACAGGCGCTGGTAGGCCCAGTGCCTGCCAAGCCGTCGGGCCAAACCAGGCACCACCGCGCTCTGTAGCTGTCAGTTCCGCCGCCAGTGTCTGGCGGGAAGTCAACTGACTCACGAACGGTTTCAAGTGCAAATCTTTGTGCGTCAGCACGTGCACAAAAGGGGTTTGTGGTACTGGCTTGGCGCATGCAACGGCAGGGACAGCTTGGCTCAGCGCATCTTCGCTGTCAAACACCGGCAAGCAGTACAGGCCGCCCCAGATGCCGCGCGTTGGACGCCGCTCTAACCACACCGCGCCATCGGTGCGCTGCGCCCATAGCAACCACAGCGCGTGCGATGAGCGTTTGAGCTTGCGGGTCTTGACCGGGTAACTTTCAGGCCGACCTTCGCGGTGCGCAGCGCACAAACTTTGCACAGGGCAAATCAGGCATTGCGGTTGGCGCGTCGAGCAGACTGACGCGCCCAGGTCCATCACGCCTTGCGTGTACGCCGGCATGTGCTCGGCTGGCGGCAGCAACTGACCCGCCAAGTCCCACAAGGCGCGCTCAGCAGACGCTTGGGCCAGATCAGCCGAATACGCCAGCACACGCGTCACTACGCGTTTGACGTTGCCGTCCAAAATAGCGACGCGTTCGCTGAAGCAAAACGAGGCGACAGCCGCAGCGGTCGAGCGACCGATGCCGGGCAAGGTTTGCAGCGTCAAAGCAGACGTTGGAAAAATGCCGTCATGATCGCTGACCACCTGCTGGGCGCAGCGGTGCAAATTGCGAGCGCGGCTGTAGTAACCCAAGCCGCTCCAGAACCCCAGCACCTCATCAAGCTCGGCCGCAGCCAACGTGAGGACATCTGGAAAGCGCTGCAAAAAACGATCGTAATAGTCCAGCACCGTGCTCACCTGTGTCTGTTGCAGCATGATTTCAGACAACCAGACGCGATACGGATCGCGCGTGTTTTGCCACGGCAGACTGCTGCGCCCGTGCTGCTTTTGCCAAGCCACCAAGTCGGCGGCAAAGCGCAGCGGTAAAGCATAAGGTGGCGTTACAGCCGATGGTTCTACAGAAAGAGTTTTCGTCATGCGCGCGGAGTTTGAAGATTCAAGGTTTTTGACAATTGGCGCAATAAAAAGTAGAGCGTTGCCCCTGCACGATACGACGAATGGGCGCTTCGCAGCGTCGGCATGGCAGGCCAGCACGGTCATAAACCATAGCTTCTAATTGAAAGTGGCCTTGCTCACCGTGCGCATTTGAAAAGTCGCGCAACGTGCTGCCACCTTTGGCGACGGCTTCTGCCAGCACTTGCTTAATGGCGGCGTGTAACCGTAAGGCGCGCGGTTTGCTGATGTTGGCCGCCCGCACTGTTGGCCGAATGCCCGCCATATACAAGGCTTCAGACGCATAAATATTGCCCACACCCACGACAATCTCGCCGCTCAAAAGCACTTGTTTGATGACTGTCTGTCGGGCCTTGAGCGCGAGGTAAAACGCAGTGAATTCAAACGCGTCACCGAGCGGCTCCACACCCAAGTGCCCCAACAGCTTTTGCGCGATCGGGTCCGACTCGCTGGGTGCATACACCACCGCCCCAAAGCGGCGTGGATCATTCAACCGCAAGGTGCCCTGCGTGGTCTGCATCTCAAAATGGTCGTGCTTGCCCAGCGCTGGCAAATGGTCTGCAAAGCTCACGCTACCCGACATTCCCAGATGTACCAGCAGTAAACCGTTGCTGAGATCCAGTAATAGATACTTACCTCGCCTACGCACCTGCAGTACCTGTCGACCCAGCAAACTCTCGGGCGCGCAACCGAGAGCCCAGCGTAAAGGCTTACCCATCACCACAGAGACGATCATTGCCCCGGCAATACGATCGGCAAAGCTCATACGGGTTACTTCAACTTCGGGGAGTTCTGGCATGGTCATCAATTATCATGGCTTGATGAAAAAAATTCTTTGGACTTTGGCTGGATTGTGGCTGGCGCTTGCGCCGATGGCTGGACGAACAGCGCCTGCCGAACCCGTGACGGGTAAAAGCCCTGCTACGTCGCTGGAAGAGCATCAAACCAAAGAAGCTGAAAACGCTAGCTCCTCCCTGGATGCTCAACTCTTTTATCAGCTGCTGATTGGCGAGATCAGTGCGAATGCAGGCGAACCAGCGCCGGCTGTTTCTCTGATACTGGACGCGGCCCAAAAAACCAAAGACGCTCAGCTTTATCAGAGGGCGACCGAACTTGCGCTGCAATCGCGCTCTGGCGAGGCCGCCTTGCAAGCCGCACGAGCTTGGAAACAAGCGCACCCCAAGTCAATTGAGGCCAGCCGCTACACGCTGCAAATTTTGCTGGCGCTGAACCGAATCACCGAAACAGCTGAGCCCCTTAAATCTTTGGTCGAGTTAACGCCCACCATGGAACGGTTACAAACCTTCGCCGCAGTGCCGCGTCTTTATGCCCGCGCTGGCGACAAAAAACTCGCCGCAACCTTGGTTGAACAAACCTTGGCACCGTACTTCACCCAGCCGGGCACCGCAGGGTCAGCTTGGGCCATGGCGGGTCGACTCCGTTTGGCCGCAGGTGACACGGCAGGTGCGTTGGAAGCCGCCAATCGAGGCCATGCCGCTGACGCACAGGCGGAAGGACCGGTGCTGGTCGCCCTTGAATTAATGGACCCGAAGCGTCCGCAAGCCGAGGCGATGGTGAGCCAATACTTGGCCCGCGCGACGCCCGCTTCATCGGAACTCCGCATGGCTTACGTGCGTAACCTGCTCAACGCAGAGCGCTACCCCAATGCATTGACTCAACTTCAGATTCTGCTCAAAGAAAAACCTGATTTTGCGCAGGGTTGGCTGGTCTTAGGTTCGCTTCAGCTGCAAGAAAAAAAATCGGTATTAGCCGAAACATCCCTGAAACAGTATGTAGCGCTGGCCGAACAACAAACCCCTGGAGACGAGAGCTCTCGCGGCTTGGCGCAGGCTTTTTTGACGCTCGCGCAGATCGCAGAGAAACGCCAGGATTTAGCCGGTGCGGATGCCTGGCTCAAGCGGATTGAAAACCCGGAAATGCTCATGCAGGCGCAAATGCGCAGGGCCAACCTGCTGGCTAAGCAAGGGAAGCTGCAAGAAGGACTTCAGCTCATTCGCGACCTACCAGAGCTCAAAGAGAGTGACGACCGCAGCAAATTGATGGCTCAAGCCACGCTCCTCAAAGAATTCAAGCAGTACCTGCCGGCGTACGAGCTGATCGCGCAAGCCATCGTCCAAGCCCCAGATGACATCGAGCTTATTTATGAGCAGGCCATGACCGCAGAAAAACTCAACAGGCTTGACGAAATGGAGCAACTGCTGCGACGTGTCATCAAGCTCAAACCCGATTACCACGCTGCCTACAACGCCCTCGGTTACTCGCTGGCTGATCGCAACCTGCGCTTAACTGAGGCCAAAGTTTTGATTCAAAAAGCGGTCGCTTTTGCGCCTACAGACCCCTTCATCCAAGACAGCCTCGGCTGGGTTGAATATCGTCTGGGCAATCAGGCGGAAGCCTTAAGGCTTCTTGACGCCGCATTCAAGGCCAGACCAGACTCTGAAATTTCGGCACACTTGGGCGAAGTGCTGTGGAGCATGGGCCAGCGCGAACGTGCACAAGCGATCTGGAAAGAAGGCCGACTGCTGAATCCAGAGAACGAGACGCTGCTTGAAACGCTGAAGCGCCTACGCAGCAAGCTCTGAATTCATGCGATCCATGCGCCTTGTGTTCAACCTCTCATCAAACTCGTCAAACACTGCGATAACTGAGGGGACATCTCGCCGCAGCGGCCTGCTCGGGCTAGCTTGCGCCAGTTTGGTGTGGTTGAGCGGCTGCGTTCAAATGCCGCGGGCACCCAATGATGCCCCCAGTGCAGACAGCTGGTCCGGTCGACTGAGTCTGCAAGTGCAGACCGAACCACCCCAATCCTTCTCTGGCGGCTTTGAAATCAAAGGCAATCCCAATCTGGGGGAGTTGATCCTGAACAGCCCGCTGGGAAACACCGTGCTGGCTGCCAGATGGTCGCCGAAGCAAGCGACACTTTACTCTGGCAGTGAGACGCGCAACTACGCTTCTATTGATGCGTTGATTGAGCAGTCCACGGGTGCAGCGCTTCCAGTGGCAGCCCTGTTTGACTGGCTCGCCGGCAAAGACACACAGTCCAACGGATGGACGGCCGACCTCAAGCGCCAACCCGAAGGGCGCATCGAAGCCCGCCGCCTCCAGCCACTGCCGCAGACTGAACTGCGCATCGTCTTGGACACGCCGCCGCGCTAAATGACTACGCGCTGAACCCGATATGACCCTAACCGAAACTTCGTCTCAGTCCACTCAGCACGCCGCCCCGCTGAAGGCAATTTACGACGTTCTGGCACCCGCAAAACTGAATCTATTTCTGCACATCACCGGGCGGCGTGCTGATGGCTACCACTTGCTGCAGTCGGTTTTCATGCTCATCGATTGGTGCGACACCCTGCATTTCGAGCTGCGCCACGACGGCATTATTTCTAGGACCGATCTAGGGACAGCCACTGCCGACGCACTGCCCCCAGACGACCTGACTGTGCGTGCCGCTAGGGCCTTGCAAGCCGCTACTGGAACGCCACTGGGCGTCAACATCAGCCTTGAAAAATGCATCCCATCTCAGGCTGGAATGGGTGGTGGATCGTCTGACGCAGCGAGTTGCCTGCGCGCGCTCCAGCGGCTTTGGGGGGTTCGTTTGTCGCCTGAAAAATTACAGGCGATCGCCCTGACGTTGGGTGCTGATGTGCCGTTTTTTCTCGGCAAAGGTCACGCTTGGGTCGAAGGCATCGGCGAACAGCTGACCCCAATCCAATTACCGCCAGCGCAATTTTTAGTGGTCAAACCCCCCATAGGACTTTCAACACCTGCAATTTTTGGCGCGATAGAGCTAAAACGCGATACACAAACTGCTACAATGCTAGGCTTTGCTGCAAATGACGAAGGCCGTGTTTACGGATTTGGCCGAAACGACTTGCAGCCGGTTGCTGAAAAGCTTTGTGATCCGCTAATTCAGTCTTTGGACTGGCTTGCAGCGCAAGGACTGCAAGGCAGAATGACCGGCTCTGGTAGTGCTGTTTTTGCGCAAATTTTGCATGAATCGATGATTCCGACAGGCCCAAGCGGTTGGATCATTAAAAAATGTAGAAATCTGGAGTCACATCCTCTTGCCGGTTGGTAGAATGCCGGTTTTAGGACAAGTTTTCTAGATGTTAGTGATAGATGACAAGGTTATAGGTTGGCTGCTGAGTTAAGGGTTGTCGCAAGGCAATTACTTAGAGCAGCTGACCTGTGTAGGGGTGTCGCCAAGTTGGTTAAGGCACTGGATTTTGATTCCAGCATTCGCAGGTTCGACTCCTTCCACCCCTGCCAAATTTACAGGGCCTTTGCCGCGGACTTTGATTCAAAGTCCGGGCATCGGCCTTTTGTGTTTAGTGCCTTAGATTGACGGTAAAGCAAAACCGGATCGGCATTGAATACCCAGTGTTTTTTAGTGTGTCTTTTGCTTTTTCATTGTTTCAATGCCAAACACCGCTGGACCCCACATGCTTCCGCATCACCCTGAATTCATGGTTTTTACTGGCAATGCCAATCCGGGATTAGCTCAGGAGATTGCCAAGAACCTCGGTATTTCATTGGGGGCCGCTCATGTAGGCCGCTTTTCCGATGGTGAAGTCACCGTTGAGATTCAGCAAAACGTGCGGGCTCGCGAAGTCTTTGTGGTGCAGTCAACCTGCGCACCCACCAACGACAACCTGATGGAATTGCTGATCATGGTGGATGCTTTGAAACGCGCTTCTGCTGAGCGAATTTCCGCCGTCATCCCTTACTTTGGTTACGCCCGCCAAGATCGTCGTCCGCGCTCTGCCCGTGTGCCGATCACTGCAAAAGTGGTGGCTAACATGCTGCAAGCTGTCGGCGTCTCACGGGTTCTGACGATGGACTTGCACGCTGACCAAATTCAGGGATTTTTCGACATTCCTGTCGACAATATTTACGCATCACCTGTCTTGTTGGGTGACCTGCGCCAGCAAAACTACAACGACCTCATGGTCGTCTCGCCAGACGTAGGCGGAGTGGTCCGCGCACGCGCGCTGGCTAAGCAGCTCGGCTGCGACATGGCCATCATTGACAAGCGTCGGCCCAAAGCCAATGTGTCTGAAGTCATGCACGTGATCGGTGACATTGATGGCCGCAACTGCGTCATCATGGACGACATGATCGACACCGCCGGAACGCTGCTCAAAGCCGCTGAAGTGCTCAAAGAACGCGGCGCCAAAAAAGTTTATGCCTATTGCACCCATCCGATTTTTTCGGGTCCTGCCATAGACCGTATTGCCAAAAGCGACGCCCTCGACGAAGTCGTGGTAACAAATACCATCTCGCTGAGCGAAAGCGCCATGGCCTGTCAAAAAATTCGCCAACTCTCTGTTGCACCACTGATTGCCGAAACGATTCAGCGCATTGCAAAGGGTGAGTCGGTCATGAGTTTGTTCTCGGATCAAGACAATCTGTTCTGACCCAAGACAAAAAGTGGGTGGCGCTTTGAAGTGCCGCCTTTTACGTCACGAGGCGAGCTGGTCGCGGCCTGCCTCTTCAGGAGAAATAGTATGAAATTCACCGCTTTTGAGCGCGCATTGCAGGGTACGGGTGCGAGCCGCCGTCTCCGCATCACCGGCCGCACGCCCGGTATTGT
>CANFWV010000035.1 GCA_947450695.1 Comamonadaceae bacterium
ACCTCGCCATGCCAGATTTGAGGTGTCGGTTGCCAGCCCTCGACGGTGGCGAAGTCATACGAGCCGATGTCTTGCAAACGCCGGCCCAGCAAGGTGGCGCGCGGCAGGCCGATGGTCGCGATGAAGCTGGCGTTGGCACCGGTCATCCGGCCTTCGGGGTCGAGCTCGCAGACGATGGTGGCTTCGTCCATGGCTTTTTTGTGCTGAATCAGGGTGTCCATCAACCCCTCAATGCGCTGGCCAAACTGCGACCGCAAGCTGCTGGCGGTGCGGTTGATAACGGCAATCGCCTGCCTGATCTCCAGGGGTGCACCTTCGGGGAGCTCCGCTTCGGCATTGACAGCCCCGGCGAGCACCTCGGCTTCATAAACCTGTAGACGGTCGAAATTGCCGAGCCAACGCAGCAGCAAGTAGCGCATGAGCGTCAGCCCAATGCCCAAGCCCAATAAAACAAAGAGCGTCAAACCGAGCAACAAGTGCCAGTACAGGTTGGCGATCTGAATGGCGTCAAAGCGCAGCGTCAATTGGCCATACTCGCGGCCACCCGCACTCACCGAATGCTGTGTGTCGGGAAGGCGTTCGCTGATCATGGCCACGAGCCAGTCGGGGGCCTGAGGCTCCGATGGCGCCCGAGCCTGAATCATCCCACCTTGGCTGTCTTGGTAGCTGGCTTCGCTGAGTGTCGAATCCGGGAGCATGACTTGAAGCGTGCGCTGAATGGTGTCGAAGTCCCCGATGACCGCGCTGCTGATCAGCGTGGGCATAGCCAAGGCCACCATTTTTCCCCCGATCTGCCGGTTGTCTTGGAGGACCACCGAAAACCGTTTGGCCATCAGCAGGCCAAAGCCCGTCAAACTAAACACCAAAATGGATGCGGCGTAAATCAAAAAAACGCGCGAAGCCAAAGACTCCGGCGTGAGCCAGCGAAAGAAACGCTTCACGAGAAATCCAATCGGTTCTTAGCCAGGCACTGCGTGAGTGTTAACGCAAGCTGGCGGGTGCATGTCGGTAAAAGTCGCGGTAGGCCGCGTAGTCAGCGTCACTGGCTGACACGAAGGAGAGCGGGTCGGCCGACTGAATGACTTTGGCCGCGGCCTCCAGCACTTGCTTGCCTACCGGGTCCTTGTGCATGGCCATGAAGGCCTTGGCAACCGCCTGAACCTTGGCCGGTGGCACCCGGGGCGAGGCCATCAGGGCCAAATCGTTGAACGGGGGTGAACTCCAGAGCACCCGAAACGTGCGGTCTTCCCGGACGGCGTACTCTGCCACCATTTGCGAGTTGGCGCCCGTGGCGTCCGCTCTGCCGGCGAGCATTTGACTGAAGGCTGCGTCCAAGTTCCCGGCAAAGACGGCCGTGGTGTTGATTTTTGTCGTCATCAGGTGGGCATAGGGGACTTTGTAGGAAACCAAGGCCTCGGCACCTGGAAAGGCCACGTTCTTACCGTCCAGATCCGCCAAGGTCTTGATGGGCGACAGGGCACGCACCACGATTTGCCCCGACACCGGCGGGACGTTGCGGCGACCGAAAACTTTCCAACCCAACTTCGACCGTTCTGGGCTGAACAGGTGGTTGCTGAAGGCAAAGTCAGACTCGCCAGCCAGAACAAACTTGGTTGTTTCTGCGGAGGTGCGGCCTAGCCGCAAGCTCAAGGGCACGCCACTTTTGCCCGACACATAAACGAGGATCGGGTTCCAGTAGGTCGCCATCAGCTCTAGGTTGTACTGGTTGACCGGTGAAAAGTTGTAGCTGGGCTCACTGCTCACTTTGGTGGAAAACAAAAGGATGCTGATAACCAGCGCGATGGACTGACGTTTGAATGGCATGTCAGTAAATAATTTCACAAAAAGTTACAATAAATATTTATCAAATGATTATCCCCTTTTAAATGGTAAAGATAAATGAAATCACTCAGCCCTGCGCTTTATGCGTTGTTCGCAGCCAGAGAGATGCATCGCCATGCTGCGTAAATCCTTAATCGTCGCCCTCTTTCTGGCCTTGGGTGTTCTGCTGATCCCCCGGCTGTTCAATCGCTATCCAGCGCAGGCAATGGTCAACGCGCCCATGGTTGAGCTGCGCTCGCCGGTTGAGGCGGTGGTGCTGAAAATCAACAACAGCGCAACCGGCCTGTTTGAAGAAAATCCGCAAACCATCGTCACCCTCAAAACGCGGCTGTCCGATCAGTTGTTGGCCTTGCGAGAGCAAGAACGGATGCTGACAAAGCGTGCTGGCAGTTTTGTGAGTGACGAGAAGCAGCGTCTGCAACTTGAACTCGTCGCCCGTCAAGGTGACTTGCGCCGCGCCGACTTGGACTTGGCCAGCGACAGCCGTGAACTCACGCGGCAACAAGACTTGACCGAACGGGGCTTCATCAGCCCAGCGCAACTGGACATCGTCAAGCTGCGCAGCGAAAGCACCAAGGTGGCACGCGAGATTGCCACCGCCAACGCCAGCCGCGCTAAAAACAACCTGACCGCGCTGACCCAAAGTGGTTTTATGGGGGAGCGGGCCGGTAGCACCGATGTCAGCGTGACGCAGCAAAAGCTGGACGAAGTGCGTTTGCGCATCAGTGAGCTGGAGTTTTGGACCAGCAGCTTGCAGCCGGCAGGTAAGGCTGACAAAGCAGGAGAAGCACCGTTGGCCGGTGTTCGAACACCTGGGCAGGGCTTGCTGATGGGCCCGTTTGTGACCGAAGGTGCCTTTCTGGCGCCGGGCGATTTGATCGCGCATTACGTGCTGTGCAGCCAATCCTTTGTTGATTTGAGTGTGCCGGTGAGTGACTTGAAAGACTACCGCGTGGGCGAGCCGATTGCCTTTCGGGTGGCCGGTGAGTGGAACTTTTACGGCGGCAAAATCAGCCGGATTTACCCGGTCTATGGCAGCAGCCCGAAGCAATCGCTGGCGGTGAAATCAGATGGCCGCGACATGGACAACAACGCCCGTGTCTGGGTTGAGCCCGATGCGGCTTTTGCCCAACGCATCAAGCGCGAATCCAACTGCATGTCGGGCCAAAAAGTGCACGCCCAATTGCCACACGGGTCGGAGTGGATGATGCGTTCGGCCAGCTTTTTAGCCGATGTTTTCTGAAGCTTGGAACCTGATCGCGCTGTGCGCGGTGCTCGGCTTAGGCGCTTGGGGTTTGTCTACGCTCAGCCCGCAGGACGCCAGCAGCCGGCGCATGGTGTGTTGGGGCGTGATGGCAGCCAACAGCCTGTACCTGCTGTGGCGCTTTACCTTCACGCTGCCGCTGGGTTTTGGCCCCACGACTTGGCTGGCCTGGATTTATTTGGTGATCGAGACTTTGGCCTTGCTGGAGTCGGGTGTCTTTTGGCTGAGCCTGAGCCGCACGCTGGAGCGCACGACGCCCGTCACCGCCGTTGTAGCCGGGGGCACTGTCGAAGAGCCTCGCGTCGAGATATGGATTCCGACGTACCGGGAACCTTTCGAGGTGCTCGAAAAGTCCGTGCTGGCCGCCAAGGCGGTGGACCACCCGGGCCTGCGCGTCAAGGTGCTGGACGACGGCAATCGCTCTTGGCTCGAAGAGCGTTGCAAGGTCTGGCAAGTTGACTACGTGACGCGGCCAGAGCACTCGCATGCCAAGGCCGGCAACCTGAACCATTCGCTGGCGCTGACCACGGCTGACTTCATCGTCACGATGGATGCTGACTTTGCCGCACACCGCGATTTTGTGCGCGCCACCTTGCCCTTTTTTGCTGACCCGCGCTTGGCTGTACTGCAGACACCGCAAACTTTTTACAACCCGGACATCATTCAGCAAAACCTCGGCTTGGGTGGCGGTGTCGCCGACGAACAAGCGCTGTTTTTCAGGGAAATTCAGCCGGCGCGTGACGCCTGGGATTGTGCGTTTTACTGCGGCTCTTGCGCTATCTTGCGGACGGCAGCCATCCGTGACGTGGGCGGCTTTCCCAGCGAGAGCATCACCGAAGACCAGCTGACCAGCCTCAAGCTGCTGGCCAAAAACTGGAAGACGCAGTACCTGAACCGGCAGCTGTCGGTGGGGCTGGCGGCCGAGTCGATTGACGCCTTTTTCATCCAGCGTGACCGCTGGTGCAAAGGGGCGATTGAGATCATGTTTTTGGCCGACGGGCCGCTGCACAATCCCGGGCTCACCCCGATGCAGCGGCTGTTGTTTATGCCGTTTTACTGGCTGATCAGCCCCTTCTTTAATCTGGCGATGATGCTGGCACCGGTGGTGTCCCTGCTGACGGGTTTGAGCATCATCAGGATTGAACAAACATCAGATTTGTACATGCTGGTGATGCCCATGGTGGTCATGAATTTAGTCAGCTTGACGTGGATCAGCCGGGGCCGTTTCAGCCCGATCATCTCGACGGTCGTGTCGATGGTGATGGCCGTGCGTATGGCCCGTTCGGCACTGGCGGGCATGCTCCGGCTGGACAGCACGGTGTTTAAAGTGACCCCCAAGGGGTCGCAAATCAGCGCGTCTTCAGACCACTTGATGTTTCGCATTATCTTGGGCCTCACCCTGCTGACGCTGGTAGCGATCGTGCATGCCGGTTGGGTCAGCCAGCAGGCCGGCCCTGAGGCTCAGGCGACGCCTTGGTTGATTTTTTTGGGTGTTTTCAATCTGCTGCATTTTCTGGTGGCGCTGGTGTTGGTCAAAGACCGACCGCGCCAGCGTTCGGAAGAGCGGTTTCAAATTAACGCAACGCTGAACCTCAGCTCTTACGAGCCGCAGGACAACCACCAGCCACCCGTGCCGTACCAAGTGCACCCGGTGCAGGTTGTTGACATGAGTGCCAACGGCTTGAAGTTTGTGTGGCGCAGTTCGCAGCCGATCCCCGCGCAACTGTCGCTGGACATCGGCGGTGTGGCCATTGGCTTACGACTCCAACGTCAAACCCCGCAAGACGGAGGGGTGGTGGCCGTGGCGCACATCTTGGCCGAAAGCCCGGCTCAGCGCGAAGCCTTGATTCAGTTTTTGTTCTCCGGCCGCTTTGACCCGGTGATCCAGTCCCGGCCGGGCTGGATCGGTGCTTTGAAACAGACGGCCCGTGCCGTGGTGAGCGCCTCTTGAGAGCCACTGGCAACACGACAAATAGAGTTTGAGGAAATGAGGGCGACGGTATGAAAAAGACTTTGGGTGACTACATCAACCTGACGGCCAGCGACAACTTTGAATTCCCCGCCTATGTGGCCACGCCGCTTGAACCCGCTCGGGCAGCGGTGGTGATCTTGCAGGAGATGGACCAACGTCTCCACGGTGAGTCGAGCCACGGAACGGGTCGTCCGGCTCGGGCCAAGCCCGAGCGTTTCAAAATCGGTGCACCCTGGCGCGCAGTCGCCGAAAAATTCGCGGCATGGGGTTATCTGGCGATCGTGCCGTCGACTTACAACCGCGGTGTCTACGGCGCTGATTTTGGCTTTCGGCACGAGTTCAACGGCTCTACCCGTGGTTGGCATTTGGTCAGACCCGTCGAACCCATGCCGACCGACAAAGTCATGCTCGACATACAAGCGGCCATTGTGCATGGGCAGCTCAACACCTTGACCGGTGGTGTGGGCTTGGTGGGCTATTGCTGGGGAGGACTGCTCGCCTGGCGTGCTGCCAGCCAGCTGAATGGCGTTCGCGCGGCAGTCAGTTACTACGGTGGCGGCATGACCCTTCCTGAAGATGCCAAACGGCAAGCCAAGTGCCCGGTGATGGCCCATTTTCCGAGAGATAAGCGTTGGATTGCGGAGATCACGGTGGGGAGTTTTATCGCGGAACAGCCGGCGGTTGAGTCCTATGTCTATGACGCCCGCTACGGCTTTAATGCGGAGCGGCGCCAAGCTTACGACGCAGCGTCTGCGCGACTGGCTCAAGAGCGCACGCTGGGATTTTTGAATGATCACCTGATGTCCTTACCCGACCCTGCAACGGATGCGATGATCGCGGACTCAACCGCCTCATAACAAAGGAGACAAGATGAAAAAAATAACCGCGATTTTGCTGTTGGCTGCGGCCACGCTCGGCCTGGGTGGGTGCGCCGCACCCGGTACTCACAATCTGGATGAAGGACCGCTGAGCATTGCCAAGCAGGGCAGCTTTTTTGTCGGTGGCCGCAACGTCAGCTCTAACAATTTGTCCCTCTTGCCCGCCTATGCGCCGGCGGGAACGATTGCGGTGGAGCAGATGTATGTTCGTTACCAGGTGCCGGTTGACGCGGTGCGTCGTCCGCTGGTGTTCATTCACGGTTGTTGCCTGACCGGCAAAACCTGGGAGTCGACGCCGGACGGCCGCATGGGCTGGGACGAGTTGTTTGTGCGGCGCGGTTTCCCGACCTACGTGATCGACCAAGTCTCGCGCGGTCGGTCTGCGGCAGACCCGTCGGCCATCGTTCAGGTCAAGGCGGGCAAGGCCGGTCCGGAGACCTTGCCGCAAATTTTTGGTGCGGCGCAAGAAGGGGCTTGGGCTATCTTCCGCTTTGGCCCGAAGTACCCGGAGGTCTTCCCGGGCATGCAGTTTCCGCTTGAAGCGCAAGCCGAGTTCTGGAAGCAAATGGTGCCGGACTGGTTGAACGCGCTGCCAACCCCGAACCCGACGGTTCCAGCGCTGTCTGAATTGGCGCAAAAGTTGAACGGCGCGGTCTTGGTCAGCCATTCGCAATCGGGGATTTTCCCGTTTCAAACGGCCGCCCTTGACACCCGTGGCATCGCCGGGATTGTCGCCATTGAACCGGGGGCTTGCCCTGCGGCTACAGCAGACTTGAAGCCCTATCTCGGCATGCCGATTTTGGTGTTGTGGGGTGACTACGTGGATCAAGCGCCACGCTGGGCTCCGCGCTTGAAGGCTTGCCGCGAGTTTGTGGCGGCGACCAATCAAGCCGGCGGCAAAGCCGAGATGGTGGTGTTGGGGGATGTTGGTTTGCCCGGTGCGTCGCACATGCTGATGCAAGACAAACACAGCTTGAAAATTGGCGCCTGGCTGGCGGGCTGGTTAGACCAACATATCAGCCGTTGATCTTGAACGATTTGGGCCGTGCCGCCGCCGGTGTATAAACCGTGCGGGCAGCTGATGAGCTCCACGCCATGGGGCCGGCCTTCAATCAACACCAGGAGACCTTTATGTCAGATCACGGATTTCATGTGCACGGGCCTCATGACCACGAGATGGAGCACGTAGCGCAACATGGCGGCGACAACTTCACCTCCCGGCTGGCGGTGTTAACGGCCGTTTTGTCCACCGTGGGGGCTATTTTTGGCTACCTCGGCGGGCATTCGCAAAATGCTGCGCTGCTGTATAAAAACGAAGCCTCGATTGTCAAAACAGCGGCTTCAAACCAGTGGAACTACTACCAAGCCAAGAGCAACAAACAAAACTTGGCCGAGCTCTCGGTGGTGTTGACCAGCGGTGAGGCGCAGCAAAAATTCAAGCTGGCCGTTGACCGTTACCAGCTTGAAAAAGCCGAGATCAAAACGCAGGCTGAAAAGCTCGAGGCGGAAGTCGACACGGCCAACAAGCACAGCGAACTTGAAATGCATGTGCACGAGCGTTGGGCCATGGCCACGACCTTGCTGCAAATCGCGATTGCCTTGGCCGCTATCACCTTGTTGACCCGCAAGCGCTGGATGCTGTTTGGCGTTTTTGGTGCGACGGGTCTGGGTTTGGTGGCCGGCGCGTTGGGCTACCTGCACCTCTGACATCACTGCGCATTGATGCTCTGGAGAAAGTCGTTTCCTGGCTGGCTGCTGGGGCTTGCACTCGGCTTGGCCTGGCTGGCGGCACACGCTGAACCGACTTGTCGGATGGCCTTTGACGTGGGTTCGTCGGGCGTCCGGGTTGGGGCCTCTAACAGCCCTGCGCAGGCCCATGTGGAGATCGACTATCTGACCCCTTTGTGGGCTGGCCGGGGTCTGGACGCGACCTTGAAGCCAACGGCCGCGGCGCTGAAAAATTTGCCCGTTGAAGCTCGGTTGTCTGCGGCCTGTGACCGCGTTGCAGGAACGTTTTCAGCGTGGCGCCTGGCTTGGCAGCAGGCGGCGGATGACACTGCCGCGCTGATGGCACGCTTGCAGGCAGACACGCACGTCGCCGTGCTGGTGATGCCGCAGTCGGTCGAGGGCGCTTACGCCTATGCGTCTGCGCGGCAAGTGCTGGGCGCGCATCTGACGACCAGCCATGTGCTCGACATCGGTGGCGGCAGTTTGCAAATAGCCGGCGCACGGACCACGTTCGGCCAAGCGCTGGGACAGAAGTCTTGGCACCAAGTGTTGTGCACGAATTTGCGTCATTCTGCCGTGGCGTCATGTGAGTTGCAACCGATGTCTGCGGCAGATCTTCGACAGGCCAGAAGTTTGCTAGACGACAAGTTCAGCGGTATGGCCGCAACGCTGGGGTCGCTCACCACATTGACCGCGATCAGTCGACCTGTCACGCGGGGCGTGGCACCCGCGGTGCGGTTGTTGGTGGCGAAGAAAACAGAATCTTCAGTCGCTCTGTCAGCGCAAGATGTCAGCACTGCCATCGGCAAAATAGCTGGGCTGAGTGGCGACAAAACGGCCGAACTGGTGGCGGCACCTTCAAGCTACGCCACCTATCTTTTGTCCGATATGTTGTTGCTGGAAGGTGTGTTGCGAGCCACTGGCGGGACCGACATCCACGTCATCGAAGGGACTCTGAGCATCTTGCCGGCCTTGCTGTCTGACGACACCGCCTTTCAGTGGGGTGCCCACTATGGCTGCTACCTTGAGCGCTTCAAGGTGACGGGCCCGGATGCTTACTTCAGCGACCCCGCCACTTGCAATTAACGCAAGCCGGCACCTTCGTCGCGGTTCAACTTGAAGAATGAGAAAAGCGACAGCAGTGTCAGCAGTCCGACCACCACAAAGGCCGGCGAAAAATCTTCCGCATGCAGGTTGATGGCGTCGCCGCCATGCCACCAAGAAGCCGCACTGACCAAGGAGGCCCCGAGGACAACGCCGAGGCCCAGCGACAGTTGTTGCGCCATGGCTGAGAGAGTGGTTGCGTGGCTCATGCGTGGCTTGGGGACATCTGAAAAACCCAAGGTCGTCATGGCGACCATGGCCAGCGAATTGATCAGGCCCCCGAGCAGCAGCATGACAAACATGAGAAGGTGCGGTGTGGTGGGACTGAACAGGCCGTAGCTCATGTAAAACAAGCTGGTCATGATGGTTGCGCTGATCAGCAGCGGGCGAAAACCCATGTCGTGAATAGCGCGCTTCATGACGACCCGTGTGCCCAGCGCACCGATGGCTGTGGCCACCGTCAGCGCACCCGATGCCAGCGGCGAAAGGCCAAAGCCGATTTGCAGCATGAGTGGCAACAAAAAGGGGGACGCGCCAATGGCAATCCGCAGCGGTGTGCCGCCCAAGATGTTCGTCCGGTAGGTCCGAAAGCGCAGGATGCTCAGGTCAATGATCGGGTGCGCCTGCTGGCGACTCTGCAGGTAGTAGACCCAGAGCGACAGTGAGCCGAGGCCTGCGGCCAACCACGAGACCCAGCCCGGTGCCAGTGCTTTGCCGGCGATTTCCAGCGCACCGAGCAGCGCACTCAGGCCCAGCGCCAGCAGTAAAAATCCGCGGGTGTCGAACGGCACCGGCGGCGCGGCTTCATGTGTGTCTTCGACAAATGCCATGGCTAAGAAAATGGCCAACACGCCGAAGGGGATGTTGATGAGAAAGATCCAGCGCCAAGACGTCATGGAGACGATGGCGCCGCCAAACAGCGGCCCGATCATGCGGCCAATCACCGACGGCACGGTGAACCACACCATGGCCGAGACCATTTGCGAAGGCGGCACCGCACGCAGCAAAATCAAGCGGCCCACGGGCACCATCATGGCGCCGCCCAAGCCCTGAATAATCCGGAAAAGCACCAGTTGCGGCAGCGAGTTGGCCATGCCGCACAGGGCCGAGCCCAGTGAGAAAAAGGCAATCGCCAGACAAAACACTCGCTTGGCGCCGAAGCGGTCGGCGAGCCAGCCGCTGATGGGGATGAACACGGCCAAACTCAACAAGTAGGAGGTGATGGCCAGATTCAAGTGAAGCGGCGGCACCTGCAAAGACTCTGCGATGCTGGGCAAGGCGGTGGCCATCACCGAGGTGTCGATGTTTTGCAAAAAAAGTGGGCTGGCCACGATGATCGGAACTAATCTGCTGCGTGACACCATGTGAGCATTCTAGGGGCGTGAGAACGCAAACAGCCTCTACCGTGTGCCGGAAGTTCCCGGCTCGGTAGAGGCTGTTTGACTGGCTGCGTGGAACAGGACCGCTCAGGCCGGTCCCTTTTAGATCACGCCAAGTCGAAGCGGTCCAAGTTCATCACCTTGGTCCAAGCGGCTGCGAAGTCTTGTGCGAACGATTTTTTAGCATCGTTGGACGCATAGACTTCGGCGAGCGCCCGAAGCTGTGAGTTCGAGCCGAAGACCAGGTCGACGACCGTGCCCGTCCACTTGACTTCGCCCGCTGCGCCTGCACGTCCTTCCAACACGCCTTCCGACGTGGCTGACTTTTTCCAAGTGGTTCCCATGTCGAGCAGGTTGACGAAAAAGTCATTGCTCAAGGTCTCGGTTTGCTGGGTGAAGACGCCGTTTTTGGATTGACCAAAGTTCGCATTCAGAACGCGCATGCCACCGATCAACACCGCCATCTCAGGTGCGGTCAGGGTCAGCAGATTCGAGCGATCAATCAGCAACTCTGCCGCAGGACGCGAGTGGCCCTTCTTGATGAAGTTGCGGAAGCCGTCAGCAGACGGTTCCAGCACGGCGAAGGAATCCACATCGGTGTTTTCTTGCGTCGCGTCGGTGCGGCCCGGCGAGAAAGGAACCTTGGCGTCGCTGCCAGCCTTTTGAGCAGCAGCTTCGACCGCGGCGGAACCGCCCAGAACGATCAGGTCAGCCATCGAGATTTTTTTGCCACCCGTGCTGAAGTCCTTTTGGATGGCTTCCAGCTTCTGCAAAACCTTGGCCAGTTCAGCCGGTTGGTTGACTTCCCAGTCCTTCTGCGGTGCGAGACGAATGCGCGCGCCATTGGCACCGCCGCGTTTGTCGCTGCCGCGGAAAGTCGCAGCAGATGCCCAAGCGGTGGTGACCAGCTGGGAAATCGTCAAGCCAGAAGCCAAGATTTTGGTCTTCAAGGCCGCGACGTCTTGCTCACTGACCAAAGCATGGTCAATGGCTGGAACCGGATCTTGCCAAATCTGTGGCTCGGCGGGGATCATCGAACCCAAGTAGCGAGACATCGGGCCCATGTCACGGTGCGTCAGTTTGTACCAAGCGTTGGCATAGGCCTCGGCAAATTCTTTTGGATTCTGGTGGAAGTGCCGCGAAATTTTTTCGTAGGCCGGGTCCATGCGCAGGGACAGGTCGGTTGTGGCCATGAACGGTGCATGGCTCCTTGAAGGGTCATGGGCATCTGGCACCGTGCCTGCACCTGCGCCGTCTTTCGGCTTCCACTGGTGCGCACCGGCAGGGCTCTTGGTGAGTTCCCACTCGTAGCCAAACAAGGTGTCGAAGTAGCTGTTGTCCCAGGTGATCGGGGTCGGTGTCCATGCGCCTTCCAGGCCGCTGGAGATGGTGTCGACGCCTTTGCCGCTGCCAAAGCTGCTCTTCCAGCCGAGGCCTTGTTCTTCAATGCCGGCACCTTCAGGCTCTGGGCCTTTGTAGTCTTCAGACGCGGCGCCGTGGGTTTTTCCGAAGGTGTGACCGCCCGCGCAAAGTGCCACGGTTTCGTAGTCGTTCATCGCCATGCGCAAGAAGGTTTCGCGAATGTCGCGTGCGGCAGCCACGGGGTCAGGGTTGCCGTCCGGTCCTTGGGGGTTCACGTAGATCAAGCCCATTTGGACAGCGCCCAGTGGTTGCTCAAGCTCACGGTCGCCGGTGTAGCGCTCGTTGCCCAACCACGTGTCTTCAGGTCCCCAGTAAATGTCTTGGCCTGGTTCCCAGACGTCTTCGCGGCCACCCGCGAAGCCGATGGTTTGCAGGCCCATGGAGTCCATCGCGACATTACCGGTGAGAACGATCAGGTCAGCCCAAGAAATCTTGCGGCCGTATTTTTGCTTGATCGGCCAGAGCAGGCGGCGTGCCTTGTCGAGGCTGACGTTGTCAGGCCAGCTGTTGAGCGGGGCAAAGCGTTGTGTGCCAAAGCCCGAACCGCCACGGCCATCGCCAATGCGGTAGGTGCCGGCGCTGTGCCAAGCCATGCGCACGAAGAACGGGCCGTAATGGCCGTAGTCCGCAGGCCACCAGTCTTGGGAGTCCGTCATCAAGGCGTGCAGGTCTTTGACGACAGCCTTCAGGTCGAGGGTTTTGAACTCTTCAGCGTAGTTGAACGCTTCGCCCATGGGGTTGGAACGCTCTGAATGCTGCTGCAGCATGTTCAGGTTGAGCTGATTCGGCCACCAGTCGGCGTTTGTTCTGGCACCTGCCACGGTCGGTTTGAGGGCGGCACCCGAGAACGGGCATTTTGCTTCAGTTGTCATTGATATCTCCTTGGGTTACTAACGATTTAGTAATGAATAGAGTTTATAGATTTAAGAAAAACCTATCAATTGAGTTTCCTAATGGCCCCGATAGCGCTGCGGGACAAGCTCGTCTTGATCGCCACATTAGAAATCGTTGATCTATGTCAAATCGTTTTATTGGGTGGAGGTTTGTAATTTGAATCGATAGCACATCTCAAATATCCAAGAAGGAACCCGCCATGTCACGCTTGATGATGCAAATGAAAAGCTGGTGCTCGAAGCTGGTTGCAACAGCACTGAGCTTGATGGCGGCGGGGGTTTTGTGGGTGCCGCAGGCTGCTCAGGCGCTGCCGTCCTTTGCCCGTCAAACGGGCCAGAACTGCGTGGCTTGCCACGCGGGCGGACAGTTCCCTGAGCTCACACCGTATGGCCGGATGTTCAAGCTGACTGGCTACACCATCGGCGAGCGAACGCTTCCTTTTTCGGTGATGGGTGTGGCGGGTGTCTCCAACGTCGCCGACAGAACCAAGAGCGACGCCCCGGATGCAGACTTTCAAAAAAACTTTGCGCCTATCTTGGCGTCAGGTAGTTTGTTCATTGCCGGCAAAGTCACCGACAACATCGGCGCCTTCGTGCAGACCACGTACGACAACTATGCCGTCACGAATGCCAACGGCAGTTTTTCAGGCCACAGCCAGGCCGACAACATGGACTTCCGTTACGCCGACCACATCGTCGATGGCAAGAAGGATTGGATTTATGGCGTCAGCGTGAACAACAACCCCTCGGTGTCCGATCCTTGGAACACGGCGGCGGCTTGGATGCAGTATGTTCCGGTGCCATCGCCCACCAGCTACCAGTTCGCCGACGGTGCCGGCACCTATCCCGGCTTTGGGGCGGGTGGCAATATTGCTGGCGTCACCGCTTACACGCTGTGGAACAAAACGATTTATGCCGAACTGGGTGCTTACAAAACCGCCAATCAAGCGTTCTCATTCATGCGCGCCGGCATCGACCCAGCCAGCAGGACGGCGCTCAGCGGCAGCAATCCTTACTGGCGGCTGGCGCTGACGCGAGAGTGGGGTCCGCACAACCTGATGGTGGGGACGTCGGGCATGACCGCCCGTGTTTTTGATGCCGGGTCCGACATTGGTGATCCTGGTAACTTGGGTCGCTTTAGGAACAACGGCATCGATGGCCAATACCAATACCTGTTAGACCCGCACACCGTCACCCTGCAAGCCGCCTATATGCGGCAGGTGCAGACTTATTCCCCCAACGCCATCGCGGCAGCTCCAGTGGGGTTGTTTGTGCTGGCGGACGGCACAACGCCCATCGACCCCGTACATCTGTCTGACACCAGCCATATCTTTCGGACCAAGGCGTCCTATGTTTACCAAGCCAAATACGGCGGGAGTTTGGGCTTCTTCAACAAGACCGGCACCACCAATACGCTGAACCAGACATCTGGGTATGACGCAAGCACCGGTCAAGTCACCTCGGATAGTTCGCTCCGCGTCAACGGCAATCTCTCTGGCAACCCGGCCACCCGGGGCTTGACCTACGAAGCGTTTTGGATGCCGAAGCAAAACGTCCGGGTCGGCGCCCAGTACACCGCCTACAACAAGTTCAATGGGGCAAGCACCAACTACGACGGTTTTGGCCGCAACGCCAAAGACAACAACACCCTGTTTTTGTATGCGTGGGTGGCGTACTGACCCAGGCTTGAACTGGCACGCACATCACCCGCAGTTGCACCACATTTTGGATATTGGAGACTCCGCATGAACTTCCGTCATATTTTCATTGCCATGGCCTTCGGCGTCATAGGCACCGGCTGCACCAACATTGAACATTCGCGCAACTTGGCCAACCCCAAGGTGTCCGGGACGACGCTGGCGCAGCAGGTGTGTGCGCTGTGTCACGGCGTGGATGGCCGGTCCACCAGCCCGAATTTTCCCAACTTGGCGGCGCAGCAGCCCACGTACTTCATCTCGCAAATGAAGGAATTCAGAAATCACAGCCGCATGGACCCAGCTGGCTTTGAATACATGTGGGGCTTGAGCCGGAGCCTGACGGACGAACAAATCACGTCTTTGGCGGACTACTACGCCGCACAAGCGCCGGCTTCTCCCGGCCCGGCGGGTACGGCAGCTGCGCTGGCCAGAGGCAAGCTTGTTTTTGAAAATGGCGTGCCCGATAAAAATGTCATCGCGTGCATTGCTTGTCATGGCGCGCAGGCTCAGGGTAATGCGCAATTTCCGCGTCTGGCCCACCAACACGCGGACTACATCATCAAGCAGCTGACGGTTTTTCAGCGCACGGACGAGCGGCCTGAAGGCGCCCTGATGAAGACCGTCGCCCATGACCTGACGGCTGAAAACATGAGAGACGTGGCCGCTTATTTGCAAGCGCTGCCAGCCCAGTAGGCGTTGACCGGTTGCGGGCTCCCGCTAAATGTGGAGACCCCCAATTGCTAGGGCGTGGGTGCGTCTTTAAAATGCGCGCTCCCATCCCTCGAAAGTGCCTCCCCATGACTGCTGTCTCAGCCAAGAAGCCCCCGTTTTACCGCTCCCTTTATTTGCAAGTTCTCTTCGCGGTGGTGTTGGGTGTCGTACTCGGACACTTTTATCCGCAGCTTGGCGCCGACATGAAACCCTTGGGTGACGGGTTCATCAAGTTGATCAAGATGATCATTGCACCGATCATCTTTTGTACCGTGGTGATTGGCATCGCGGGCATGGAAGACATGAAGAAGGTCGGCAAAACTGGCGGCTTGGCCCTGATTTACTTTGAAGTTGTCAGCACGCTGGCCTTGATTGTGGGGCTGATCATCGTCAACGTGATCCAACCCGGTGCGGGCA
This sequence comes from Comamonadaceae bacterium, assembly GCA_947450695.1. Classification (GTDB taxonomy): domain Bacteria; phylum Pseudomonadota; class Gammaproteobacteria; order Burkholderiales; family Burkholderiaceae_C; genus Polaromonas. The sequence continues at coordinate 15,308 of CANFWV010000035.1, forward strand.
TGAACATCGATGCCTCCACGCTGGACACCAAAGCCATCGCGGCTTACACCGGGCCCGGAAAAATGGTGGGCACGGTCGACTTTTTGATGAACATCATCCCGACCTCGGTGATTGATGCTTTCGCCAAAGGTGAAATTTTGCAGGTGTTGCTGTTCGCCGTGTTGTTCGGCTTTGCCTTGCATCGCTTTGGCGGCCGCGGCACCCTGGTGTTTGATCTGATTGAGAAAACTTCCCACGTGCTGTTTGACATCGTCGGCATCATCATGAAGGTCGCCCCGATCGGCGCCTTTGGCGCGATGGCATTTACCATCGGCAAATACGGTATTGGCTCACTGTTCTCACTGGGCAAGTTGATGGGCACGTTTTATTTGACCTGCTTGATCTTTGTGTTTGTGGTGCTGGGCTTGATTTCTAAACTGCATGGCTTCAGCGTTTGGAAGTTCATCAAGTACATCAAGGAAGAGTTGTTGATCGTTTTGGGCACGTCTTCTTCGGAGTCTGTGCTGCCGCGCATGATGGAGAAGCTTGAGAACCTCGGGGCCAAGAAAACCTGCGTGGGTCTGGTGATTCCAACGGGCTATTCGTTCAATTTGGACGGCACATCCATCTACCTGACCATGGCCGCCGTCTTCATTGCACAGGCGACCAACACGCCCATGACGCTGATGCAAGAGGTGACTCTGCTGGCCGTTTTGCTGCTCACGTCCAAGGGCGCGGCTGGCATCACCGGCAGTGGCTTTATTGTTCTGGCGGCCACTTTGTCTGCTGTGGGCACTGTTCCGGTAGCGGGTTTGGCGTTGATTTTGGGCATCGACCGTTTTATGTCCGAAGCCCGGGCGCTGACCAATTTGGTGGGCAACGGCGTAGCGACTTTGGTCGTCGCGAAATGGACCGGGGAGCTTGACGTCAAGCGGATGAATGCCGGTCTGAACAACGAACCTTGGGTTGAGGCCGAAGCCGAGGCCGCGTCACAACGGTGACGGTCAGGCCTCCGGCTTGAGGCTGGCGATGAGTGTGCGAAGCCATTGGTTGCCGGGGTCGGCATTTTGTCTCGAATGCCAGTGCTGCATAAACTTCATGGGTGGAATCTCAAAAGGCAATCTCACCTTTTTGAGATAACCATGCCGCATCACCATGTCTGCCACTTGAACAGGTGTGGTCATGAAATAGTTTGTTCTCATGAGAATGGCGGCAATGGCTGTGAAGCTTGAGAGGTTGGTGGCGATCTTTCGGCGAATTCCCAAGGCCTCAAGATGTTTGTTCACCCAATAAAACCCGGTGGTCTGATTGGTGACGGTCAGATGTTTTGCTCCCTCATAATCTTGCCGGCTGATGTCATCTCCAATGTCCGGATGCTCTTTTGAAATCAAGCCTGTGAAGGTTGAAGAGGCTAATTGTTGTTGGAATAGATTTTCCTTGATGTTGGTCGTGATGCCGAGGGCAAGGTCGACAACTCCCCCGGACAGTTCCCGTTCGATATTGGGAGTGACACCGGAGATGTCCAGCGTCACCCCGGGTGCTTCGCTAACGATGCGTTGCAGCAAAAGTGGCAGCCAAATGAGTTGGCCGAACTCAGACATGGCCAAGCGGAAAACACGCTCTGACGCCATGGGGTTGAAGTTCAGTTGGAAGCTTAACGACGCCCGCAGTCGTTCGGCTGAATGCTGTATGGACGGGAAAACGGCTTGTGCAAAAGCGGTCGGTTCCATGCCTTGAGGGGTGCGAACAAAGAGCGGATCTTCGTAATGATCCTTCAAGCGCCTCAGCGCCAGACTCACCCCGGGCTGCGACAGCGCCAATTGGGTTGAAGACTTAGACAAACTGCCTGTTTCATAAATAGCCAGAAAAACACGCAATAAATTTAAATCGATGTTTTTCATTTTATGAAATTTCGTTGCCGATTCTATAAGTGTGTCCGCATAGTAGCTGAGCTTGTATTTAAAAAGAATAAATCTAACAAATGCAGGTGATTAAAAACACTTATAGATGGCGCAGATCGTTTTCTAAGGTGGCATGGACCCCCTTCACTGGGCACAGATTCAATCGTTCACTTCTCCGCAATGAACGTCCCCGACTTGCCACCATGCTTTTCCAGCAGCTTCACATCGGTGATGGTCATGCCGCGGTCGATAGCTTTGGTCATGTCGTAGATGGTCAGCAGGGCGAGTTGGACGGCGGTCAGGGCTTCCATTTCGACGCCGGTTTGACCCACGGTTTCGACGGCTGCGCTGCAGATGATGCTGTTGGCTTCTTCGTCGGCGTTGAACTCAACGGCGACCCGGGTCAAAGCCAGCGGATGGCACAGCGGAATCAGGTCACTGGTTTTTTTGGCCGCCATGATGCCGGCGATGCGGGCGATGCCGAGCACGTCGCCCTTCTTGGCGGTGCCCTGCAAAATGATCGCCAGCGTGGCGGGGTGCATGACGATGCGACCTTGCGCGACGGCGATTCGGTGGGTGGTGGCTTTGGCTGCCACGTCGACCATGTGGGCTTGGCCTTGGGCATCAAAATGTGTCAGTGCGGAGGTTGTCGTCATGTTGTTTCCAGAAGCGTGATGGGCACCATCATAAGAGCGAAGCTTTACGCTTTGTTCATGCCGTCAGCCATGAACGCGGCTACCATCACACATGGGCCGAAAGCTGCCCGACAACCTCAAGGAAATGAGCGCTTTGCCTACTTTGTCATCTCTGACTTCGCTGGATTGCACCACGACTCGATCCCGCAAGCGGTCGCTACAGCGTCGCTTGCGCTTCGGCTGGTTGAGCCGTGTCAGCTTAGCGTGCTGGCTGATGTTGGCGGCGGGCAGTGTCTCGCAGGCCCAACTGTCGGTGCCACCGGTGCGGGCCAGCCAGTTGCCGTCGTTGGGGGATGGCTCCGATTTTTCGGCGGCGAAGGAGCGACGGCTGGGTGACCGCATTGCCTTGAGTATTTTTCGGGACCCAGACTACATTGACGACCCGGTGTTGGGCGACTACGTTCAGGGCATCTGGCAGCCGTTGATGGATGCGGCCCGGGCGCGCGGTGAGTTGAGTGCTGAGCTCGACGAGCGCTTTGCCTGGACGGTGATGCTGGTGCGCGACCGCAGCGTCAATGCCTTCGCCCTGCCAGGTGGCTATCTCGGTGTGCACACCGGATTGATCGCCGTGGTCGGCAGCGCCGACGAGTTGGCTGCCGTCATGGGGCATGAGCTCAGCCACGTGACGCAGCGTCATATCTCGCGGCTGATGACGCAGCAACAACAAGCCATGCCGTGGTTGATTGGGGCCATGATTGTCGGCGCGCTGGCCGCGAGTAGAAGTCCCAATGCGGCCAATGCCGCCATCGTTGGCGGGCAGGCTGTTGCGGCCCAAGGCCAGCTTAATTTTTCCCGTGACATGGAGCGTGAGGCAGATCGGGTCGGCTTTGGTGTCATGGTTGACGCGGGTTTTGAGGCGAGCGGTGTGGGCAGCATGTTTGAAAAGCTGCAGCAAGCGTCGCGACTCAATGACAACGGCTCTTTCCCGTATCTGCGTTCGCACCCATTGACCACCCAACGTATTGCCGAAGCGCGTGCGCGGATCCAGACGGCACCGCCAAGTGCGCCGCATGCCGTACTGAACAACGAACATCTGCACGGCATGATGTCGGCTCGCTCGCGGGTACTGGGCGATCCCGGTGTGGATGCGCTTCGCCACATGGTCGATGAAGCGCAGCGTGCGATGCCTGCCGCAGCCACTGCCACGGTACTGACGCCGGCGCTGGCCGCAAGCCTTTACGGCGGTGCTTTTGCGGCCAACCGAATGCGCGAGTTTGCGGTTGCGCGTGGTTTTGCCGTGCGGCTCAAGGCCTTGGCGGCGACGCTGCCAAGCGCGTCTAGCGCCGCTAACTTGTTGCTGATCGAGCTTGATTTTGAAGCCGGAAAAATCGCTGAAGCCGCGGCTGAGTCGCGCTTCGCGACGTCCAACAGTCGGGCAGAACTGATGTTGCAGGCGCGCGCTTTGCTGGCCGCTGGGCGCGCCGCGGAAGTCTCGGACAAATTACAAATTTGGGTGGTGTCGCATCCCCAGGATGCGCTGGCTTGGCAGCTGCTTTCCGATGCGTGGGGACGACAAAATCAGCTTTCGCGTGCGGTTCGGGCTGAAGCGGAAAGCCGTGTTGCGCAGCTCGACTATCCAGCGGCGTTAGACCGTCTGAGGGCTGCGCAAGAGTTGTTGCGTAGCGGCCGTGGTGGTGCCGATCAAAATATGCACATCGAAGCGTCTATTGTCGACACGCGCACGCGCCAAGTGGCGTCGTTAATTCGGGAACAGGCGCTCGAGGATAAAGTCGACCGCAAGTTGCAGCCCTGAATAGAGCAGCGAACCGACCAGTGCAGCGCCAAAGCCACGCACGTCGAGGCCGCTCAACAAGCTGGCAGCTGTCCAGAACAGCAGCGCATTGATCACGAACAGGAACAGTCCGAGGGTCACCAGGGTGACAGGCAGTGTGAGCAAGATCAGGATCGGCCGAACCACCATGTTGAGCCCGCCCAGCACGGCCGCAGCCAACAACGCTGCGGTAAAACTGGTGACCACCACGCCCGAATAAAGATAAGCCACGGCCAGCAAGGCCGTGGCGCTCAAAAGCCAATTGAAAATGAGTTTCATGACCAAAGAATACCAGCGATGTCACTGCGCTGTTTGACGCTTTAGTCTGTGGCGACGAGCAGGCCAGCGCTGGCCACCGCAGCGAAATACCCCATGGCCCCTTGGCGCTCTGGGGCTTGTGTCGCGGTCACGGGTTGCAGACTTTCACCAAACTTGGGCCGACGCGCGTCCAATATGCGCGCCTGGCCGTGCTGCTTGAGGAGGGACTCAGTCTGGCCAGTGAGATCGGCTTTGGCCATGTAAGTGTGGACTTTGTCGCCGTTGTTCACCAGCAAGGGGACGAGCTGAGAAAAAACCTTTTCAGCCCACTTGGCGCGCCAACTGTCGCGCGAGCTGCGGGCCAGCCATTTGCTCACACGGTGCGTCATGCGCGGCGGGCAGCCAACCACAATCCAACGGGCGGGTGCCCCAGCGCCCGTGCCCTGCAACATGGGTTGCAAAAGTTGCAGGCCGTACGCGGCGTCGTCAATGTAAACGATGATGTTGTCCATGAGTTTCTCCTTGTGTTGTCGTGGTTAAAAACTAGAAAGTTCAATCCGAAACGGGGTGTGCCTGTCGGATCAAACGGTTGCGGCGGGCCGCCCACCAACCAGCGCCCAAAACACCGCTGATAGCCAATACATAGGTAGCCCCTTGCGCAGCCAGATGCAGGTTGTCAGATGCGGTTGTGGCGTTGCCGTAGAGTGGATCGAGCAGTTGTTCGCCGACGATCATCTTGGCAGCCGTGAAGGCCAGCACGGCAGCACCAATACGGATAATGATGGGGAAACGTTCGACCAGTTTCAGCACCATCGTGCTGCCGTAGACGACGATGGGCACGCTGATGAGCAAACCGATGATGACGAGATCAAAAGCGCCTTGAGCAGCACCGGCCACCCCCAGCACATTGTCAACGCCCATCAGTGCGTCGGCCACCACAATGGTTTTCATGGCGCCCCAAAAAGTGCTGGCCACCGGGCCTTCGTGTTCTTTGCTGCCTTCGTCAGAGAGCAGCTTGTAAGCGATCCAGATCAGGCCGAGGCCACCCACCAGCATGAGCCCGGGGATCTTCAGCAGCCAGACCACGCCAACGGTCATGATCGCGCGAACCACAATGGCACCGACAGCGCCCCACATGATGGCTTTTTTCTGTAGTTGAGGCGGCAGATTGCGTGCGGCCAGCGCGATGACGATGGCGTTGTCGCCCGCCAAGACCAAGTCAATCAGGATGATGGCCAGCAAGGCTGTCCACCAGGGGGTTGAAAATAATTCCACGTTCACACTCCAAAAAATTAACACATGACCATTGATGAAATAGCCGCTGATGAAACCTGAGCAGGGTGATGAAGTGGACGGTGCAAACTGTGCCACGAGGGTGCTGTTTGCGATGACGCTTCGATCAAACCTGTGCAGGTTTCAATCGAAGGTCTGGCTCGGCCTTGCAATGGCTGCAAGGCCCAATAAGCCGGAAGTGTGACTTCGTATTGACGACTTATTGTGATGTTTTAAGGTGCTGTAAGGCGACTTTGGGTGACCAGAAACGACAGCACAGTAAAACAAGGGAGTTACTCCCCTTCGTTCATGTATTTAACACTAAAAATAGATTCTGTGCATTTGAGGATGGCATTCGCGGTGAATTTCGCTATGTTTCGGCATCTCGTTCATAATTGAAAAATTGCCCCGGCCACTGGGTCGCGCGGCCTTCGGACGCATCTTCGCTCAGCCTGCTTTGACGCAGGTGATCGCCATTCATTTTTTGACCTCTTGACCCATGCCCGGCATCCACATCACTGATATTGAAGCCGCCATCAACTATTGGCGCGAGCGCTCGCCTTCGCCGGATGGCGTGACACTGGCACCCGAGTTGCGCGCGCTGGCCGAGGTCTATGCCTTGCTGGTTTTTTATCATGAGGAAGAGGCCGACGAGGCCAGTTTTCCGCCTAAGGCCATGGCCGCTTGGCTGACGTGGTACGAGACCACGGCCGACACGCCGTGCATTGCGATCTGTTCGACCAGTCAGGGCGACGAGATGTGCAAGGGCTGCGGCCGCACCTTTGACGAGGTGCAGCATTGGCCAGCCATGACGCCGGGCGGTAAGCGCGACACTTGGCGTCGCATCACGCTAGAAGCCAGCTCTTGGCGTTTTGGTCGTTATGCCGACCGGGCACTCGAAAAAAAGGCGGCTGATGAAGCCGCCGATACTCAGCCTTGAGCGGGACTTAAACGCGTCGTGCAAGCTCTGCCGCCATGCCGACATAGCTGGCCGGGGTCATGGCCAGCAGACGTTGCTTTTCAGGCGCCGGAATTTCTAACGAGTTGATCAACTCGTGCAGCGCTGCAGCCGTGACGGTTTTGCCGCGCGTGACTTCCTTGAGTTTTTCGTATGCGCCCTGCACGCCGTAACGGCGCATGACGGTTTGGATGGGTTCGGCCAATACTTCCCACGATGAATTGAGGTCGTCGTCCAAGGCTTCGCTGTTGAGTTCTAACTTGTTCAAGCCGGCGTTCAAGGAGGTGTAAGCCAGCACGGCATAGCCAAAGGCCACGCCCATGTTGCGCAGCACGGTGGAGTCGGTCAGGTCACGTTGCCAGCGGCTGATCGGCAGCTTTTCGCTGAGGTGACGCAGCACGGCGTTAGCCAAGCCGAGGTTGCCTTCGGCATTTTCAAAGTCAATCGGGTTGACTTTGTGCGGCATGGTGGACGAGCCGATCTCACCGGCTTTGAGACGCTGCTTAAAGTAACCGACGCTGACATAGCCCCAGACGTCACGGGAAAAGTCGATCAAGATGGTGTTGATGCGGGCGACGGCGTCAAACAACTCGGCCATGTAGTCATGCGGCTCGATCTGAATACTGTAGGGCTGAAAGGTCAGCCCTAGACCCCAAGCGTCTTGGTTGGCACTTGTAGCGCCGTTGGCGCCAGTCGCGGGCTCAGGCGTTTCAACCACTTTGCGGCTGAAGGCTTCCCAGTCAAAGTCGGGCCAAGCCGACAGATGCGCGTTGTAGTTGCCCACGGCGCCGTTCATCTTCGCCATGATTTTCACAGCAGCGATTTTTTCACGGGCTTGCACCAAGCGAACCACAACGTTGGCGATTTCTTTGCCGACAGTGGTGGGGCTGGCGGTTTGACCATGCGTGCGGCTGAGCATCGACTGGTCGGCGTAGCGGTGAGCCATCTGGCGCATTTGCTCAATCAGTTTGTCGATGGCGGGCAGCAAGACCAGCTCGCGGCTGCTTTTCAGCTGCAACGCGTGGCTGGTGTTGTTGATGTCCTCGCTGGTGCAGGCGAAGTGCACAAACTCGGCTACGGCCAGCAGTTCAGGACGGGCATCGAATTTTGATTTGATCCAGTACTCCACGGCCTTGACGTCGTGGTTGGTGACTTTCTCGATGTCTTTGATGGCCAGTGCGTCAGCTTCTGAGAAGTTGGTCACGAGGGCCGTCAAATAAGAGCGTGCGCCCAGGCTCAGCGGTTTGAATTCGGCAAACCCGGCGTCTGACAGCGCCACAAACCACGCCACCTCGACTTGCACCCGGCGGTGCATATAGCCTTGCTCCGACATGAGCGGGCGAAGCTGTTCAAGTTTGGAGGCGTAACGGCCGTCCAGCGGAGATAGGGCATTGATGGTGGAAAAACTCATGGCGTAATTGTAGACATCAGGCGTGGCGCAACATTAGGAACTTCTGCGCTTTTGGCGAGCGTCGTCAAAAGCCATCTGCTAACTCGCTAGAATGCCTCTCAAAGACTCAAGACAGAATGCACAGAACCATGAAACTTATCGGATCAAACACAAGCCCTTACGTGCGCAAAGTACGCATCGTCATGGCTGAGAAGAAATTGGATTACCAGTTTGTCCTGGAAAACGTTTGGGCTGCTGACACGACCATGGCAGACTCAAATCCGCTGGGCAAGGTGCCATGTTTGGTGATGGAAGGCGGCGAAGCCGTATTTGATTCGCGCGTCATCGTTGAGTACTTGGACACACTTTCCCCTGTGGGCAAACTGATTCCGATGCAAGGCCGCGAGCGCGCTGAAGTCAAAACGTGGGAAGCGCTGGCCGATGGTCTGCTTGACGCCGCCATTCTGGCGCGTCTGGAAGCGACTTGGGATGGCCGCACGGAGGGGCAACGCAGCCAAGCTTGGATTGACCGTCAATTGGGAAAAATTGATGCGGTGCTGCAAGCCATGAGCACCGGCTTGGGTGACAAGCCATTTTGCAGCGGTGTGCATTTCAGCCTCTCCGACGTGGCCACTGGCTGCGCACTGGGTTATCTGGACCTGCGGTTCACGACCATTGATTGGCGTGAGCGGCATCCCAACTTGGCCCGTTTGCAAGAAAAGCTGGTGCAACGCAGCAGCTTCATTGAGACGAATCCGAGCTGACCTGTTTACTGATTCGCCCGGCGTTTCAGCCAGCGCATCAGGCTGCCGACGGCGGGTAATTTTTCATACAGCTCTTCCGCTGCATCCCAGTAGTCGCGGTGGAACTCAATCAGGCCGCCGGCACTGAGTTTCAGGTGTGAACCACCGCGCACGGTTTGCCACTCGTCCGGGCTGAAACGCTTGAACCGGAAGACGAAATCCCAGGTTAAAAAGCATTGCGAGCCATCGACCAATTGGCCCGTGACCACAAAGTGCGGCTGCTCCAGTGCCACATACATGTGGCTGAAAATGCGCTGCACTTCAGCCAGTCCGTGAACCTCATTGAACGGATCTTTGAACCAAGCCTCTGCGGTGTAAAACTCTCCCATCCTGGACACATCAGCAGGCTGCAGTGTCTCGAAAAAATGCACGATACGGGCCACCGCCAAACGATCTGCAGATGACTGAAATGAAGAATCGGCGGTGCTGGGCGTCATGGGTTTTTGACAAGTCGACTGGCGATGGCGAAATAGGCAGCATAGGGCAAGATGCGCAGCGCTTTCATCCACAGCGTGAAGCGTTTTGGGAAATGGATTTCAAAGGCACCTTTGTGCCAGCCTGCCAGAATTTCACGGGCCGCATCAGCTGTCGTCACCAAGCCAGGCATCGGGAAATCGTTGTGTGCTGTTGCCGGTGTTTCGACAAAACCCGGATTGATCACACTCACGCCAATACCGTTGGCCTTCAGGTCGACGTAAAGCGTTTCGGCTAGGTTGATCAGTGCAGCTTTGGTGGGGCCATAGGCCAGACTTTTCGGCAAACCGCGGTAACCGGCGACGCTGCTGACGATGCTGATGTGCCCGGCTTGACGCTTTAAAAAGTGCGGCAGCATGGCGTCCAGCACGTAGAGCACACCCACGTAATTCACTTGCTGGTGTTTCAGCATTTCGCTCAGGTCAAAGTGGTCAGCGCGCTGGGGTTTGTAGTAGCCGGCGCAGTACATCACCAGATCGACCGGGCCTGCTTGCTGCACGGTGTGGGCGGCGGTCTTGACGGCCACAGGGTCGGAGGCATCCAGCGGAACCGCCACGGAGCCGGGGTGGGCTTCAACAAAACGGGCCAGCGCGTCGGCGTTGCGAGCGGACACCAAAACGCGTGCGCCTGCTGCGTGTAAGGCCTCTGCCGTAGCCAGGCCGATGCCACTGGAGGCCCCGACAAGCCAGACGGATTTGCCATGCCAGTCGGTGAAGGGAGGATTAAAACTCATGTCGTTTTTTAGCGTTTGACGAAGGACAGCGTGACGTCGCCCAGATGAATGCCGAACTTGCTCATGGCGGCTTTGTTGAGCATCACTTTGTCCGTCATCAAGTACATCCAGTCGTCAAATTGAACCTCGATGGTGCGGCCGTCGACAGGCAGCTTGAGCGTGTAGCCCCAACGAAAAGCGTTGCCAGTTTCTTGGCCGTTGGCTTCGCCCAGCACATCTCCGGCAGTGCCGGTGTAGCGACCATCCGGCTGACGTTGGAGTTTCCAGACGCGGCGGTCTGTGGTGCCGTCCGAGTAGGTGAAGGCTTCGTCAAGCACACCGACTTCTTGGCCGGCAGGACCTTGCCACGAACAGGTCATGACGACGGTGAAGCGCTTGACGACTTTGCCGGAGCGGTCGGTGAAGATGCCGTAAGCGTCGAGCGTTCCGTTGAAGTATTGACGCAGGTCTAGCACCGGTTTTTCTTGGGCGTAATCGCTGACCTGCGGGCCGGCACAACCGGCCAAGCCAATGCCTGCTGCGACAACCAAGGCGGCGATGAGCAAATGTTTTTTCATGGACTACTTTCTAGAGAGGCTTGGGAAGCTTGAGAAGTGGGTCGGATCACCCACAGATACAGGGCCGCTGCGGCCAATGCTTTGAGGACGCAAGGCAGGACGCAGTAGGCCACCACCAGCGCATTCAATGCAGCGGCGTCACGCACACCGGGGGCATAACCAAAGAGGTCGAGCAGGGGCAGGGCCAGCCCTGCGGCCAAGGCCAGATTGAGCTTTGTGGCGAAGCTCCACCAGCCAAAATAAGCGCCCGTGGCACGGCTGCTCTGAGTCTGGATCACGCCCGCCAGCAAGGCGCTGGGCAGCGCCAAGTCAGCGCCCAAGGCGACTCCCGACAGTGCACAAATCAGCGCAAAGGCCAGCATTTGCCCATCGACCACTTGGCTGGCCCAGACAAAGACGCTCATGGCGAGCACCATGCCAACCAGCCAGCTGCGGGCCAAACCGATGCGTTTGACGACGGCCAGCCACAAGGGAATCGACAGCGCCGCGCACAAAAAATAACTGCCGAGAAACAGCGGCTCAAAACTCGCTGGCGCAGCGAGCTTGTCTTGGATGAAAAACAAGACCAGCGTAGCCGGTATGGCACTGGCGATGCCGTTCAGCAAGAACACCGCCAGCAGTCGCCTAAAGCTAGCTTGGCGAAAGGGTTGCCAGACGGAGGTTGGCTTAGCCTGTTCTAGACTGCAGGCTTGAGGCGCCGGTCTGACTGAGCGTTGCCAGCCCCACCAGCCCAATACCAAGGCAACACAAAAGACCGCGGTGGTGACGGGCAAACCCAGCAACACCGGCAACACCGATGCCGTCACCACACCGAGCAATCCCAGGCCTTCGCGCCACGCGACGATGCGGCTGCGCTGCGTTTCGTTGCCACCTAGCAGGGCGGCCCATGACTGGTGTGCCACGCTCAAGGCGCTGTAGCCGGCGTAGGTCAGCATCAACATGGCGGTGACCCAGATCACCAGCGCACCGGGTTCGCTCACCAGCGGGAAAAACAGCAGCGCAAAGCCGATCGCCAGCACCAGTGCAGCCGCCGCGCCCAAGGCCAAAACGGCAGCGGTGGAGCGAGCAAACAGCCGATCAGTCAGTCGGCCCAAGGCGGGGTCAATGAAGGCATCAAATAGGCGCGCGCCAAGCAGTACGGCACCGAGCGTAGCCAAGGGCACACCGAATTCGCGCGCGTAATGGTTGGGCAAAATCACATACAGCGGCAGCGCCGCAAAGGCCAGTGGAAAACCCATCAGCCCGTAGGCGACGCCGTTACGCGAACCGAAGGCGGTGTTCAAACGCCCGCTCCGCCCACCAGCGCGGTGCGCATGGCGGGTTCAGATGTTTGAGGCGACAACCAGATGCCAAAGAAGAGCTTGGAAAATTCAGCGTCAAGGATCTCACCGCTGGCTTGGCCGTTGACCCAGAAGCTCGCGCCAATGCCAGGTCGGTGCACGCCCATGATGCGGTCACCGACTTTCACGTCAGGGAAAACACGCTGCATGTCAAGGCGCCATTGCTGTGCTTGTGCGTCTGAAATTGGGGCGCTGCGGCGCATCTCTTTGAGAGAGCGTTCAGCGATGTCGGCAGCGTCAAAGGCGCGCAGGTAAGCCAGCTCTAAGGCCAGCGGATGGCTGGCGTAGCGGTCTGCGTTGAAGCCGGGTGCGGCCCAGAGTTGCGCGTCATAGATCTTGAATCCCCAGACGGTAAGGCGCGATTGCCCCAGCAGTTGGGCTTGGGGCAACAGGGCTTTGAATGGCGCACGAGGGTCGGCCGCAGTGGCGGATGTTATTGCCGCAGCAGTGGGTGTTTGCGCGTACGCAGCAGCGCTGAAGGTACAGGCCGATATGGCGCTGGCCATCAGCCCAAGCACCAACCAACGCATTAACCAGTGCTTCAGCGTTTGCGCAGCGTGTACTGCACCACGTCGGTGTTGGCTTGTGAGAAGGCCGCTTCGCAGTAGGCCAAATAGAACTCCCATATGCGCATGAACCTTTTGTCAAACCCGAGTTGGAGCACCCGTGACTCTTGCGCTAGAAACGCATCACGCCAGAGCTTGAGCGTGCGCGCGTAATCCAGACCAAATGAAAACTCATCGACCACTTCAAGCCCTGCCGCTTCGGCTTGAGCTTTGAAGATGGACGGCGATGGCAGGCAGCCGCCCGGAAAAATATATTGTTGAATGAAGTCGGTCGAGCCGATATAGCGCTCGTAGAGTTCGTCGGCAATGACGATGCTTTGGATGCAGGCATGGCCGCCGGGTTTCAGCAGGCGGGCCACGGTGGCGAAGTAAGTTGGCCAGTATTCGCGACCCACGGCTTCGATCATCTCGATCGAACAAATCGCGTCAAAGTTGCGGTCGGCTTCGTTGTTGACGCCAATGTCGCGGTAGTCCTGCAGGCGCAGGTCGTGCGCGACGACACCGGCACGCGCCATGCGCGCTTGGGCCCATTGCAGCTGCTCGGTGCTGAGCGTCACGCCGACGATGGAAGCGCCAAATTCTGTGGTCGCCATCTCAGCCAAGGCGCCCCAGCCGCAACCAATTTCTAGCACGCGGTCACCGGCTTGCACTTTCACCATATTCAAGGCACGACGCACTTTGGCGCTTTGGGCTTCTGACATCGGCGTCTCAGGCGTTTCGAAAATAGCCGACGAGTAGTTCATCGTGCCGTCGAGCCAAAGCTCGTAAAAGGCGTTGCCGAGGTCGTAGTGCGCGTGGATATTTTTCTGGCTGTTGGCTTTGGTGTTGCGGTTCAGCAGATGCTTACAGCGATAGACCAGCCGACCCAGCCATGTGCCGTAGATGATGTCTTCAACTTCTTTGCGGTTGATGATCAGCACTTCTAGCAGCTCTGTCAGGTGCGAGGTGGTCCAGTCGCCGGCAATGAAGCTTTCAGCAAAACCGATGTCGCCGGAGCGCAGCGCAGCGCTGCAGACATTCCAGTTGTTCAGCCGAAGGCTGGCGGTGGGCGAAGCGCCTGAGCCGAAGCGTTGCGTGTTGCCATCAGGCAATTGCAGGGTGAGCGTGCCGTGCTTCAGCCGCGACAGCAGCTTGAAGGCGGTGCGTGCAGCAGCTGGCGCTTCAGCCGGCAGCGCTACCAAAACGTTGTTGAGATGGGCTAGGGTTGAGGCAGAGGATTGAGGTGAATTCATCGTGTCACGAAAAGTTCAGGGGGTTTGGGTTTAGAGACAAAAGGAACGCGTTTGAGCCAGAGTTTCAGGGCCTGCCAGTGAATGCGCCCGACCACCCCGAAGGTCATGGCCGGGTAGCGCCACAAGGCTTTGCGTAAGCTGGTTGGGCACACGGCCACCAGGGTGCCGGCAACACTGGTTTGCAGCAACGGGCCGGTAGCATCGTCATGGTCGATGCGGGCCACTGTGCGTTCAATACCGTCCTGCACGCTGCGCATGAAACGAAAGCGGTAACCGCCTTCAATCTCGCAAAACGGCGAGACATGGAAGACTTTGTCAGCGCGCAATTCTTGACCGTAACGCGGCGCGTCCAGCAGGTAGCAGTGGCGTTCGCCGAAGGTGTTATTGACTTCCACGACGATGGCGCGCAGTGCGCCATCTTGGGTGTGGCAATACCAAAAGCTCACCGGTTTGAAAGTGAAGCCTAAGACACGCGGGTAGGTGTGCAGCCAGACTTCGCCTTGTGCGTCGGCGATGCCCTCAGACTGCAGCAGGGCGTCAAGCCAGTGCAGGCAGTCAGGGCTGCCGTCGCCGTGGTCGCGGTCATGAAAACTCAGCGCTGCCCGGCGATTGCGCGCCAGTGCGCCAGGGCCATCGCGCTGCATGGCACGCAGCGGCAACATTAAAAAATAAGTCGGGTAATTGAAGGTGTGGTGGGTTGGTTTGAGCCGCGTGTGACGCACTTCCCCAAAGCCGATCAGGGCTTGGGCAGTGGTCTCTGGCGTGCTCATGCAATCAGCCATTCTTCTTCCCTGCGCGGCCTCTGGCTTTGTGGGTACGTCAAAATATCCAGCGTCTTGTCGTGCAAGAGCCTACTGGCTGCATGCAAGCCGGATTTGAGTCCGTCTTCATGAAAACCGTAGCCCGTCCAGGCGCCGCAAAAGTAGGTGTGGTGTTGGCCTTGCAGTGCCGGCAGGTCTTTTTGTGCACGGATGGCCGCGAGGTCAAACACCGGGTGCGCGTAGTCGAAGCTACCCAGAACTCGGTCTTCGTCAATGTCGGCCATCGGGTTCAAGGAAACAATGACCGGTTGTTCAAAGGGCAGCGGCTGCAGCAAGTTGAGCAGGTAATGCAGGCAGACCTGCGCCGATTCGCGCTGCGTATCGGCCGCACGCTCGTAGTTCCAAGCCGCCCAAGCCAGCGGGCGTGAGGGCAAGACCGACGTGTCGGTGTGGAGCACTGCACGGTTAGGTTGATAGCG
Source organism: Comamonadaceae bacterium (assembly GCA_947450695.1). Taxonomy (GTDB): domain Bacteria; phylum Pseudomonadota; class Gammaproteobacteria; order Burkholderiales; family Burkholderiaceae_C; genus Polaromonas. The sequence goes on from CANFWV010000035.1 coordinate 30,477, forward strand.
AATAGCGCCTAGTACGGCTTGTTCGGCAGGGGTCGGCTGCGCGAGCAAAGCCAACGCTTGATCTGAGTGCGTGGCCAGAATCACCTTGTCAAAAGTTTCAACCTGATGGGAAGCGAGTCCACCGCTGAAGATGCGTACGCCGTTAGCATCGCGTTTGATGGCATGCACGCGCGTTGACAGGCGCTTGTCGGCGATGTTGGCAACGATCTTGTCAACATAGTGGCGAGCACCGCCCGCGACCGTCCACCACTGCGGTCGATCGGCGACTTGCAGCAAGCCATGGTTGTGGCAAAAGCGGATCATCGTTTCCACCGGAAATTGCAGCATCTGGTCGGTGGGGCAAGACCAAATGCAACCCATCATGGGTAAGAAATACCAGTCACGGAATTCGTCTGAAAACTTTTCTTTTGTCAGGAAGTCGGCCAGTGGTTGCTGCATGGCGGTTTCTGTGCCGGACGCGGCCAGGGCGGTGCACCGCTGGTTGAATCGCAGGATGTCCCGCAACATGCGCAAAAAACGCCAGTTCAGCAAGTTGCCACGTTGCGCAAAAACGCTGTTCAGACTGGAGCCGCTCCACTCTAGCGCGTTGTGCGTGCGGGTTTTGCGGGCAGAGTCAGAGGCCGGCACTTTGACCGAAAACGACATGTCCGATTTGGTCGTGACCACGCCTAAATCGGCAAAGAGCTGGATCAACTGAGGATAAGTGCGCTCATTGAAAACCAGAAAACCAGTGTCAACGCCATGCGTGACAAGGCTGTTCGGATTGTTTTTGCTGGGTAAGGTGATGTCGACGGTGTGGGTGTGGCCGCCGAAGTAATCGCCGGCTTCAAACAAGGTGATGTCAGCCGCATCGGCCAAACGATGTGCGGCCGCCAAACCCGAAATGCCAGAACCGACGACGGCCACCCGTGGCCTGCCGGTGTGGTGAGGTGTCGTTAACGTTGCAAAGCTCATTGGGCACCTCGTGGTTGGGCGTTAGGTGTTTGGAGTCGGTTGTTTACCTTCCGGTCTGATTATGACTGACGGGTATTTATTTGGCTGACAGCAGCTTTTCCAAGTCCTTCACGAAGCGCGGGTTCTCCGGCTCGACGGAGGAATTGAAGGCGCTTACCTTGAGACCATCGCGACTGATCAGGTACTTGTAGAAGTTCCACCGCGGGGTCGTGCCAGTGGTGCTCGCCAGTTGTTTGAAGAGCGGATTGGCCGTGCGGCCCGTCACCGAGGACTTGACGAACATGGGGAATTTCACGTTGAAGGTGTTCTCGCAAAAAGCGGCAATCTCTTGATTGCTGCCCGTCTCTTGTGAAAAATCGTTCGATGGAAAGCCGAGCACGACCAAACCGCGGTCTTTGTATTTGGCATGAAGTGCTTCGAGTCCCAAGTATTGGTGGGTAAACCCGCAAAAGCTGGCGGTGTTGACGACCAGCAAAACCTTGCCACTGTATTGGCACAGGTCTTGGGGTTTTTCGTCTTGCAAGCGCAAAAAGCTTTGTTGCAACAAGGCGGGACAAGCTGTGCCGGCAGACGCTGTGCCGGGGTTCGACGGCGCGACAGGGGGAGGGCTTTGCGCCTGTGCCATGCTCACCAAGCATAGAACCGCCGAGATTGAGAAAATCGAGACAATCCAGCTTTTGAGCCCGAAAGGTCTGTTAGTTGATGACGATTGACTGAAAATTTTCATGTTTGCATTACCAAATGACGCCGGAGCGCGTTTTCATCCACATAAATAGTTGTCAACTATATAACCAAGCGACCTGTGATCGTCAAAGATGGCCTATTTGGGCGGATGGGCTTGTCGCCAGTGGATTCAAATCGTCATGATCGCAGCTTAGAATCCGCGGTTCAGCGGTCAAAACGCGTGAGGATCACAGATGCTTTACCCGGAATTATTCAAACAACTCGAAGCCGTCCGTTGGGACATGGACAAGGACATTCCTTGGGCCAGTTTTGAGGCGTCCCAGCTATCTGACGAGCAGGCGCAAACCATCAAAATGAACGCCATCACCGAGTGGGCGGCATTGCCGGCCACCGAAATGTTCTTGCGTGACAACAAGGACGACAGTGATTTTTCGGCCTTCATGTCGATCTGGTTTTTTGAAGAGCAAAAGCACTCGTTGGTGCTGATGGAGTATTTGCGCCGCTATCGGCCTGAGCTGGTACCGACGGAAGAAGAACTGCACGAGGTACGTTTTGAGTTTGAGCCGGCACCGCCGCTTGAAACGCTGATGCTGCATTTTTGTGGCGAAATTCGGCTGAACCATTGGTACCGCTGCGCCAGCGAATGGCATACCGAGCCGGTCATCAAGCAGATCTACACCCAGCTCAGCCAAGACGAAGCCCGTCACGGCGGTGCTTATTTGCGTTACATGAAGCGCGCGATCAACAAATCAGGCCTTGAGGCGAAAGTGGCGTTCAGCAAAGTGGGCGTGCTGATGGCCAGCGCTCGCCGCACGGCTCAAGCGTTGCACCCGACCAATTTGCACGTCAACAAGGCGCTGTTTCCGCGCGACACCGTGCAGTCGCGCTTGCCCGATCCAGCGTGGTTGGAGCATTGGCTGGACACGCAAATCAAGTTTGATACGGAGTGGGAAACCAAAGTGGTTGACCGCATCTTGCACAACATGAGCTTGCTCTTGGAGCAAAAATTCAAAACCGTGCAGGATTTGAATCGCTACCGAAAAGAACTGGGCCGCGAGATCGCGGCAGCCGCTGAGCTGCTGCCTGCAGTGTGACCCGCCAGGGTCAAATGCCACTCAAATACCGCGTGAGCGGTCGACTTTGAACTGCAGCACGAACGCACCGAAGCTGCCAGCGTCGAGCGCGTTGCGGACTTCTTCCATCAGGTTCAGGTAGTAGTGCAGGTTGTGGATGCTGTTCAGCATCGGGCCCAGCATTTCACCGCAACGGTCTAGGTGGTGCAAATAAGCGCGTGAAAAATTTTGGCAGGTGTAGCAACTGCAGGTGGCGTCTACAGGTTGCTCGTCTGCCTTGTAGCGTGCATTGCGGATTTTCAAGTCGCCAAAGCGCGTGAACATGTGGCCGTTTCGGGCGTTGCGCGTCGGCATCACGCAGTCGAACATGTCAACGCCGGCCGCGACGCCTTCCACCAAGTCTTCTGGCGTGCCGACGCCCATCAAGTAGCGCGGTTTGTTTTCGGGCAGACGGTGCGGCGTGTGCGCCATGATGCGCTGCATTTCTTCCTTCGGCTCACCCACACTGACGCCGCCAACCGCGTAGCCCGGCAAGTCGAGTTCGACCAAGGCGTCCAGCGATTCTTGTCGCAGGTTTTCAAACATGCCACCTTGCACGATGCCGAACAGTGCGTTCGAATTTTCGAGCCGGTCGAATTCAGTGACGCAGCGACTGGCCCAGCGTCGGCTGAGTTCCATCGACAGGCGTGCTTCGTGCTCGGTAGTGATGTGGCCTTTGGTGTCGTAGGGCGTGCATTCGTCGAACTGCATGACGATGTCGCTGTTCAGCAGGGTCTGAATTTGCATCGAGATCTCGGGCGTCAAAAACAGTTTGTCGCCGTTGACGGGGGAGGCGAACTTGACGCCTTCTTCCGATATTTTCCGCATCTCGCCGAGCGACCACACCTGAAAGCCACCGCTGTCGGTGAGGATCGGTTTGTTCCAGCTTTCAAAGCGGTGCAGGCCGCCGAATTGCTTCATCACGTCGAGGCCTGGGCGCATCCACAAATGGAAGGTGTTGCCCAGAATGATCTGCGCGCCCATGTCGTGCAGCGACTGCGGCATCACGCCCTTGACGGTGCCGTAAGTGCCCACTGGCATGAATATGGGGGTTTGCACCACGCCATGGTTCAGGGTCAGCGTGCCACGGCGCGCGAACGAGCCTAAGTAAGCGCCATCGGACGGGTCGGTTTTTAGGACTTCAAAATTCAGCATGCGGCGATTGTCTCAGTGTCTCAATGAATCAACTTTGGCGGCGTTGCAGCAACATGGCGTCGCCGTAGCTGAAAAAGCGGTAACGCGCCTCAATGGCGTGTTGGTACAGCGCCATGATGTGCTCGTAACCCGAAAAAGCGCTGACCAACATCATCAAGGTGCTCTTGGGCAAATGGAAGTTGGTCAGCAGCAGGTCGACAACGCGGAACTCAAAGCCCGGCGTGATGAAAATATTGGTGTCGTCGCAGGCCTCACCAAATAGCGCTTGCGACTCCAGCGCCCGCACGGTGGTGGTGCCGACAGCCACCACGCGGCCACCGCGCGCACGGCAATCCACTATCGCTTGGCGGGTTGCAGCCGGCACTTCAAAGCGCTCGAAGTGCATGGTGTGGTCAGCGATGTTCTCTGTCTTGACCGGCTGAAACGTCCCCGCGCCGACGTGCAGCGTGACGCTGGCTTGTGGAATGCCACATGCGGTCAGCTGCGCCAGCATGGCGGCATCAAAGTGCAGGGCGGCCGTGGGTGCGGCGACTGCGCCCGGGTGTTTGGCAAAAACAGTCTGGTAACGCTGCTCGTCTTCGGCAGAGTCGCTGTGTGTGATGTACGGCGGCAGCGGCACATGGCCGTGTGTGGCCATCAGCGCATAGGGGTCGGCGCTCAGGGCAAAGCGGTACAGCGGGCCGTCTGCGTTCGGCCAACGCCCGAGCAGCGTGGCGGTGAAACCACCGTCCATCAGCAGCCGCGCGCCGGGCAGCGGTTTTTTGCTGACCTTCATGTGTGCTGCGACTTCGAACTCAGAACTGCCGCCGGTGAGGACGCGCTCAATCAACAACTCAAGCCGTCCGCCGCTGGTTTTTTGCCCATACAGCCGCGCCTTGACCACTTGCGTGTCATTGAAGACCAGCAGATCGCCCGGGTTCAGTAGCGTGGCAAGGTCGGTGAAGTGCCGATCCATGGCTGGGGCTTGCCGGCCGTCGAGCAGGCGCGAGCCGCTGCGCTCGGCCGGTGGGTGTTGGGCGATCAGTTCCTCGGACAAAGTGAAGTCGAAATCACTCAGCGTGAAGGTGGTCTTTGGCATGTGCTTGGAGAGGGGCGTGGGAAGGGTCTGAGAGGGCGTCTGCATGAAGGCACAATTGTCCCATGCCGCCTCCAGCCGCCACTGCTCGACCCACCGCTGCCGCTGCGACGAAGCCCGCCGAAAAAACGCACGCACAAAAACTGCTCGACAAACTTGGGCTGCGCCGTGACATTGATCTGGCGCTGCACCTGCCCTTGCGTTACGAGGACGAAACCCGCATCAGCCGGCTGGCCGATGCCCGCGATGGCGAGACTGTGCAGATCGAAGCCGATGTGACGCACAGCGAGGTCAGCTTCAAGCCGCGTCGGCAACTGCGCGTGACGGTGAACGACGGCAGCGACAGTTGCGTCTTGCGCTTCATTAATTTTTATCCGGCGCACCAAAAAACTCTGAGTATTGGCGCCCGCGTGCGGGTGCGCGGCGAGTTGCGCGGTGGTTTTGTGTCGAGAGAAATGGTGCACCCGAGTTTCAAGCTGGCCGGCGGCGAATTGCCATCGTCGCTGACACCGGTCTATCCGACCGTGGCTGGCCTGCCGCAGGCCTATCTGCGCAAAGCGGTGCCGAGCGGTGTTGCTCGCGCTGATTTGAGCGAGACAGTGCCGGCTGAAGGCCTGGCTCAGTTGCGCGCCTTGTTCAGTTTGCGAGAGTCCCTGCGTTTCTTGCACCAACCGACGCCCGATGTGGCGCTGGCCGCGCTGGAAGACCGCAGTCACCCGGCTTGGCAGCGGCTCAAGGCCGAGGAATTACTGGCCCAGCAACTGTCGCAACTAGAAGCGCGCCGGATTCGCAGCGCCATGCGTGCGCCGCCGCTCACGCCGCCCGCTAAGCGAAGAAGCCAAGGGACGCTTTACGAGCAGTTGCAGGCGCAGTTGCCATTTCAATTGACGGCAGCGCAACAGCGCGTCGGCCACGAAATTGACGCTGACTTGCAAAAAAATGTGCCGATGCACCGCTTGCTGCAAGGCGATGTTGGTTCCGGCAAAACCGTGGTTGCGGCGCTGGCGGCTGCTCGCTGCATGGACGCTGGCTGGCAGTGCGCCTTGATGGCGCCGACTGAAATTCTGGCCGAGCAACACTTTCGCAAACTCCTCAGCTGGTTGGAGCCGATGGGCATTCAAACAGCCTGGCTCACTGGCAGCCAAAAAGCCAAGGAGCGGCGCGAAGCACTCGCCATGATTGCCAGCGGCGAAGCCGGTTTGGTGGTCGGCACGCACGCCGTGATTCAAGACAAAGTGGTCTTTAAAAATTTGGCGTTGACGATCATTGACGAGCAGCACCGCTTTGGCGTGGCGCAGCGTTTGGCCCTGCGCAGCAAGATGACGGCGGACGGACAGGAGCCGCATTTGTTGATGATGACGGCCACGCCGATTCCGCGCACGCTGGCCATGAGCTACTACGCCGACCTCGATGTCTCGACCATCGACGAGCTGCCGCCGGGGCGCACGCCGATCGTCACCAAG
>CANFWV010000036.1 GCA_947450695.1 Comamonadaceae bacterium
GAGGAAGACTTCGACGAATTCGATGAAGAAGACGATGACGACGGCAAGGGCGGCTCCAAAGCGCTGACCAAAAAACTCGAAGAGCTGAAGAAAGAAGCCCTCAGCCGCTTCGATAAAATTGCCCAGCACTTCGAAAAAGTCCACAAGACCTATGACAAAGAAGGCTACGGCACGCCGACCTATTTGAAGTCGCAAAAAGCCCTCAGCGACGAGCTGATGACAGTTCGCTTCACGGCCAAGTCAATTGAAAAATTGTGCGATTTGCTGCGCGCTCAAGTGCTTGACGTTCGCAAAAAAGAACGCGAACTGCGCCGCATTATTGTGGACAAGTGCGGCATGCCGCAAGAAACCTTCGTGAAAGATTTTCCACCCAATTTGCTCAATCTGAAATGGGTTGAAAAGCAAGTCGCATCGAACAAGCCTTGGTCGGTAGTGATGGCCCGGAACATCCCACCGATCCAAGAACTGCAAACCAAGCTGGCCGAGTTGCAGTCACGCGTGGTCGTGCCTTTGACCCACCTCAAAGACATCAACAAACGCATGAACGAAGGCGAGACCAACTCGCGCGACGCCAAGAAAGAAATGATCGAAGCCAACTTACGCCTGGTCATCTCGATCGCCAAAAAATACACCAACCGTGGTCTGCAGTTTTTGGACTTGATCCAGGAAGGCAACATCGGCCTGATGAAAGCAGTCGACAAGTTCGAATACCGTCGCGGCTACAAATTCTCGACCTACGCCACTTGGTGGATTCGCCAGGCCATCACGCGTTCAATCGCCGATCAGGCCCGCACCATTCGTATTCCGGTGCACATGATCGAGACTATCAACAAGATGAACCGTCTGTCACGCCAGCACTTGCAAGAATTCGGCTTTGAGCCAGACGCCAGCGTTTTGGCGGAGAAGATGGAGATTCCTGAAGAGAAAATCCGCAAGATCATGAAGATCGCCAAAGAGCCGATCTCCATGGAAACGCCAATTGGTGACGATGACGACTCACATCTGGGTGACTTCATCGAAGACAGCGCCAACACCGCGCCGCTTGAAGCGGCGATGCAAGCGGGTCTGCGCGACGTGGTCAAAGACATCCTCGACAGCCTGACACCACGCGAAGCCAAAGTGCTGCGCATGCGCTTCGGGATCGAAATGTCGACTGACCACACGTTGGAAGAAGTTGGCAAGCAATTCGACGTGACCCGCGAACGAATTCGTCAGATTGAGGCCAAAGCTTTGCGCAAGCTCAAGCACCCGAGCCGCAGCGACAAACTGCGCAGCTTCATCGATACGATGTAACTGACCCCAGCTTTCAAAGCGTCTGAAGCGCCTGCTGCCGATAAGGTAGCAGGCGTTTTTTTTTGCTCGGACATCACACTTCCCACGCCGGCAGGAGGCTTGCACTGACAGCATATTTTTAAAAAAAATGGAAACTAGCTGTAGATATGCACACGAAACCACATCGCACAGAAGTGGTTTGAATTAGCTTCTACAGAGGACTCTTCATGCGCCGCGTACTGCTCACCTTAGCCACTGCAGGCAGCTTGACAGCTTTTGCTGCGAGCATCGCACCAGTCCATCAGGACCCAGTGCCGAGGGCCCACCAAATGACGACCGTCGGGATGCTTAATGCGAACGACACCCAGCCCGGTCAGAGCAGCATCGCAAACGCGGCAACATCTGCGAGCTCAAACAAAGCCTTGGCCCGGACCGATGAGGATGGCAACCTGAGTATTTATGGGACGCTGGCCGTCACCTTGGTTGTGATGGCGACGATTGCATTGCGACGCACCCGTCACCGAAAGTCCTGAGTATGAGCGGCATGGGTCTGCCCGGCGTGATGGCGGTGAAGTGGAGTACAGCCTCTATGCTCGCCCGCTTTTTTCTTCAGTTGTGCGCGCAAGTCATACTGGCTCGCACCTTAGGGCCCGAGATTTTCGGTCTATTTGCCATCGGCATGGTCGTGCTGACCTTCGCCGGATTCATGACCGGCTTTGGATTCAGCTGGAGCCTATTGCAACGCGCCACGGTACAGAATGAAGACATCCGCTTTGCCTGGACTTGGCAAGTCCTCGTCGGCCTGCTGACCATGGCCAGTGTCTATGGACTGGCGCCTTGGTTAGCCGCATATTTCAGGGAACCCCGGTCGCAATTCGTCATTCAATGGCTGGCATTGACGTGCGTGCTAACGGCTGCTTCGGGTCCTTCAACGTACTTACTGCAGCGCGACCTCAACTTTCGGGCCATCGGCTTGATTCAGGTCGGTAGCTATGGCGCGGGCTACCTGTTGGTCGGCATTCCCATGGCCTTGCTGGGCTGGGGTACAGCCTCTCTGGTGGCCTCCTGGCTGGTGCAGGCCAGCGTCACGCTGCTGGCAAGCTACGCCTTAAAACCACACCCGTTAAGACCGCTATTTTGGTATGCGGGCGCAGCCACGGCGATCAGCACGGGGCGTGCAGTATTCGTCACCAATATCGTCAACTGGTTTCTGAACAACATGGACCGCGTCTTGATTGGTCGGCTGCTAAACACGCACGCACTAGGCCTTTACAACGTAGCCTACAACATGGCCGCCATGCCCAATTCGCTGCTGCTGGGCTCACTACAGCCCGCTTTTTTGGCGGCTGGAGCAAGACTGCAAGATCAGCTGCCTCGTTTAGGTCGAGCGTACGTTCAAATGCTCGCCACAGTGCTGGTCCTCATCTTGCCTGCCTTTGTTTTTCTGGCCTTGATTTCAGAAGATCTGATACGCCTCTTGTATGGTCCTGCATGGCAGGAGGCCGGCTGGGTGCTGCAGATTTTATTTGTCGGCATGCCTGCTTATGTGGTGTGGGGTTTATCGACACCTGTGTTGTGGAATACCGGCCGCCAGCACTTCGAGTTTGCGCTTCAACTGCCGCTGGTGCTTGTTGGTGCCGCTGGTTTTTATGCCTTCGCGGGCAAAGGCTTGCGCAGCGCGGCCGGGGTGGCTGTGGCACTGCTGGTGCTGCGTGCCTTGGTGATGAGTCTGGCCGCCATGCGAGCGCTGCAACTTCGGTGGAGTAGTTTGCTACCGGATGCAGGCCGCAGCTTGCTGCTCATCGGACTCTGCGTGTTAGGAGTTTGGGCGGGTCACAACGCCACAACAGGTTTTGACAATGTTGGGCTTTCCTTGCTGGTCAGCGTGTTGCTGACCCTGTGTGCTGTCGCCGTTGCGATCTGGTGGCGACCTTATTTGCTCGGCACGCCAACGATCGAGATGGTGCTTCGCTTCATCCCCCAACTCAACACATTTTTCCATCGCAACGACTTGCCGCCGCGAATCGATGTTGTCGGCGAACAAAGGTCGTAGGACTCAGAGCCCTTCATATGCCAAACACACTGACCCCATGGATACTCATCGGCGGCGCCATGCTCGCCGCATTGATCACGGCGACCAGCATGGCTGGCGCGTTGCATGCCACCTCCCGGCGCGAGCAAGGATTCATGCCACTTATTTTTTACGCGATTCTTCTCGCCGTAGCGGTCGGTAGCCTGCTGTCTGGACGCGATCTCAGCAGCAACTTACTGACAGAAGAACAGACCGTACACAATGCCGTTCACCCGGCCATGGTGATATTGCAACCCCTGCTGTCGCTGCTGATACTGGCGATCAGTGGGGAACGAATCATCGCGCATTGGTTACAGCGAAAAAACACATATCAGCCCCTGCTGTTGTTGATCATTTTTAGTATCTTTTGGACTAGCACGATTGCTGCGCCGGCACTGTTTGGTGCCCATCCACAGATATCGCATGATTACGTGTACCCACTGGTGATCGGGTTGGCTGCAGCGCTGGCCTCTGGCTTAGAACGTGATCAAGCGCTCAAGGCCGCACGCGATGCCATTTTTGTATTCATGCTGTTGGGCTTACTGTTGGCGTTGATCAACCCCAATATGGTGTTGGATCACGCCTACTCGCAAGGACTTATCCCCGGACTACCCCGACTGGCGGGACTGTCGCCACATCCCGTCGGCATGGGCTTACTGTCCCAGCTCGGGCTACTGTGCTTGATGGCCTGTCCCTACCAAGACCGCTGGCTAGAACGGCTAGCGTGGACGGTCGGACTGACGAGCCTTTTCGTCGCGCAATCCAAAACGGCTTGGCTGGCATTTTTGATCTGTGCAGCAAGCATGCTAGCGGTCCAGCGTGGCGCAGCATTCGGGCGACGCCTGTCCAACCCGATGCGCCCTGCTGTTGGCATGACGACTCTTATTGGCTTTATGTTGGGCGTGGTAATGCTCGCTGCAGTGTTGATGTTCAGCGACTTCGGCGATCGCGTCAGCGCTTTCGTCACTTCACCGGAGGGCGCGCAGCTGACGTCTCTCACGGGGCGCGACCGCATCTGGGCGATTGCGTTTGACGAATGGCAGCGCAACCCGGTTTTTGGCTACGGTCCGGGCATCTGGGGGGAGACTTTTCGGGCCAGTATTGGCATGGAAAACGCCACGCATGGACACAACCAATTCATGGACACACTGTCGCGTTCGGGCACCGTGGGAGCGACCGGTTTGCTGCTGTACTCAATCCTTTTGATGTTCCTCTCGCTGCGCTTCACTCGCGTCACCAAGGGTCTGTCTTTGGCATTATTTTTGTCGCTTGCGCTACGGGCCATCACGGAGGTTCCACTCATGATGTTTGGCTATGGCGCCGAGATGATCAATCATGTGCTGCTGCTGATGGTGCTAGCAGCAGCGACGCAAGAAACACGCACAGCCGTTCATCAGCTCTCGAAAAAACAAGCCCCGAGCAGTCGTCCATCGGCATCGTCCATGCCGACCTCCGGTCCACGATAAGTCACATTTTTTGCCGCACGTTGGAAGTCATGAAATTCACCGTCCTCATTCCTCTTTACAACAAAGCCCCCTACATACGCTGCACCCTTGAATCGGTGCTGGCACAGAACTTCAAGGACTATGAAATTTTGGTGATCGATGATGGTTCAACGGATGGTGGCGACAAGATCGTTGAAGCCATGGTTGATGACACGATCAGGTTGATCCGTCAGGCCAACGCTGGCGTTTCAGCCGCAAGAAACCAAGGCATTTCGGAGGCCCGCGGTGATTGGGTCTCATTCTTGGATGCTGACGATTGGCAGCACCCTGATTTTTTAGCGGCTCTCGTGTTGGCTCAAGCAGCCTACCCGGAAGCCCAAGCCGCGGGCACCGATTTTTTGCGTTTTCCACATGCCGAAGGGTCGTGGCCGCCACGCTGGCTGATACCCTCAGGCCCGCCCGACATTGAGCGCATTGCTGACTTGCCTTCGCGATGGATGCAGGGGCCATCGCTGTGCAGCAGCGCCGTGGCGGTCCGACGTGATTTACTGCAATCCATGCAGCCCTGCTTCCCGCTGGGGGAGGCGATGGGCGAAGACCTCGACTTGTGGTTTCGATTGGCGGAAAAAACGCCTATCGCGCTGGTCCGTGTGCCGCTTGCAGCCTACCGCGTAACGGTTGCCGGCAGTCTGACAGCGCAACAGACGCCCTCAAATGCACCACCATTTATCCGGCGCATCCGTGACCGCGCCATGTCGGGCCTCATGACGCCGGCCCAACGCCGCTCGGCACTGTGGCTGGTGGCGCAGCATGAAGTCTCCGTCGCACGGTTGGCAGTGATGACGGGTCAAAGACTGTCGGGGCTTCGCTGCTTGATTCGCGGTCGGCGTGCAGCGCGAGGTCGGCGCTGGTGGTTAACACTGGCAATGACACTTTTTATGCCTAACCAAGTGGTCAGTCGCTGGGAGAGCTGGCGCATCCGCCGAGGCAACCCCACGGCACAGTTGACACAGGCAGGGTCAATCTATGAAACATGAAAAAAATGACGGAGTGTTGGGTTCAGATCAGGCCCCAGACAGTTCGGTCCGACCTTGCCGCGTCTCCATCATCATCAAATCCCTCAACGAGGAAAAAAGAATTGCCGCCACCTTGGAAGGTGCCCTGCGCGCGATCGCCGTGTTCGGTGGTGAGGTGATCCTGGCGGACTCCTACTCGTCCGACCAGACCATCGACATTGCTCGCCGCTATCCCGTCCGAATTGTGCAACTCAAGCACCCACAAGAACGCTGCTGCGGTATCGGCCCCCAACTCGGATACCAGTACGCCCGCGGTGAATTTTTGTATTTAGTGGACGGTGACATGCAACTCATCGACGGATTTTTGGAGCAGGCACTGGCCTTCATGCACGACCACCCTGATATCGCCGGTGTCGGTGGGCGCGTGCTGGAGATGAACCTGAGCAGCCCGGAATACCAAGTCCGGCATGATCTATGGGCCCAGAGTAAGTCCGGTCAGGCCAGCCGACTCGACGGTGGTGGGCTCTACCGACGCAGTGCCATTGAAGCAGCCGGCTATTTTTCTGACCGCAACCTCCACAGCTACGAAGAATTTGACTTGGCTGCGCGTCTGCGCTCGCTGGGCTGGAGCCTGTGGCGCATGCCGGTCCATGCTGTCAGCCACTACGGCCATGAAACGCCCCCCTACCAACTGCTGCTGAAGCGTTGGCGCAGCCGTTACCTCTGTGGACTCGGTGAGTTGCTGCGGGCCAGCGCTCGCGAGACCCGGCTAGGTTTGGTGTTGCGGGAGGTCAGGGAGTTGCGGCTTTATGCCGCTGTATTACTTTGGTGGGCGACCTTGCTGACGATCCCTTTGTGGCCGGTTTCAGTCGGCGTTGCGCTTGCGGCTGGTACGGTCTTGCTAATAGCCCCCTTGGGCCTGATGACATGGCGTAAGCGGTCCTTCCAAAGCGGCCTCTATTCGGTGATTTCATGGTGCTTTAACACGGCCGGTTTGGTGCGCGGATTGCGCCACGTGCAAATCCCGGCGCGGCGCACCATCGACAGTCAAATGCTCCAAGACGCAGACTGCACACCCATCCCCCACAAAGCAGAAAGCCACCGAAAATCGAAGCCAACGCCGTCTGCCGTCACCTGTATGTCGCCGCCTTGAGCATGCCGAAAGTCGACGCACGCGACCCGGCGCTATTTAGCGCCCCACATAAGTCCAGCGGTCGCTACATCTATATCGCCTGCCCTTGGACACCGAAGGGCGGCGGCATGTTCAAAGTGGCCGACTACCTGATCCAAACACAGGCCAAAACAACACCAAGTCATGCGGCGGAACTGCGCCCACTCGACACGCGCGGGGACGCCAGCGCTCTGGGCTCGCTCTGGGTTCTAACAACGGCTATCGGGCGTCTGGTGAAAGGCAAATTTAGCGGGCAATTGGCGGGAGTACATGTCAACATGGCAGAGCGACTCAGCCTGTTTCGTAAATGCACGTTGATCATCACGAGTCGGGCGCTCGGAATTCCGGTGGTTCTGCACCTGCATGCGGCACAGCTGCATCACTTTTACCAATGTCTGCCCGGCCCCTTGAAAGCGCTCACGCGCTGGGTTTTTTCAATCGCCAACAGTTGCATCGTGCTGGGCACGGCCAGTCGCCAATTTGTCAACGCAACGCTCAAGGTACCGCCGCAGAAAATTCAAATTCTCATCAATGGTGTGCCCGAGACGACAGAGCCCAGACGTCAATCCAGCGCTGACACGAATGCCATCCAGCAAGTTCTATTTGTCGGTAACTTGTCCCACCGCAAAGGCGTGTCTGACTTGCTACAAGCGCTGGCCTTACCAGGCTTTGATTCTGACCGCATCAAGGTCACGCTGGCGGGTGGCGGTGACGTGGCAGCTTATCAAGCGCAAGCCGTCAAACTTGGATTAGACCGATGGGTGCGCTTTGCGGGTTGGACAAGCCAAGCGCAAGTAGCCCAACTGATGTCACAGGCTGACGTCTTCGTTCTCCCCTCTTACGACGAAGGATTACCGCTGGTGATTTTGGAGGCTCTGGCCAATGGAGTGGCGGTCGTTTGCTCGCCCGTGGGCGAGATTCCATCGATTCTCTCGGACAAAGTTCATGCCGTTTTTGTTCAAGCGGGTGATGTAAAAGGTATCGCCGCTGCGTTGCAGAAAGTTCTGCAGCAACCGACCTTTCGACAGGAACTTGAGCGTAACGGCCGAGCACTTTACGCGCAGAATTTTTCGTTGCTTCGCTTTTTTTCCGATGTGGCACGCATTCACCAACAACACTTTGGTATCTCAGCTGTCGCACGGCTGACGGCTGATACCAGAACGGTTGAACAGGTCAACCCATGATTCTCGAAGCCAGCACGATTCCCAATGGAACGGTCTTGCGTGCCGATGTTTGCGTGGTCGGTGGCGGCCCTGCAGGCATTGCCCTGACGTTGACGCTGGCCAGCCGCGGCCTGTCCGTCTTGTTGCTCGAGTCAGGCCGCTTTGCCGCTGACAAGCAGACCCAGGCCTTGTACAACGGCGAAGTGACTGATGAGCGCCTGCACAGCCCGCCGGACAAATACCGGTATCGACGGTTCGGCGGCTCAAGTGCGATCTGGGGTGGGCGTTGTATGCCCTTTGATCCGATTGATTTTGAAGTCCGGCGTCACGTCCCGTTCAGTGGTTGGCCACTGGCTTATGACGACCTTCTGCCTTATTACCCAGCAGCGAACGCGTTAGCAGAAGCTGGCCAGTTCAGCTATGGCGCAGCCCAGGCCTTAGGTCCGGACGCCGCTCCGCTCATCAGGGGCTTTGAGAGTGACCGCGTGTCCACCGAGGGTCTGGAGCGCTTTTCGTGTCCGACCCACTTTGGTCAGCGCTATGCGCACCGCCTGCAATCTGCAGCGAGCGTACAACTCGTGCTGGGTGCCAACTGCACCGCCTTGCAGCTTCACAATGATGCGCAATCGATCCGCGCACTCCAAGTGAGCACCCTGCAAGGAACCCGATTCAGCGTCGTGCCCCGGGCTACCGTGCTGGCTACTGGTGGGCTTGAAACTGCACGGCTGTTGCTGGCTTCACGTGACATCTCACCCGAAGGTGTCGGCAATCAACACGACGTGGTCGGTCGCTATTACATGTGCCATATTGCCGGCAATGTCGGCAGCCTGACGATCAGCAGAACACTCCGTCAAGTGCGTCACGGCTATGAGCGCTCGCCAGAAGGCATCTATTGCCGCCGCCGCCTGCAAGTCACGGCCAGCGAACAGCAACGGCTCGGGCTGGCGAATGCCGTCGCCCGCCTGCACTTTGCGCGCATCACCGACCCCAGTCATCAGAGCGGGGTGCTGTCCGGACTTTTCCTAGCGCGAAAATTAATCAGCTACGAGTACAGCAAACGGCTGAATGACGGCGATGCAACTGCCGCCACGTATGCACGTCATCTGCTGAATATCGCGACCGACCCACTTGACACAGCGGCCTTCCTTGGCCACTGGCTCACTCAGCGGACGCTGGCCGAGCGTAAATTTCCGTCAGTGATTTTGCACAACCGCACCAACCGCTTCAGCCTTGAAGTCCACAGTGAACAGTTACCGCAAGTGGCCAGTCGGGTGATGCTCAACGATCAATGCGATGCGCTGGGCATGCCCATGCTGCGCGTCGACTGGCGTTACAGCCAGGCCGATATCGACTCGGTTCGCGGCACGTTGGACGTGATGGCCGAGGAATTTGAGGCCAGCGGAGTGGCCAAGTTTGATTACCAGCGCGAGGAGCTGGAACATGACTTACTGCGATTTGGGGCTTACGGTGGTCACCATCTGGGCACAGCGCGCATGGGCTGCGACCCGCGCACCAGCGTTGTCAATGCGGACTGTCAGGTGCACTCTGTGCGCAATTTATTTGTGGCTGGTAGCGCCGTTTTCCCCACCTCTAGCCAAGCCAACCCAACATTGACATTGCTTGCACTGTCACTGCGGCTGGCCGACACTTTGGCAAGCCGACTGAGCGGGCTGGCTACGCTGCATCTTTCGACGCAAGCTCTGTCAGAACCGCGACACAGGACTGCTGCAATCCCATGAAAATCCTGGTACTCGGTGCGTCGGGACATATCGGCCAGCGCCTGATCTCCACTCTGGCCGAGACTGACTGGGCAGACCCCATGGGTGCATCACGCCATCTCTCCAGCAACCCTAATATCCGTTGGTGCCAGGTGAACAGTTGCCAGCAGCCAGAACTCCAAACTGCCCTTCAGGGCATGGACGCCGTGGTGAATTGCGTCGCAGGCGACAGGTCATCAATTGCTCAAGGTGCGCGGGTATTGGCGCAAGCGGCGCTCCAAGCTGGCAAGCCACGCATCATTCACCTGAGCACCCAGTCAGTGTACGGCGCGGTCGAAGGACGCATCGCTGAAGCAGCCCCCTTGGACCCGGGCCTGGGTTGGTATGGCCAAGCCAAATGCGAAGCCGAAGTCCATTTTCGCCACTACGCCCGCCTCGGCGGTGTGAGCCTGATCGTCAGACCCGGATGCGTGTACGGACCCGGCAGTCAGTTGTGGGTGGGGCGCATCGGCCGCTGGCTTCGGGCCGGGCGTTTGGGAGATCTGGGCGTCCGTGGCGATGGTTGGAGCAACTTGGTGCATGTGGATGACGTTTGCACCGCATTGATGAAGCTCTTGCGCTCAGCCCATAAGCCCGGTGCCTTTGCAGCCTTTAATTTGGCAGCACCAGAAAGTCCCCGGTGGAATGCGTATTTTATTGATTTAGCGCTGGCCATCGGGGCCACGCCGGTGCGCCGGATAGGCCGCCAAGTTTGGCTTGACGCCCATCTGCTGGGGCCACCCCTGAAACTGGTTCAGCTCGCCACGAAAAAACTGGCTCAATCAACAGCCGCTTTGCCAGACCCCATACCCCCTGCATTGCTGCGACTTTGGTCGCAGCACATCCAGCTTGATGCCAGTGCAGCCATGCAACAACTTGAATTGAATTTCACGCCCTATGCGAGTGGACTGGAAAGTTCTGCCCAGTGGTTTTTACAGACGCAGGAACGTCACGAAAAATCGACTCAACAGGTTTTATCGCCGTGACGCGCCTTCAAACGCAGCGCCCTCATCAAGAAAATAGGGTTACCGATGACATACCGATAAAACAAGCGGCGCGGTTCACGCAGGAGTCGAAAAACCCACTCGAAGCCGTGACGACGCATCCAGGCCGGCGAACGCGGAATCTTGCCACCCAAGAAATCGATGATCGCGCCACCACACACAATCAGGCAAGGCTGCGTCAGGGCATCACGCAGTGCACAGGCGATTTCCTCTTGCCGCGGCATGCCCATACCCAAAACGATCAGCTCGCTTTCATGCGCCTTAACCAAAGCCAAGTAGTAACCCGCGCCCATGAACCCGTGCGCTTTTGCCGCGCGTCTATCGTGAGCCAGGTCGTTCTGCAAGGCACCTGCAGCGCGCGTCAGATAAGGTTCTTGCGTGCCTACTAAGGCAATGGCACGACCATGAAATTGACGAATCAAACGCGGGATCAAATCAGTTCCGTTGAGGTTCTGACCGGGCGCCATGCCGAGCATTTTAAAAAGCGCAGACATGCCCGAACCGTCGCGCAGCAAGGTGTCGGCGGAGATCAATGAATCAAAAAAATCTACATCGTTAGCAGCCGAGTTCATGGCGTGTGCGTTGACAAAAGCCAGCACCGTAGGCCGTGACGGCTGACTCAGCTGATGTAACCAACTGGCTTCATTAGCATCGACCGGGACTCGCTGAATTTTTTGCAGCAGGCCCTGCCAGCGTTGGATCCATCCATCGTCATCCGTCAAACGGTAGACACCGCTAAGCAACAGCCCCCCCAGCAATCCACCCACCCCATCAGCGGACAAGTCATTCCAGTCAGCGCTTCGTCCAGGCAATTGCAACTGATGCAATTCGTCTATAGCGCCAACGATCAGCGCGCCAAACATGCAAAAAATAAGCAAGCGCCAACCGTGCGCGGCCGAAGCCAAGCCACACATCGCACCGATGAAGGCAAACACGGTGGCATGCACCAACAGATCCCATGGCGGCTTGAATAAGTCAACCGCCGCGGGCAGCGCACCGCCAAAATACAAGCCCGCAGCAACAACCACACAACTCAGCGCTGCCCACCCTCGCAAACTGGCTGACGGATAAAAACCGGCACTGGACAACTCAGACATCGTTGAGCACAGAGCCGAGAACGGTGACCCCAAACTCACGCAAGCCCTGTGTCAACTGAGCCATCTGCGGCACCGAACTGCTGCCTTGTCGCGCCACCAACAAGGCTGCCCCAGCACGCACGGCAACCGTGTGTGCATCGGCGTA
Organism: Comamonadaceae bacterium; assembly: GCA_947450695.1. Taxonomy (GTDB): domain Bacteria; phylum Pseudomonadota; class Gammaproteobacteria; order Burkholderiales; family Burkholderiaceae_C; genus Polaromonas. The sequence goes on from CANFWV010000036.1 coordinate 12,142, forward strand.
AGCACTGGCTGCAGGGGTGTCGATGATGATGACATCAAAGCTTTCGCCCATCGACTGCAACAAGGTTGAGAAAAGATGGCGCCCCAGCAATTCTTGTGGATTCGGTGGCATCACACCGGCGGGCAACACCGACAAATCCTGCAACTCAGCGATGCCCACCACGGCATCGGCACCCGCGCGACCGACCAGCATGTCAGACAGCCCAGCGCGCGCGCCAAGATTGAAAAGCTTGTGCTGTCGGGGTGAGCGTAAGTCAGCATCGATCAGCAAAGTGCGCTCACCCAACTGTGAAAAAACGATGGCCAAATTAGCCGCTAAATAGCTGCGCCCGTCACCGTGGCCGGCACTTGCAATCGCCAAGCCACGACGATCGGCCCCAGTGTCAAACCAGCGCAACATGAGCTGGCTGCGTAGCGCTCGCAAATCTTCAACGCTGCGACTGGACGGCTCATAGGCGGCTACCAATTCGCGACTCAGGCTGGAGTCATCTGCCAAATACGAGTAGTCAAACTGAACTGACAAGGCATAGCGCACGTCATCTTCTGTGAGCAGTCCCAAGGCTTGGCCAGCATCTCCAAAGCGGACACAGGTGCCGGCCTGAAACGACAAGATCCGATCGACATCGACGCTTGACAGGCGATCAGCCTCGACCAAAATGTTACCCATAGACCGGCCTGAGCCGGTGGCCGGTTTACTAGGAACCGACAGCGGAACAGATCTAACGACTTGAGAATGGTTGAGGGTCATACAGTTTTTCCATTTCCCAGTTTGATAGCACCGAGTGCCAGTCGACCCGGACCCGACAGGCGCGGTGGGCTGTTTTTTGACAACGCCATAGGCCCACGGCTGATCCGGCCCAGCACGGGAACATCGAGGATGTGGGTGATGTCTTCGACTGAGCGCACACGCCGGTTCGCAAACTCCAACAACAACACCCAAGCAATCCCCAACAGCGTGCCGGCAAATGCTGCGATCAACAAGTTCAACAAGGTCTTGGGACTGGACGGCGCCAGCGGTTCTAAAGCCGTGTTGAGCCGGACGACATTGGTCTGGTTGGTCAGACTCTGCAACCGCGTCTGCGATGCGTTTTTACTGACCTCGTCGTAAGCGCGCTGAGCCGCCTCAACATCACGGCGATAGACGTTGAGCTCATCACGATCTTTGTTGATCCTCAAGACGCGTGATTTTTGGGTGGCCACAGCGGCCAATAGTTCACGCTCACGGTCTTTCCCGACTTGATAAGCAGTGTTAATAGAAGCACTGATGCTGCGGGTTTCCGTGCCCAGTCGCTGCCGCAGTGCAGCCAACTCTGACTGCATACGCTGCAACTGCGGATGGTTGGGGCCGAGGTTGATGCTGGTCTCTTGCACCTTCGCTTCCATGCGGCCTATGTCGGCTTTCAAACCGTTGATCAGCGCGCTGTCCATCACCTCCGCCACACTGTCGCTACGGACGTTACGTTTGCTTTGGCTGTCGGTCGTCGCCACTTGCACGTCCGTGAGTTGTGACGATATCGACCCGAGCTTGGCGGTCTCATAATCCAGCCGTTCGTCGCTGGTGACAATCCCGGCTTTTTGTTGATAGTCGGAAAGACGCGACTGTGCCTCTTCGAGCTTGCTACGCGAAGACTTGGCCTGCTCGTCAAACCACTCCGCATAAATGCGCGCGGGCTCAGTCTTGAGAGCCAAGTTCGTGTCCAAATAAGCCTGCGCAAACGCATTGACAATCTGCGCGGTGCTCTCAGCGTCCCCGCCTTTGTAACTGATGTTGATGACATTGCTTTCGCGGGCTGGACGTACATCCAGCCGCTTTTGCAAAGACCCCGCCAACCACGCTTGTAACGAACCACGCCCCTCCGTCGCTGCCAGCCAGCGCTGTCGCAATTCCGAATTTTCGTCAAGCTTGAGCATGCTGACCACGCGCTGAGCAACCCGATCGCCCGTGATGATGTCGACTTGCGTTGCCAAGTAGCTGGGGGCCACCATGCCTGCCTGCGAGCCACCCGCCACCGGGTCTGGTGTGCGCAAATCAACCAGAACAGCTGTTTGTGCGGTGTATTGCCGCGGTAGCAGCCAGCTCACCACCAAGGCGGCCACCACGACAGAGACCGAGATCAAAAGCGCCAGTTGGTAACGCGCCCGCAGTATCAAGAAAAATTGATGAAGTGACATGAATCGCGCTTTCTAAAAAATACTTTCACGCACATAAATAACGTCTTCAGGACGCACCACGTCGGTCAGTTGCGGGACCGTTTCAGTCACCTTGCCGCTTGCTTCACGGCGGTGTAATTTAAGTCGGTTCTGGCTTCCACGTGCCGTCGGCCCACCCCCTTGGGCCAAGGCCTGCATCACCGTCATACCGCGCTCAATTCGATACGGGCCCGGGCGCTGCGCCTCGCCATAGATATAAAACACAGGGGCTTTGTTGACATACAGCGTGTCACCACCGGCCACCACTACGTCATCTTCAGATTTTTGATTTAGGAACAGGCCCGGGATGTCAATCACGCGGCGAAATGCTTGGCCCTGCCGCTGGCCGGTGAGGATCAACACATCGTCGCCGGTTGGCGTCACTCCGCCGGCAGTGGCCAGCATGTCACTGACCCGTGTGTTGCCCGTCTCTAGCGGAAAACGTCCGGGTCGATTCACCTGACCGAGCACTGCCACCTGGTTGCCGCGTACTTGCTTCAGGGTGATATTGACTTGCGGTGAACGCACGAAACCGCCCGAGCTCAAAGCAATCGCAATCGTTTTTTCCGCATCGGCCAAACTCAAACCACCCAACTGCACATTGCCAATCAGCGGGTAACTGATCGCACCGCTTTCTGAAACACGCGCTTCCACAGTTAAATCCGGATTCTGAAAAACCTGCACCCCTATCGAGTCGCCAGACCCGAGACGATAGTCTTGAGCAAGTACTGTCGTCGCACTCATTTGCGCATGAGCGGCCATCCCACAACAGAAAATACAAACCCATAAAAAATCACGAATCACAGATTTCATCGTGTCACCTCATTGAAGAATCAAGCCAGACAGAAATGGACCCACTCAAAATTTCACCAAGGCCGACAGACCCAGCAGATTCGCCTTGTAGTCGAGGTTCTGAATATTGGAACTGCGCTTGTCATACGCCATAGTCGCCACCAGCTTGATGCTTCGACGGGGTTCCCATTCAAAGCTCACGCCGGACTGACTGAGGCTGTCGCGTCGCCCGTCATAGCCAGGTTCCAACGTTCCTTTGTAATGCCGAACCCCTTGATCTAACCGCAGGCGAACCGCTGTTTTTTCCGTAGGTTTCCAAACCGGACTGATGTAGAAGCGATCCCCTTCGTAGTAGCTGGGAATGACTGCGTTGGGCTGATAACTCGACATTTCACGGACGACGCCCACATCAAGTCGGGTCTTACCCGTAATCACCCAATTCGCATTAATCCTTCCGACAACACCCGAAAATTCATGAACCGCGGCGTCGTCGCGCGTGCGTTCCAGATGCGACACACGTGCTTGCACCCGAGTGCTAGCAGAAGGCGTTAACTCCAGACTGAACTCATGCTCCACATCCGAAAAATTTCTGGAAGGCAGTGTGCTGGCAGGCAGACCGGTGTACTCACCATTGCCTTTTCTGTAGCGATAGGCCACAGCGTTACCCGTGAGAAAAACATACTTAGCACCAGCTTCGCCGCCAGTCACTGTTGAATCAGCGACGGCACTCCCTGCCGCGCTGTTGTTAACGCTACGGTCAAATACCCCGCCCAGCAGGCGCACAGCACTGCCCACCTCATATTCGCCATCAACCCGCTTGGCCTCCTCCGTCCGGTGATTGACAACACCTGTGCTTTGCACCAACGTGCTGTTGTCGATGAACTCACTTCTGTCGGCGGTCACGTTGCCAACGAACCTCGGCGTCAAACTCCAACGCCAAGCAGCGGCGTAATTGAATGCGGTGAAATCGAGCACCGTGTTGTGTTGATAGCGGTAGTCTTGCGCGCTCATATCCAGCTCAAAGCGCTGCAAACCGTAGCGCTTGTCAATCTTCAGTCCCAGCGTTGTGACACCGTAAGTGTCAGATTGCCGCGTTGCACTGCTGGGCAACCGAAAAACATTGCTATCGTGCTCAACGCTTTGCCCAACACGAAACTCCAGCGTGTCGGGCAACTCGGGCTGGTTACGCATCTGCGGAATATCTGGCAGACGGGGCTGCTGAACCCAGTTCGGATCCAACGGACTCTGTTGAGCCAACGATAACGAGGGCAGGACGACAGACAGCAACAAGCCCCCGATGCTGAGGGGGAAAGGCATCGACGGCGCCATGTTGGGCATGGAACTGACAATAGGTTTCATATCAATAGTCCTCTGGGTGGTTTTTGGGGATTGAGGTTGGCATTGGGGATTGAGGGTTAGGGCTAAATATCAAATAGACCTGTGGCTCAATACGCTGTACTGTCTTTGAAGACCAGCCGAATCGTTTTCAAAATGATGTAGAGGTCCAACTGCAAGGACCAGTTGCGCAAGTAGTCCAAGTCGAAATCGATACGGGCCTGCATCTTGTCCAAGGTGTCTGTTTCACCACGTTGGCCATTCACTTGCGCCCAACCAGTGATGCCTGGTTTGACCTTGTGCCTGACCATGTAACCCTTGATCAAGGTTCGGTAAAGCTCGTTGTGCGCCACAGCATGAGGGCGTGGACCCACCACACTCATGCGGCCTTGTAAAACATTACAAAACTGTGGCAATTCATCCAGCGACGTGCGGCGAAGAAACGCCCCCAAGCGGGTAACGCGAGCATCATTTTTATGCGCTTGCTCGATCCGTTCACCATCCTCTAAGACCACCATAGAGCGAAATTTGTAGACCACGATATCTTCGCCATCCAACCCGTAACGCCGCTGCTTGAAAAAAACAGGCCCAGACGAGTCGAGCTTCACGAGGACCGCAATGAGCAGCAGCAGCGGCGAGATCAGCAGCAAGATCAGCAAGGCCAAGAGCACATCACTGCCTCTTTTCAGAAAGCCGTTGTAACCCCTGAACGGCGTGTCGCAGACAGCAATCACCGTGACCCCACAGACCGAATCAGTGCGCCCCTGAATCAGATCGGTGATGAACATGTCAGGGACAAAGTAGATCGATGCCGTGGTGTCCTTCAGTCCGTCAAGCACCTGCAAGATGCGCGGCCGCGACGTCATGGGCAGCGACAGATAGATAAACTGCACCCGATTGGATTTCACGAAGGCCGTCAGCTCATCAATTTTCCCAACCAACTTGAATTCATTTTTTTGCGTATATCTTTGGTCGCCGCGGTCGTCGATAAACCCGAGTAACTCAATGCCGGCGTATGCCGACCCCGTGATGCCACGCGCCAAGGCTTCTCCCTGTGGATTCATGCCTACCACCACGGCGCGTGGCAACTCACCTTGCAAGCGAATCAATTGCGGGGCAGCACGACGCAAAACCAGGTGCGCCATCACTTGGCAGAAGGGTGCCAACCACAGCCAGTGGCCGATAACATTGACCGAAAATGCCTTCGCGTAGTTCGTCAAAAAACCGATCATCAACAACAGTCCAGCGATCCAGATCCAGTTGAAACAGATGTTAAAAACCATCCGCATCACGGACATGCGTAACTGCGAGGCGCCGGGAAAGGACAGAGAGAAAACCAGCACGCCCAAAATGAGGTAAGCAGATGAAACACGCCCATCCCGATAAAGCGCCCCCCCCCACAGAGATACCACCAGAATGAGCGGATCCAGCGCCGCCTCAATGACACGAAAAACATGACTGCGTCCCAAACCAACTGCGCGCGATTCGTATCCGTCCAACCAAGATGCAGCGCCATTGACTGGAGGAATATCAGCGTGCAAACGTGTCGGCATTGAAGGTGTGTATTGGAGATCGACGGAAATCAAACAACCGATTATTCAGATGCCAAAACTCAGCCGATGTAGGACAAAATCCGTTGCAATTGACAGGCGGACACACACTTAACAGTCTGCTTCATTTGCAACGTCGCTCATCTCTTCAGGTCGTCTCCAGTCGTCTCACCGAAGGACTGCCCACCGAAAAAAAGCCTGCATCGGCAAGCGGCTCTCTCAGGTAAAGTGGACAAAAGGGGCCGCACTTTGCCCTCCGGAGAACGGTCTGTGACTACTCTTGTTTCTGAAACTCTGTTGAATACACCACTGCACGGCTTGCATGCAGAACTCGCTGCCCGCATGGTGCCGTTTGCGGGGTACAGCATGCCGGTGCAATACCCGGCCGGACTGATGGCCGAGCACCTTCACACGCGCACCGCCGTCGGCCTGTTTGACATCTCACACATGGGCCAGATGCGTTTGGTTGGCGCGGACGCCGCCGCCGCATTGGAGAGCCTGATCCCCATGGATGTGATGGGCTTGGCTGTCGGCAAGCAACGCTATGGACTTCTGCTGAACGACGCAGGCGGCATCATGGATGACCTGATTTTTGTCAATCGTGATGTGACCCACGGCGGCGATCTTTTCCTGATCGTCAATGGTGCTTGCAAGGTTGGCGACATCGCCCATATTCAGCAGAGAATCGGCCAGCGTTGCGAGGTGATCCCGATGCCAGAAATGGCGCTGCTGGCCTTGCAAGGTCCTCAAGCCGTGAGCGCATTGGCTCGGCTTGCGCCTAGCGTGACCTCACTGGTTTTCATGAGCGGTGGCGCATTCCAAGTGGCCGGCTGCGATTGCTTCATCACACGCAGCGGCTACACAGGCGAAGACGGTTTTGAAATCTCCGTGCCAGCCGCGCAAGCTGAAAGTTTGGCCCGTGCCTTGCTGGCCCAACCCGAAGTCAAACCAGTCGGCTTAGGTGCGCGCAACTCGCTGCGCTTAGAAGCCGGCCTCTGCCTGTATGGCAATGACCTCGACAGCAGCACCACACCGGTTGAGGCTAATTTGAACTGGTCGATCCAAAAAATTCGGCGCCTGGGCGGCGATCGCGCTGGCGGCTTTCCGGGCGCCGACACCGTGCTGGCCCAGTTGGCCGACCCTGCACTGCTGACCCGCCAACGCGTTGGTTTGATCGCGTTGGAGCGCGTCCCGGTGCGCGAACACACTGAGTTGCAAACACCAGACGGCGAACATGCAGGGGAAGTCAGCAGCGGACTGCTGAGCCCGAGCCTGAACCAAGCCATTGCCATGGCCTACGTGGCGCCAGCGCATGCCGCACTCGGCACCCGCCTGAACGCCATCGTGCGCGGCAAGCCGGTGCCCATGCAAGTGAGCCCCTTGCCCTTTGTGGCTAATCGCTATCACCGCGGCTGAGCTTTCTTCACGTGGAGACATCCCAGACATCGTTCACAATAAACATACCCCCTTTTTGGCATTTTCTGACTGAGAGAACAACATGATCAAGTACACCGAAGACCACGAATGGCTCAACATTGAAGGCGGCATCGCCACCGTCGGCATCACAGTCCACGCACAAGACGCGTTGGGCGATGTGGTCTTTGTCGACCTGCCCGAAGTCGGCACCACTCTCGCTCAGAAAGTCACAGCAGGCGTGGTCGAGTCGGTCAAAGCCGCGGCTGACGTCTACATGCCCGTCACCGGTGAAGTGGTCGAAGTTAACGAAGCCCTGCGCGATGACCCCTCTCTGGCCAACAGCGACCCGCTGGGCGCTGGCTGGTTTTTCAAGGTCAAACTGTCTGACGCTTCACAGCTAGACGCGCTGATGGACGAGACCTCCTACACCGCTTTTGCCAGCTGATCTACTTTTCACGAAGGTCCTCTATTGATGTCCTTGATCCGGTCTGCCAAGCCCCTGCGCGAACTTGAAAACGCTGACGAGTTCATCGCTCGTCACATCGGTATTGACGCTGCCGATGAAACGCTGATGCTCAGCGTCATCGGCGCAGCCTCGCGGCGCGCGATGATCGAAGGCATCGTGCCGGCCTCAATTGCAAGCAGCACCGCCATGGCGATTCCGGCAGCCATCAGTGAGGCCGCAGCGCTGGCAGAACTCAAGACCCTGGCTGGCAAGAACAAAGTCTTCAAGAGCTTTATCGGCCAAGGCTATTACGACACCCACACCCCTGGGGTGATCTTGCGCAACATCCTTGAAAATCCGGCTTGGTACACCGCCTACACGCCGTATCAAGCGGAGATTTCGCAGGGCCGCATGGAAGCGTTGATCAACTTCCAAACCATGGTCTGCGACTTAACGGGCATGGCCGTGGCCAACGCCTCCATGCTCGACGAAGCCACGGCAGCGGCTGAAGCCATGACGCTGGCCAAGCGCAGCCTCAAAAGTAAAAGCAACGTTTTTTTAGTCTCCGGCGACTGCCACCCGCAGACGATTGAAGTCATCCAAACGCGCGCCAAGCCGCTCGGCATTGAGGTCAAAGTTAGCACCGTGTCAGAGCCCTTGCCGCAGCTGATGTCCAGCGGCGACTACTTCGGCGTGTTGGCGCAGTACCCGGCCACCAACGGCATGATCCATGACCTGCGACCACTGGCTGGCCATGCGGCACTCAAAGGCGCGGCCTTTTGCGTTGCGGCCGATTTGCTGGCACTGACGCTGCTCGCACCCCCCGGCGAATGGGGCGCTGACATCGTGCTGGGCACCACGCAGCGCTTTGGCATGCCCATGGGCAACGGAGGCCCACACGCCGCTTATCTGGCTTGCCGGGATGAATTCAAACGCTCACTGCCAGGCCGCTTGGTCGGCGTCAGCGTCGATGTGCAGGGCCACCCGGCGTACCGGCTGGCCCTGCAAACTCGCGAGCAACATATTCGCCGTGAAAAAGCCACCTCCAACATCTGCACAGCGCAGGTGTTGCCCGCCGTGGTCGCCAGCATGTTCGCGGTCTACCACGGACCGCAAGGCTTGCGTCGCATCGCCGAACGGGTTGCCGCCTTCACCGCCATTTTGGCGCGCGGCCTCGAACAAATGGGCTACAAAGTCGTGAACGACTACGCCTTCGACTCGATCACCGTCAAGACCGGCGAGGCCACCGCCAGCATTGCCGCCAAAGCCCGGCAGTCACAGGCTAACTTGCGCAGCCGCCTGAACAATCATTTGGGTATTTCGCTCGACGAAACAACCACCCGCAGCGACATCGAGATGCTCTGGTCTTTCTTCGTCAAAGAGGGTGAGCCGATGCCGCGTCTGAGCGATTTTGAAAACGGCATGGAGCCGCTGATCCCGGTGGAACTGCGCCGCAGCACACCGTTCATGACGCACCCGGTTTTCAACACGCATCACTCAGAGACCAGCCTGCTGCGCTACATCCGCGTGCTCAGCGACAAAGACTTGGCGCTGGACCGCAGCATGATTCCGCTCGGCAGCTGCACCATGAAACTCAACGCCAGCAGCGAGATGATCCCGATCACCTGGCCTGAGTTTGCAGGTCTGCACCCGTTTGCGCCGCAAGACCAACTGGAAGGCTACGCCCAACTCGACCGCCAACTGCGCGACTGGCTGTGTGAAGCCACCGGCTACGACGGCATCAGCCTGCAACCCAACGCCGGCTCGCAAGGCGAGTACGCCGGCCTGCTGGTCATCAAAGCCTACTTAGACGCCAACGGCCAAGGCCATCGCAACATCTGCCTGATCCCGTCGTCTGCCCATGGCACCAACCCGGCCAGCGCGCAGATGGCAGGCCTGAGCGTGGTCGTCACCGCCTGTGACGCCGATGGCAATGTCGACATGGCCGACCTGCAAGCCAAGTGCGAACAACACAGCGCCAACTTAGCGGCGGTGATGATCACCTACCCCAGCACCCACGGCGTGTTTGAAACGCAGGTCAAGGAACTCTGCCAGCTGGTGCATGCACACGGCGGCCGCGTCTATGTCGACGGCGCCAACATGAATGCGCTGGTCGGCGTGGCCGCGCCGGGCGAATTTGGCGGCGATGTGAGCCACCTCAATTTGCACAAAACTTTTTGCATTCCCCACGGCGGTGGTGGCCCGGGCGTGGGTCCGGTCTGCGTGGTCGCTGACCTCGTGCCTTACCTGCCCGGCCATGCCACAGCGGGTTACCCGGTCAACGGCGTCGGTGCGATTTCAGCGGCACCGCTGGGCAATGCTGGCGTGCTGCCGATCAGCTGGATGTACTGCCGGATGATGGGGCCGGAAGGTCTGCAAGCCGCGACCGAAGTCGCGATCTTGAGCGCCAACTACATCAGTGTCCGGCTGAAAGACCATTACCCCACGCTCTACGCCAGTGCCAACGGCCGCGTCGCTCACGAATGTATTCTGGACTTGCGGCCCTTGAAAGAGAGCAGTGGCGTCAGCGCCGAAGACGTCGCCAAACGCTTGATGGACTACGGTTTTCATGCGCCCACTTTGAGCTTTCCGGTTGCCGGCACCTTGATGGTGGAGCCGACCGAAAGCGAAACGCTGGCTGAAATTGACCGCTTCATCGCGGCCATGATCGCCATTCGAGATGAAATCCGCTTGATCGAAAACGGCGGTTGGCCGCAAGACAACAACCCGCTCAAAAACGCACCGCACACGGCCGCCAGCTTGCTGGCCGCGGAGTGGGACCGACCTTATTCGCGCGAAGTTGGTGGCTTTCCGCTGGCCAGCCTGAAGCAAGCCAAGTACTGGCCACCTGTGGGCCGTGTCGACAATGTCTACGGCGACCGCAACCTGTTTTGCAGTTGCGTACCGGTGGCAGACGACGCCTGAGTGCAGGTCAGATGGCTTCATTCCCACCGGTCAGGGCCGTCGAGCGCGCCATTGAGTTGTTGCAGTGCCTGAACCGACAGCCGATCTCGACGCTTGACCTGCTGCACCGGCAAACCGGCTTGCCCAAACCGTCACTGGTCAGACTACTGCAAACGCTGGTCAGCCTAGGCTTGGTCAACCATGCGCCACAACACGGCTCCTACTATCTCACCTCGGCCGTCCACACACTGTCCTGTGGCTATCACAGCGAACCGCGCATCATCGAGGCGGCAGCACCGGTGGCCGACGCCTTCACGGCGCGGTTCAAATGGCCGGTGGCGGTTGCGGTGTTTGACACCGATGCGGTGGTGGTGCGCTACAGCACCATTGCCCAATCGCCCCTCTCGTTGCTGCACTCCAGTATCAACATGCGCTTGTCACTGGTCAGTCGTGCCTTAGGGCGGGCCTTCCTGGCGTTTTGCCTGCCCGACGAACAAGAGATTATTTTGAGCTTGGTGGGGCAATCATCTGAGGCAGAAGATCAGGCCGCTGGCGACCTACCCACCGTCATGGCGATGCTTGCTGACGTGAGAGAGCAGGGCTACGCCTTGCGCAATCCCAGCATCAGGCCCATATCGAACACCATTGCGCTGCCTATTTACGAAAACCAGCGCGTCGTCGCATCGTTCGGACTGACTTGGTTTTCATCCGCCTTGTCGTTAGAGGAGGCCCGCCTCACGCTGTACCCAGCCATGAAGTTGGCCACCGATGACATCAGCGCCCGCTTGAAGGCGCTGTCAATACTGCCAGCAAGCCGCCCGGAGCTCCCGTGTGAGAATTTCCCCCACGGCAGAGCGGGGTAATTCGGATCGGTACTCGACCACGGCCAGCCTTTGGGTGCGGCCGGATGACACATGATGACGGCTTCAAGATCGCAGGCATAGACATTGAAGCCGCCTGAGATGATGAGGTCTTTCTTCCAGTCGAGCAGCGTCCAACAATTTCACCTACTTCGCCCTGGGCCAGGACGCAGCCAGCATCATCAATGATGCGAATGTCATGGTCTGGTGCCGGCAAGCCGACCGTCGTCAACTTATCAGGGAACGCATCTGTGTCGAGGATGCACGTACAGCCACCTTCTGTCATGCCAGACCTTGCCATGTGAGGATGCGTTCATCACAGATGAAGGCGAGCGCCTCGCCCCGGGAAGCCGCCTGCTGATCGATCAACGCGGGAAATGAAACAAACGCTAGCACTACATCGATCGAAGGCTTAATGGTCATACACAATCATCAAAAATTCTGCGACCAGCGCTGGGCGCTCTTGACCTTCAATTTCAATCAGGCAGTTAGATGTCACTCGCAAGCCCCCCTCCACAGGGTCCGCCGCCTTGATAGTCTGGCGAAGCCTGATCCGAGAGTTGACCTGAAGCGGGCTGGTGTAACGCACCTTGTTGGAACCATAGTTCAAGCCACGCCCCCGCTGTCGAATGGTGTAAACAGACCGCACCAAAAATGGAATCAACGACAAAGTCAAAAAACCATGCGCGATAGTTTTTCCGTCCGGCATCTCCTTCTTGGCGCGTTCAACGTCAACGTGTATCCAGTGGTCATCACCGGTGATGGCGGCGAATTGATCAATTCGCTGCTGGTCTATATCGAGCCAGTCACTGACACCGATTTCCTTGCCAACCCAATCGACAAGTTCCGCGGAACGATTCAAAACTATCATTGAAATCCCTGATAAAAATCAACCGACTTGAAGCCTGTCAAAGCCATCTCTGAGCACTCAAGCGGACTGAGCGTGCTCGCTCACTGCTGTGTCCCGGTGGCCGGCATCGGATAGTCGGCTGCATTGCAAACCATGCCCGGCTTGAGAGAGAAATCCATGCGTGGCGGTGCAAAAACATCCACCAGCGCGGAACCACCGTCATTGACATTGCGACTGGTGTGGATCACCTTGGGCGGTATGACCAGCAAAGACGGACTGCCCATCTCAATGTGTTCGTCTTCTTTCCAAGTGGTCATGTCCGGCGTCCACGGGTAACGCATGTGGTGAACCCAGTTGCCGGCAAGGGACAGTGAGCCCTGCTCAAAGTCGGCATGTGAATGCGGTGTTAGCTTGCGGACATCGCGGGCGACAAGCCGCGGGGTCATGATGTTGATCATCAAATTGCTGCTGCGAAAAATACGCATATTGCTGTCGGCCTTGGTGTGCTCGCTCAGTTGGTAATGGCGCAAGCCAAAACCGCCGACCGGATCGGGCCAATCTTTCAGCGGTGCCACATCGGGTGCACCGTCTGCATACAAAGCGGCGTTGCTAGCTGCGTCTGCCAAGTCGGTCGCGCGTGTCGAAAAAACCCGCACAACTTGACCTGACGCCGACAGCGTGATGAGACTGGCGCCGGGCGGAACAATGGTCAGGCTGTCTGCCTTGGCCTCGATGCGCTTCCCGCCAGCTTCAATCACGGCCGGCGCATCCACCAGATAGACCATGTATTCGTCGGGGTGGGTGTCGCGGGACAGCACGCTCCCGGCGCGTGCCTGCGTCACGGCCACAACAAAATTAGCGCCGCGCGTGAGCCACGTGTGGACATCTGGTGCCACCTGCTGAGCAGGGCTGGCGTAGTGGCGGGCTTGGGTGGTCATTGTTTTTACTATCTGGGTTGTGGGTGTTGTCATGAAATAACTCCTAAAAATAGAAACCGTGTTGTCAAGCCGCAGGATGGCTGCACAACGCGGCGGCTTGACGCAGCAGAGATTGGTCAGATCCGAAGACGAACCAGTTCACACCTTTAGCGGCATAGTCGTCGCGCTCGGCCACACTGGCGGTGAACACACCGGCCAACTTGCCAGCCGCCAGCGCCGCGGCAATACTGCGGTCCGTCGCCAGGGAAACCTCGGAGTGTTTAGAGTCTTCAAAACCCATGGCCAGTGCCAAGTCTGCGCGCCCGATGAACAAGCCGTCCACCCCCGGCACGGCGGCTATCTGCGCAGCGCAAGCTACGGCCTCGGGACTCTCGATTTGACAGATCACCAACGCTTGGTCGCCCAGCGTCAAAGCCTGCTTCATGCCCAGCGTGCCGTAGCCGGCAAATCGTGGCGAACTGGAAAACCCACGCTGGCCACCACGGTACTTGGCATGGCGCACAACCGCCTCGGCATCGGCCACGCTGTTGACATGCGGTACCAGCAAACCCACAGCGCCCATGTCAAGCACCGACAAAATGGTAGCGGCGTTGCGGTCAGGGATCCGCACCAGCAACGGCAGTCCGGCGGCACGGCCTGCGAGCATCATCAGGTCCAGCGCGGCACGGTCCAGCGGTGCATGCTCGGCATCCAGAACGGCAAAATCCATGGCCGTCGTCCCCAGCACCTCCACCACATGCGGGGAGGCGGTCTTGATGAAGGTGCCGACTTGGTAACGGCTGGGTTGGCGAAGCAGTGATTGGGTCATGGTGATGGATATGTCAGGTCGAATCAAGTCAGTGGTTTCAGGCGTCCGCAGGGTTACCGACTGGCGGCGTCTGCAAGATGGGGCGTAGAAATGTCTCGCCGAGTGCGGCGTAATAAGGTCCGCCCAAACGAGCGACCGGCCGCATCTTCATACTGTCAACCTGCTTGCCGTCAAACACTTGTTTGGACAGATGAAACGCCAGCACTTCTCCGATGTAAAGCGTATTGAGTGCACCCAATCTCACGGCCTGTTGCAGCCTGCACTCCATCTGTACGGGTGAAATGGCAATGCGCGGTGCTTTGACATGGGTACTGGGCAACAGCGCGATGCCAAGGGCTTGCGCTTCACTTTCTTGCGGTGCGAATTCGGCGGAAGTTTGGTGCATCACGTCCATGTTGGCTTCGGTGGCCACGTTCACCACGAATTCACCACTGGCTTCGATGTTGCGCGCCGTGTCTTTGAGGCCACCGCTGCGAGAGCCGATGTTGACGGCCAGCATCGGCGGGCTGTGCGCCACATAGTTGTACGAGCTGAAAGGCGCGAGATTCACCACGCCATCGACGCTGATGGTGCTGATCCATGCAATCGGGCGCGGCACAACGATGCCGCACAGCAACCGATAGGCCGTGGCTGTGTCCATGCCGGACGCGGTCAGGGTGGTGAAGCCGTCAGGCATGGACGCCCCCCTTGACGAAGACGCACTTGCCCGTGTCATGAAACACCGCGGCTTTTTCTTGCGGGTTCAAGAGTACCGCTGAATCTAGAAAGCGTTGCACCATTTCCTTGTAAGTCCCAGAAGAGGTGCCGATGTCCGAGCCCCACATGACGTGGTCGGCACCGTAAAGGTCCACCGCGCGGCGAAGCACCTTGTCAGCCGGGATGTTTTCTTCACGGCAGATGTCGAGGTTGATCGACGTGAACTTGAAGAAAATGTTCTTTTCGCCCGCCAGCGTCTCGTAACGCGCGTCGAGGCCGTAGTGCTCGCCATGCCCTTCTGTCATTTCCGGCTCGAGCAGATGATCCAGCACGATGCGGATGTTGGGGTACTTGCGGGCCAGCGCAATGATCGCCGGAATGGACGGACCGCCACCGCCTTCAGACAGCACCTCGAGATCAATCACCAGCCCAAATTCCTGGGCAACGTCCCAGGTCCGCAAAGCCTCTTGCGAATTGAGCCAAGGCATGCTGCCATCTGGTTTTCGTCCGCCAAAAAAACGCACGCCCGCTAGCCCGTTATTCTGCACGTATTGCCGTACCAACGCAGGCGTCGCATCGTCTTCAGCATCGAGAATCACCACCGCGCTGAACAGCTCGGGATACAGGTCTGAAGAGTCCAGGATATAGCTGTTGTCAAGCCGGTAAATCATGCGTTTTTGCACCGCCACCATGCCATCGACATTCTCATCCTGCATCCACTGCAACATGCGCAAGGCGTCAGGCACCTCATTGACCGGGTGAGGGCCGTGATGACCGCCGGGCTTGCCAATCACGCCCGGATGCCGGTAGGGCGCATCGGCGGCGCGCTGCATCGGGTTGCGCGGATACCGCACTTGGTCGTCTGCCACCAGATGGGCGTGTGAATCAAACAGGAGAGGCCGAACGGCGTTGTGGGTTGTCATGGTTCTTATGATTACGGATTACGGATTACAGGTTGTGGGGCGCTCAGTGTTATTGAAGCGAAATCTTGGCAGCCTCAACCACCTTTTTCCACTTGCTGGCTTCTTCGTTCATCAGCGTGGCCAAAACGTCTGGGCCACCATTCGCGGGGACCAGCGCAAATTGTGAAAACTTCGCGCGGCCTTCCGCAGAGTTGCTGTAGCGGTTAACTTCCTGATTCAGTCTAGTGACCACCGCTTTGGGCAATCCAGCCGGACCGACGAAAGCAAACCAGACCGTGGCCTCCAAATCCACGCCCTGCTCTAGCGCCGTCGGCACATTCGGCAAGCCGGGAAAACGTTTTTGGGAGGTGACGGCCAGAGCGATCAACTTGTTCGCCTGAATGTTCGGCGTGAAGGTCGTCACCGGCGCAAAGATGGCCTGGATCGATCCGCCGAGCAAATCGGTCATGGCCGGTGTGTCGCCCTTGTACGGAACCGCTTGCGGGTTAGCACCCGTATTGGTCTTGAACAACTCGAGGGTCAAATGCCCAATCGTTCCGTTGCCTGGATGTCCGACGGAGTACCCTGCCGGATTGGCCTTGACCAAGGCCACGAACTCTTTCAGGTTGGCCGCTTTAACGGCTGGATTGATCGCCACGACCAAGGGTATTTCGCCGACCAGCGCGATCGGCGTTAAATCTTTTTGAGCATCAAAAGGCATCGACTTGTAGAGATGCTTGTTGTTGGCCAGCGGCCCGGAGGTGGACAGCCCCAGGGTGTAGCCGTCCGGCGCTGCCTTGGCAACCGCATCGGTGCCAATGTTGCCCCCGGCACCGGTCCGGTTGTCAACAATGAACTGCTGGCCCAGTGCGCTGGTCAGGTGCTGCGCTACCTGTCGAGCCACCACATCAGTGCTGCCGCCCGCAGGAAAAGGCACAATCACGCGGACCGGCTTGTTAGGCCAGTCAGCTTGCGCCAATGCAAGGCAAGGCAACAGGAGCAGTGCGCCAGCGGCGACCAGTGTGAGGTTGAGGAATTGATGACGTTTCATAGGGTCTCCGTTTTTATGAGGATGTCGATCGCTGATGACTCAAAACTTTGAGGATCTCAGGCAAGCGGCTTTGCGCCTGCCGCTGAAGACTGTCGTAAACACTGTTGCCATGCGCATCAATGGCCACGGTCGCGGGTCCCAAATTTTTAACACGCAAGGTGGTCAGCCTAAATTGCGATATATATTCATTCCAATGGGTAGAGACCACCCGTTCGATGGACTCGGACAGCAGCGGGGCACCGCCGCCTAGAAATGACAAAAAGGCACAGCCGGCCTCTTGCATGGCCGCGACGCTGGCCATGTCGAGTCCTCCCTTGCCGCCGACCAGACGCAGCCCCAGTTTGCGAATCAAGTCGGGCATGTAGGGGTTGTAGCGCGTGCTGGTGCTGGGATTCATGTACAGCGCTTGCGGCACAGAGCCGCTGTCGTCAGCCTCCAGCAGGTAAGCGCTCAGATGAAAGAATGCGCCGCCCTGCAAGTCCAGCGGCAGCTCGTTACCCGCCTCTAATTCACTGACCATGCGCTTGTGCGTCGGCAGGCCAATGCTGATGGTGATGTCGCCACTGAGCATGACCATGTCTCCCACCGCCAAGGCCTGGACAGCTTCTTTGTCCAAGGGCATTTGCAAATAGTGCGTTTTGCCGGTCATTCAAACCACTCCACCGAACCATCGTTGTGAATGCGTGCCCCTGTGCGCCGGTTGATCCAACAGTTCAAGGCCACGGCCACCGGCATGAAACCGTGACTGGCCGCATAGTCGATGTGCACCGCCATAGCGGTGGTGTCGCCACCAGTGCCCATCGGGCCAAAGCCCAAGCTGTTGATGGCGGTGAGCAAACGCTGTTCCATCGACGCCAGAATCGGCTCTGGATTGGTCTGCCCAAACGGGCGCAGTATTTGTTGTTTGGCCATGCGCGCGGCGTAGTCAAAGGTGCCCCCTATGCCGACACCCACCACAATGGGTGGGCACGGCTGAGAGCCGGCCTTCATGACGACCTCCAACACATAGGTTTCGATGTCTTCAAGCGTCGGGTAGACAAAGGTCTCGAGTGCTTCCCAGCGACCACTGCCCATGGCCTTGGGGGCACAAATGATCTCCACATAATCTGCATCGTCGATGATGTCGAAGGTCAGAAGGGGCATGTCTTTGCCCGCATACCCACGCTGGTGAGTCAGCGGGTTGGTCACCATCTTCAGGATCGGCGGTTGAATCTGGGCCGCCAAGTCAGCCAGCCCGTCAACCATCGCCTGCCGAACAGCGCCTTCAAAACGCACCTGCGTGCCAATCTTCACAGAATAAACCGGGATGCCCACGTCGGTACAAATCAGCTGGTTTCTTTGCTCGGCCGCGTCGGCACTTTTGAGCATAATGGTGAGCGTCTTGCGGGCTGTTTCTGAGCTGTCTTGGGTTGTCGCTTGACGCAGCACGGCCTTGGTGTCTTCCGAAATTTTTTTGAGCGAGCGCTCGTACAGTGCGGCCGTGACAGTCCTGATTAATTCACTGGTGATGGGCATATTGCAAGGTCATGGTTGGATGTCAAAATCGTGACCGTGAGGATGCATTGCCAAGACCCGTTAGACAAGCTGATATTTTTTACTTTTCGCTCTGCGAAATATCTCCCCACGGCCAGCCGACGAGCCATACTTTATTTTCAGCCTCACTTCACTTTCAAATCCATGAACTCAACTTTGACCTCACGCTTCACCCCTGTTTTAGCCGCACTGGCTTTCGTCAGTGCCTCAGCCTTCGCCGCCGCACCAGCCGAAACGCTGCCGTCGGGCGTGAAAGTGACTCACACCCAAGACGGCACAGGCGCCAACCCCAAGGCCTCTGATTCAGTCAAGGTCCATTACCGCGGGACGCTGGCCAACGGCACTGAATTCGACAGCTCGTACAAGCGCGGCACACCCGCCACCTTTCCGCTGAATCGGGTGGTGCCTTGCTGGACTGAAGGCATGCAAAAAATCAAGGTCGGTGGTAAAGCCACACTGACTTGCCCACCGGCGACCGCTTACGGCAGCAGCGGTGCCGGTGGGGTGGTGCCGCCAAACGCCACCTTGACCTTCGAGGTCGAGTTGCTGGCGATCGAAAAGTAACACCTCCAGACTAATTCATTTTCAAAAGGAAGCTCCACATCATGGGCAAATTCATCACCCTCCAATCGGCTGACGGTTTCAGTCTGCCAGCTTACGTGGCAGAACCCGCCGGCCAAGCCAAAGGCGCCATCGTGGTGGTGCAAGAAATTTTTGGCGTCAACGCGCACATCCAAGAGGTGACGAATCGTTTTGCCGAACAGGGCTATCTGGCCATTGCGCCAGCGGCTTTTGAACGTGTCAGACCCGGCGTTGACCTAGGCTACAACGAGAGCACCATCAAAGATGGCATCGCCCTGAAAACTGCCGCCATGGCGTTGCCTGCTGACGCGGTGCTGCAGGACATTCAGGCAGCCATCGACTTTGCCGGGAAAACCAGCGGTGGCAAGGTCGGCATCATCGGTTTTTGCTGGGGTGGCCTGCTGACTTGGCAAGCCGCCTGCAAGCTCAATGGTCTCAGCGCAGCCGTCCCCTACTACGGTGGCGGCATGGTGGTCGAGTCTGAGATTGCCCGGCAACCCAAAGTCCCGGTCATGGCGCATTTCAGCGACCACGACCACTCGGTCCCGATGGAGGGCGTTGAAGCCTTCAGAAAAGCACACCCTGAGGTGGATGTTCACATCTACAACGCGGACCACGGCTTCAACTGCGATCACCGCGGCGCTTACAACGAAGCGGCGGCCAAGCAGGCGCGGGAACGCACACTCGGATTTTTCGCCAGCCAGCTGGCTTGAAGGCTGGATTAAAGTTCAGCGAAAAGCCAGCGAGCTTCAGTAGCGCTGGCCCAGGGCCAGCAGCTCAGGCGTGCCGATGACCTCGTTGAGCTGATCAAAGTCGAGCATCTGGTCTTGCATGGGCGCCGTAGTCTGGTGCGCATGCAAGCTGGCATAGTATTTTTGCAAGGTGAAAGCCACGGCTCGGGCCGTGCCACCCGGGAAAATGACAATGCGAAAACCCTTGTCGCCCAAGACCTTGGCGCTTTGCACCGGCGTCTTGCCACCTTCGACCATGTTCGCCAGCAACGGGATGCGGCCGGCAAAGCGGGCGCAAGCCAGTGCCATTTGCTCCGGCGTGCGCAAGGCCTCAATGAATAGCGCGTCCACGCCGCAGGCCAGATAAGCCTCAGCCCGCTCCATCGCCGCTTCAAAGCCTTCGACCGCGAGCGCATCGGTGCGCGCCAGAATCAATGTCTCGGAAGATTTACGGGCGTCGAGTGCCGCCTTCAGCTTGCCGCACATCTCCAACGTGGGGACCACACTTTTGCCATCCAGGTGACCGCAGCGTTTGGGAAATGTCTGGTCTTCGAGTTGCAACATGGCCGCGCCCGCCTGCTCAAAAGCACGCACGGTGCGCATCGTGTTCAGCGCATTGCCAAAACCGGTGTCGGCATCGACGATCACCGGGATGCTGACGCGCTCGGTGATGCGCGCCAAGGTATCGGCCACTTCGGTCGCGGTCGTCAGACCAATGTCGGAGCGGCCAAGCTTCGTGTAGGCGATGGACGCACCTGACAGGTACAGCGCTTCAAAGCCGGCCTGCCCGGCCATCAAGGCCGTTAACGGGTCGTAAATCCCCGGTGCCAGCAGCACCTTCGGCTGATCTAAGCGTTGTTTGAATGACGTGGACATAGCTCTCCTGAACGATAAATGACAGTGTTTTGAAATGGCGATGCCTGCGGCCAAATGCATGACCGTTGGGTTATGAGGGCGCTCATGCGCTTCGGCCTGGCCGTTGACGGAGTTGGTTCATCAGACCCCCTGCAGCCACCATGGCGAGCAAAAAGTCCGGAATCGGTTCGCATTGCAAATGTTGACCCGAAGGGCGTTTCAACGTCAGGGTTTGCAGGTCGAGTTCAACCTGCTCACCCTCCTCCAGTTGCTCCGCATCAGGTGTGGTCAAGAGCAGCAGTCCGAGGTTGAAAGCGTTGCGAAAAAACAGGCCACTGAACGAAGGCGCGATCACGGCCTTGACCCCCAGCTGCACCAAGGCTGCGGCCGCTTGTTCGCGCGACGAGCCGATACCAAAGTTGGGGCCGGCGGCGATGACCGCGCCAGGCTGAACCGAGGCCGCAAATTCCGGCCGAACCGACTCGAGACAATGCGGCGCAATGCCTTCAATGCTGAGCTTCATGTAGGCGCCGGGTGCCATGGCATCGGTGTCAATGTCAGCGCCAAATGTCCAGACGCGGTGAGTGCTCATGCCACTATCTCCCTGGGATCAGAAATAAGTCCCCGCAGGGCAGATGCCGCCACGGTAAAAGGCGAGGCCAAATAAACCTGAGCCGACGCCGAGCCCATCCGGCCTTTGAAATTGCGGGCCGTGGTGGCGATCACATTGGCGCCATCGGGAATGCTGCCGCCGTAGCCGGAACAAGCGCCACAGGCCGTGGGAAGCACCTCTGCACCTGCCTCGCGCAGCGTTGCCATGATGCCTTCGGACTCCGCCTGCTGCTGATCTTGCTGGCTTGCCGGGGCCACCATCAGCCGCACGCCTGTGGCGACCTTGCGACCTTTGAAAACCTGCGCAGCGGAGCGCAAGTCGTCGAGCTTGGCGCCCGTGCAGGCACCGATGTAAGCCACATCGACACGCACCTGGTCAAAGGCTTGAACCGCTTGGGTGTTGGCTGGACTGTGCGGCGCGGCGACTTGCGGCGCCAGCGTGGCGGCATCAAAGACATGCTTGGTGGCGGACGCGCCTGCGTCGGTCTGCCAGCCGCTGAGGTCCATCTCTGCCGCAGCCGCAACACCGGCGTTGAGCAACCATTGCCGGGTAGTTTCATCGGGCGCAATCAAACCCACTTGAGCGCCCATCTCGGCGCTCATGTTCGACAGCGTCATGCGCTCTTGCATAGACAGCGCCTGCACACCCGCGCCACAAAATTCCACGGCTTGGTATTGGCCGCCGTTCATGCCAAAACGCCCGACCATGTGCAGCATCATGTCTTTGGCGGCCACCCCCGGGCTCAAGGTGTTGTCCCACTGCATGCGAATGGTGTCGGGCACCCGCACCCAAAGCTCACCA
>CANFWV010000037.1 GCA_947450695.1 Comamonadaceae bacterium
CAGTAGCAATACTCCAGCAATATTTCTTCCTTCATGGAGGCCAATAGATGCGCAGTCGCCACGAGACCCGGGCCGATGTAAGGCGAGTGCGGAGCCAAGGTCACGCCGGCTTCACGCGCTAATGCGGCCACGCGCATGAACTCTGAAATACCGCCGATTTTGGTCACACTCGGTTGTGCGTAATCGACCGCGCAGGCAGCGAACATGCCTTTGAAATCCATGTAGCCCAAGGCGTTTTCGCCAGCGGCCGTCGGGATGCGCCCCTCGCGTCGAACCCGCGACAAACCGCCATGGTCTTCAGGTGGCCACACCGGTTCTTCTAACCAAAGAATGTCAAGCGCTCGAATTTCCCGGCACATGGCGAGGGACTCCTCAACGCTCCAGGCGCAATTGACATCCACCATCAGCTGAATATCAGGACCAATCGCAGCGCGGGCACGCCGAATCGGCTCTAAGGTGATTTCGTGTAATTTAATGGCTTTGAAACCTTGCGCCACAGCGGCTGCCGCATTTCTGGCAACGGCCTCCGGGTCGGTGTAGCGCATCAAGCTGGCGTAGCTTGGGACACCGTCACGCTGCGCACCCCCCAACAAATCGACAACAGATTTTCCGGCGGCTTTGCCAGCGAGATCCCACAAGGCAATTTCAAATCCGGAGAGTGCGTAAACCACCGGTCCGGTGCGCCCCAACAGGTGCAGCTTGCGACCCAATTCAGCCAACAAGCCACTGATGTCAGCCTCGTCACGGCCAACGACCAAAGGCTCGATCAAACTCTCTATCGCCGCCTTGGTGGATGGCCAGACGGCAAAGCCAAAACCCTCACCCCAGCCGACGGCACCTTGATCGGTCTCAACACGAATCAGCAGCATGTCCATTTGTCGCGGCTTGCCAGCCAACATGGGTTTGGGTGCACCAATTTCAAAGGGCACACTCACGGGAATCGCAGTCACGGAACGAATAGTCATTGGTTTTTCTTCAAGTTAACAGGGATTGATCGATACGTCATCGATCAATCTTCTTTGATGGCAAGTTTGCGAATCAACGGCGCCCATCGGTCCATCTCGCTGCGGATGAATTTGTCCAGTTCTTCGGGTGTGGAGCTGACCAGTTCAATCGCAGCCAGCCGATCGCCAAGGCCGGGAAGTGCAACGATACGGCGGACTTCAGCATTGAGTTTGGCAACGATGTCCGGCGGTGTGCCGGCAGGTGCCAGCAAGCCGTACCACTCTGTTGCCACGAGGTCAAAACCTTGCTCGGCAAAAGTCGGAATCTCGGGCACCGATGGATAACGTTTGGCGGAAGAAATACCCAAGGCCTTCACTTGCTTCGCTTTGTATTGCGGCAGCGCTTGGCCGACGGTGGCAAACGTCATGGGAATGTGTCCGGCGATCACGTCGGTCAATGCCGGTGTACCACCGCGGTAAACCACATGCGTCATCTCAATACCGGCATTGATTTTGAACATCTCAGCCGTCAGGTGCGTCATGCTGCCCGTGCCAGCAGAACCGAAATTCAATGTGTTCGGTTTGCTTTTGGCCAGCGCCACCAACTCTTTTAAATTTTGAGCCGGGACATCCGGATTGGCATACAGCACGATCGGCGTACGCGCCACCAAACTGATGGGCGCGAAGTCCTTCAGCGTGTCGTACGGCATTTTTGCCCGCATCGCCGGATTGGTCGTGTGGTTGCTGACAGAGACAATCAATGTGTAGCCGTCCGCGGGTGACTTGGCCGCAGCCGTGGTGCCAATCAATGTGCTGGCGCCGGGGCGACTTTCAATGATGACTGGCTGACCCCAGCGCTCCTGCATTTTTTGTCCGATGACGCGGGCAACAACGTCGACTGACCCGCCAGGCGCGAAAGGCACGATGATTTTGATCGGCTTGTCAGGGTAGCGGTCTGCGGCCGATTGCGCACCGGCTTGACTGACCCAGCATGTCACGCCAATCAAGGTGGCAAGGCCAGCTAGCCGCCATGGTTGCGGTGCGTTCATATTCATTCCGTTCATCGTTCCTGTTGGCATGAGACCCTGCATTGATCGACTGATCACATCGGTCAAGCAAAGTCGCCAAATATAAATTCAAACGACGGTTAATACAATGCGGAAAACGCTTAAATCCCGATTCATCAGTTCTCACCCCAACCCGTCCACACCCATGTCTGCACGCCTGTTTTCACCGTTCGAGTTACGCGGTATTACCCTCAAAAATCGCATCGGGGTATCGCCCATGTGCCAGTACTCAGCGACCGATGGTTTGCCGAATCAATGGCACGTGGTGCATCTTGGCAGCCGGGCGGTTGGCGGCGCCGGATTAGTCATCGTCGAGGCCGCGGCAGTCGCTCCCGATGCACGGATCACGCATGGCGACTTAGGGATTTGGAATGACGAACAGGTCAACGCCTTTCGGCCCATCACTGCTTTTATGAAGAGCCAGGGCGCAGCTCCAGGCATCCAGCTTGCACACGCCGGACGCAAAGGCTCAACGGAGGTGCCGTGGGTAGGCCGCAAAGCCGTCGCAGTTCGTGATGGCGGCTGGCAACCCATGGCGCCCAGCGCCCTTCAATTCAAAGATGACTATTTGATGCCCCGGGAAATGACTGAGCAAGACATGACGCAAGTCTGCGACGAGTTTGCTGCGGCGGCCCGCCGGTGCGTGGTGGCTGGCTTCGAGGTACTGGAGTTGCATATGGGCCATGGCTATTTGGCACACCAGTTTCTATCACCACTGACCAATCACCGTGACGATGGCTACGGCGGCGCTTTTGAGAACCGCGTGGCTTTCCCCATGCGCATCGTCAATGCAGTTCGCGCTGAATGGCCTGAGAGGTTACCGCTGTTCGTCCGTCTGTCAGCGACTGATTGGATCGATGGCGGCTGGGACTTGGCCCAGTCGGTGAAACTGGCCCGATTGTTGAAGTCTGCAGGGGTGGATTTGATCGACTGTTCCAGTGGCGCCATCACACCCCAGTCGCAGGGCAAGATGGCACCCAACTTTCAGGTGCAATTTGCCGAAGGGATCCGCCGCGAAGCAGACATCTGCACAGCGGCGGTCGGGATGATCACGCAAGCCCGTCAAGCAGAACAAATCCTCTTGGATGGATCGGCTGATTTGATCTTGCTCGCCCGCGCTTTGCTTTTAGATCCCTACTGGCCTCTGCGCGCGGCGCAAGAGTTGGAAGGCCACGCCGCTTGGCCCGTCCAGTACCAGCGGGCTGTGCCAACGTCTTGACCTAGGTTTGCCATTCAGCGGTGTTCTGGAAACGCACCCTTAGAAACTCAAGGAACAGTCGCACCCGACCCGGCATGTTTCGCCGGCTGGGATACACCGCATAGATGTCGAGTCCGGTGGGTCGAAAAGTCGGCAACACGATGCTGAGCCGCTTTTCTAGGATGTCCTTGGCCACCATGTAATTCGGATGCATCGAAATGCCCAAGCCGAGCAAAGCCGCATGGCGCAATGGCTCACCAAAGTTTGCGCGCATAGAACCTGTCACGCGGATCGACGCTTTACCGTCGGGTCCGGTGAAACCCCAGTAACTTGTCGGCGACTTCAAGGCGTTGACCAAGCAGTCATGCTGCAGCAAATCTTCCACCGACTTCGGCATCCCTCTCGCGGCCAAATAGGCTGCTGACGCCACCAGCAACTGCGGCACGCTGCCCAACTTTTGGGCGACCAAACTGGTGTCCTTCAAAGATGGGGCAATCCGCAGCGACAAGTCGAGACTCTCCCCAGCGATGTCGACCCGGCCGTCGTCAAGGTGCATGGCGAACTTGATGTCAGGGTTCAAGTCCGAAAACGCCGTGATCAAGGGCACCAGATGCGCCGCACCAAATGATGGAGGGGTGCCGATGCGGATCAAGCCCTTGGGCGCACTGACAGCGCCACGCACCCGGGTTTCAACTTCTTCAAAGCGGTACAACAACTCTTGCCCGTCTTCAAGCAAAAACTGGCCCGCCTCGGTCAGGCTGACGCTCTTGGTGGTCCGCGTCAGCAATTGCGCCCCCAGACTTTCCTCTAACCATTTCACGTGCTTGGTGACATTGCCCTTGGCCATGCCAAGCCGCTCAGCCGCGGCGGTAAAACTGCGTCCGCGGGCCACTTCCGCAAAAATTTCAATTGCCCTGAGTCGATCCATATCTCCTCATTTCTTGTCGCTTGTAGATGTTTTTTTGCGTTTTCACTGTTTCGAATTCGAGAACAATACTATTCCAATTTAGGGCTATGGTGGCGCTTGGCTTGCCGATAACATCGCAGGTTATCTGGGCCATGCTTCGCTGATTAACCCTACCAAACCACGAGATACCCCCTTGAGCTTCCCCCAAGCATCGACTCTGAGCGCCGGCACCCAACTGATTCACCAACTGTTCTATTTTTTGGATGAGGCCAAGTACCCTGAGTTGGTTGCGCTGTTCACGCCGCAGTGCACTTGGAAGCGCCAAGGCGAGCTGCTCACAAGCCATGAACAGATATTGCAAGCCCTCTCCAAGCGCCCAGCCACGCAGCGCATTCGCCACGTCATCAGCAACACTTTTTTATCGACGTCTGCGTCCACCACGGCCACGCTCACGGCTTACATGACCGCCTACCGCTTTGACAACGGTCAGCAAACAGTGGGCTCTGTCACCATCAGCCGACCCTTCCGACTGTCCGTGGTTCACGCCAAGCTAGAAGCCGTAGACGGCCAGTGGCGCGTGGCCGAACTGGACTTGGTGCCAGAGTTTGAATTCAACGCAGACAGCGCACCTGCGGACGCGAGCCAGCCATGAAGATAGTCAGCGCCACCAGTTTTGTGCACCAAGCGCTGCGCACCCGGGTGATTGCCAAACCGGGCGCTGTCGCGGAACTTGGTCGCGAACTGGCGCGCCTCGGCTGCAAGCGGCCGCTGCTGCTGTCAGGTCAGCGCACGGCTGCGGGCCCGGTCTGGGCGGACGTCAGAAGTGCCTTGGGCGACCTGCCCTTTGGGGCCGTCCAAGACATTGAACCGCATTCCTCGTTAGCGACTGTAGAGCGCGTGGCTCAACTGGCACGCGAGCACGGTGCCGACGCGCTGGTGGCGGTCGGTGGCGGCAGTGTGTCCGACACTGCGAAAGCTGTCGCGCTGGTGCTGGCCGAGGGCGCTCCACTGGCGCAACATGCCTCTCGCTTTGTGCCACCGGGCACCGTGCTGACGCCTGACTTGGTGAAGCCTAAGCTGCCCATTTTGTCGATCGCCATGACCGCCTCCGGCGCCGAAGCCACGCCGTCGCTCGGCATCCGTACACCCGAAGGGATCAAGCTGCTTTTTTGGGATGCCCAACTGGCCAGTCGCGTGATTTTTCTGGACCCGGTGGCGAATCTCGCCACACCGGCTTCGGTCATGCTGTCGACCGGCATGAACGGATTGGCCCACTGCATTGAAGGTCTGTACTCCAAGTCGGGCTCGCCCATCACGTCCATCCTCGCGCTGGATGGCATTGTCAAATTCGACCAAGCCTTGCGGCAAGTCGCCGCCATGCCGCACGACGTGAACGCGCGCGCCAATTTGCTGCTGGCAGCGCACATGTCCGGCATGGTGCTGGCGAGTGCGCGCAGCTGTTTGCATCACGCCTTGTGCCATGTCATGGGCGCCACCTTTGGCGTGGCCCATGGCGACGTGAACTCTGCCGTGTTACCGCATGCACTGCGCTTCAACGCCAGCGCCGCAGCACGTGAACTGGCGCCAGCCGCAGCCCGACTCGGCTTGCCTAGCCAGTCTGACGGAGCCGGCGAACAACTGGTCCATTGGCTGCACGCACTGCAGCAGACCATCGGAGTGCCAAGCCGCTTGCGCGACCTCGGCGTGGCACGTGAGCAGCTTGCAGACGTGGCTCAAAAAACAATTCACGAACGAGGACTAGCCTACAACCCGCGCAGTGTCAGCAACGCCAGCGAACTCGAAGCTATCTTGCTGGCCGCCTGGTAATTTTTCACCCATCCCCCCTGACCGGAGAACTCACATGAACTTCATCGAAAGCGGAAAGTCTTTAGGCGCGCGTGTCGAAGGGCTCGATTTATCGGTCCCACTGACCGACGCACAATTTGTGCAACTCGAACAAGCCCTCGGCAAATATGGTGTCTTGAGTTACCCCCAACAAACGCTGACCAGCCAGCAACTGAAGCAATTTTCAGAGCGCTTTGGCAAGCTGGAAGTCAACGTTGCGAACATGTACCAAGAGTCAGGACTGCCGGAAGTCATGATCCTGTCGAACAAAGTCGAGAACGGCAAACCGCTCGGTCTGAGCGATGCCGGGCAAGAC
Organism: Comamonadaceae bacterium; assembly: GCA_947450695.1. Classification (GTDB taxonomy): domain Bacteria; phylum Pseudomonadota; class Gammaproteobacteria; order Burkholderiales; family Burkholderiaceae_C; genus Polaromonas. Next base: position 6,278 of record CANFWV010000037.1, read on the forward strand.
TGGCACACCGACATGTCGTACAGCAAGATGATCGCCTTCACCAACGTGCTGTACGGCCTTGAGATTCCGCACCGTGACGGTGAGCCCTTGGGCAACACCGAGTTCTGCAATATGCATGCGGCGTATGACGATCTGCCCGAGTCGCTCAAAACAAAGTTGGCCGGTATGAGCATCACGCACAACTTCGAAAAATTTTGGGAAAAAATGCGCCGCGAGAAAGGCCAACGTCCACCGCTGACGGACGCCCAACGCGCAGCCAAGCCGCCGGTGTCGCACCCGATCTTCATGAAGCACCCGATTACAGGCAAAACGGTCTTGTACGCGAACCCGGGTTATTCCATGCGCATCAACGAACTGCCTGAAGCTGAAAGTGACGACATTCTGGAATTTTTGTTTGAGCATCAGTTGCAGGCGAAATACCAGTACCGTCATCGCTGGAGTGTTGGCGACGTGTTGATGTGGGACAACATGGGCACGCTGCACAACGCCGTGGCCGACTACCGCCCCGACGAGCACCGCTACATCAAACGCTGCCAAGTCATGGCCAACCGCTACTTTGAAAACTCGCCCGCATGAAGGTCATCAGCTACCGCAAAGGCAACAGTCCGGTGCTGACCGGCGTTGTCCTCAAACAAGGCGTGATGGACATCAGCGCATGGGTGGCGGAACTGGCGCTGTCAGCCGAAGCCTTGGACCACCATGCCGCTGCCGGTGTCATTGCGCCAACGGGCGGCATTCTGCGCTGGCTGCAGTCTGGTGGCGGCGCCATTGCAGCACTGAATGAACATGTCCACGAAGCATCCGCCCAGCCCGACGCCAACTTTGAAAAACTCGAGAACCTGCAGCTGTATGCACCTGTGCCACGGCCTGGAAAAATCATCGGCGTCGGCCGCAATTACGCTGACCACGCGAAAGAAACCGGCGTTGCGCCGTTCGAGAACCCACGCATCATTTTCAAAGTGTCCTCGTCGATCGCTGCACCGGGTGCACCCGTGACGCGCCCCAGCTCGGTCGCCAAGATGGATTTCGAAGTTGAACTGGCTGTCGTGATCGGCGGCTATGGCAAAGACGTGCCCGAATCAGACGCTTTGTCGCTGGTGGCGGGTTACACGGTTTTGAATGACCTAAGTGCCCGCGAATTCCAGTTTGACATCGCGCAAGCGCAGACCACCTTCGCCAAAAGCATGGACGGTTTTGCACCCATGGGGCCTTGGCTGGTGACGCGCGACGAGATTGCCGACCCTCAAAAGCTGGAGGTTTTTTGCTGGCTGAACGGGACACAAATGCAGCACGGCCACACCGCCGACATGCTGTTTCCGGTAGCCACCTTGGTTGCCTATGTGTCGCGTTTCATGACACTCGAACCCGGCGACATCATTGGCACCGGCACACCTTCAGGCATTGGTGCCTTCCGGCAACCGCCGGTGTATTTACAGCCGGGCGATGAACTCCGCTTGGCTGTCAGCCATGTCGGCGAGATGACACACCGGATTACCTGAAGCGCCCCGTAAGCTCTACCATCTGGCTTTTTCGACAACACAATATCAAGAGACGAGACACCATGAAAAAATCCATGCTCACACTCTTCGCGGCCGCCACACTTGCTGTCGCTACCGCGGGGGGCGCACTGGCCCAGAACGCGTACCCCACAAAACCGATTCGACTGGTGGTGGGTTTTGCCGCAGGGGGCCCCACCGACGTCATCGCCCGCGTGTTGGCCCGAGACATGTCGGTGACGTTGGGGCAGAGCGTCATCGTCGACAACAAGGCCGGCGCCAGTTCAATGATTGGCACCCGCGAAGTACGCAATGCGCCGGCGGACGGCTACACCTTGTTGTTTTCGTCGCTCGGTATGAACGTCAACCCCATCTTGCTGGGCGAACAAGCCGGCTACGACCCGAAGACAGATTTCGCACCGATCTCCAATGCGGCCAACTTGCCGCTGGTTGCCGTGAATGCCTACGATTCCCCCATCAAAAGCATGGCGGACTTGCTCAAAAAGGCCCGCACCAAACCAGAAGCCGTGACGTTCGGGTCTTCTGGCTCTGGCGGATCTGGCCACTTGGCCTCTGAGTTGCTGGCCACCCAAGCCAAAGCCAAAATGCTCCACATCCCATACAAAGGCAATGGACCGGCGTTGCTAGAAGTCATGGCCGGGCGTGTTGATTACATGTTTTACCCGGTGATCGGCATTGCTGAGAACGTTGCTTCAAAACGCTTGCAAATTTTGGCCGTCGGCACGGCCAAGCGCTTGCCGCAGTTCCCCAACGTGCCGACCATGTCGGAAGTAGGCTTTCCCGGCTTTGAAGAAACTGCACCCTGGGTCGGCATGCTGGCACCGGCCAAAACATCGCCCGCCATCATCAACAAATTGCATGACGCCATGACCAAGGCCTTGGCCAAGCCAGACGTCAGAGTGCAGCTTGAAAAGTTGGGTGCGGTGATCGTCGGTGACACGCCCACAGAATTCGCGGCCTTCCTGAAGCGCGACCACGACCGTTGGGCCTCCGTCATCAAGGCCGCCGACATCAAGCCTGAATCCAACTAGTTCATTGCCGCCGGAGTCTCTGTGTCAACTGCATCCAAAGCCTTTTCAATTGAAGACCTGCGCGCCGCAGCACGACAGAGACTGCCGCAAGCGATCTTCGATTTTTTCGACGGTGGGGCAGAAGATGAGTTAACTTTGAGAGATAACCAAGCCGCCTTTCGGCGCATTCGGCTATTACCCAAAGTGCTGACCGACGTCTCTCAAGTGAAGACAGACGTTCAGTTGCTGGGCCAAACTGCTGGCCTGCCCTTGGCGATTGCGCCCACTGGCGCAGTTGGCTTCGGCTGGCGCGATGGAGACATCGCCATCGCCCGTGCCGCGGTTGCGGCCAACATACCTTACACGCTGTCGAGCGCGGCCACGGCATCCATTGAGCAAGTCGCCAAAGCAGCGCCCGGACGTCTTTGGTTTCAAGCCTACATCTTGCGCAACAAACCTTTTCTAGATGGCTTGATCGCACGGGCGCTGGCGGCTGACTATGAAGCGCTAATGATCACGGTCGACTTACCTGTGGGTGGCAAACGCGAACGCGATTTCCGCAACCACTTCTCCGTGCCGTTTCGTTTCACCGCCAAAAATCTGCTGGACTTTTCGTGCCACCCACGGTGGCTATCGGACATCGTGCGCTACGGCATGCCCGTCATGGAAAACATGGTCGGGCTCGACATGCACGCTAAAAATGCCACGGCCATCGCGTCGTCGGTAGGCCGCAGTTACGACCCGGCATTTAACTGGGACAGCCTGCAAAAAATCCGTGACCAATGGCCGCGCAAGCTCATCGTCAAAGGCATCTTGCGCCCCGACGATGCGAGCCGCCTGGCCGACATGGGCTGCGATGCGTTGGTGGTGTCCAACCACGGTGGCCGTCAGCTTGACGGCGCCGTCGCCACACTGGACGCCATGCCCGCTGTTGTGCGAGCCGTCAACGGCCGCATGCCGGTGATGCTCGACGGCGGCGTACGACGCGGCTCGGACGTTTTCAAAGCCATCGCCCTTGGGGCCGCTGGCGTGCTGATAGGCCGCTCCACGCTGTATGGCGCGGTCGCAGCAGGCGAAGAAGGCGCGCACCGGGCATTGGCCATTCTGCGCGACGAGTTCACGCGAACGATGCAGCTGAGTGGCGCCTGCTCCGTCGCAGACATCCATTCTGAGTTACTCTTCAAAGCTTGATTGAGAGCCCTCCCAACACCCTAAAAGGATTTTCATGCGCGCAGCTTGGTACAGCAAAAACGGAGAAGCCCGAGATGTTCTGATCGTTGGTGACATGCCTGATCCGACACCCGGCCCGGGTGAAGTGCGCATTCGCATGGCGACGTCTGGTGTCAATCCCTCGGACGTCAAATCCCGTCGCGCTAGGCCCATGACGGACGAACGCATCGTTCCCCACAGTGACGGCGCCGGCGTCATCGACCAAGTGGGTGAAGGAGTCTCTGCCACCCGTATCGGCGAGCGCGTGTGGACCTGGAACGCCCAATGGCAAAGGCCAATGGGCACAGCCAGCGAATTCGTCGTCTTGCCCTCAGCGCAAGCGGCACACCTGCCCGACGCCATTGATTTCGCAGCCGGCGCTTGCCTTGGCATTCCAGCCTTGACGGCGATTCAGGCGGTTCGTCTGAGCGGTGACGTGGCTGGCAAAAAAGTGCTGGTGATTGCCGCCTCGTCGGCTGTCGGTCACTACGTTTCGCAACTGTTGTCGCAGGCTGGCGCGCATGTGATCGGCACTGTCGGCTCCCCCGAAAAAGCCAAGCACGCACAAGCTGCAGGCGTGCGCGATGTGATTTTCTACAAGACTGAACCCGTAGCAGAACGCCTGAAGGCGCTGACCGGTGGCAAAGGCGTCGACGTCATCATCGACATGGATTTTTCCACCACCTCGGCCATGCTACCAGCCGGCGGACTTGCGCCGCATGGCCGTGTGGTGTGCTATGGCTCGAACTCAGCGGCAGACACGCCGATCAACTTCAGGGCCATGCTGTTCAACTCCCTGGCGCTGAAGTTCTTCTTGGTCTACGACCTGCCCGCCGCCGACCGAACCGCGGCCCTCAAGCAACTCGGCGACCTGCTACAGCTCAACCGTTTGCAGCACCCGATCAGCCGGACTTTTCCGCTTGCCGACATCGCACAAGCGCATGAAGCGGTAGAGGCCGGGCGAGACATTGGCAATATTGTGGTGACTTTGTAAGTGCGCCTGTTGCGCAATCTGCGCGCAGACACTTTCTTTTTGGTTCTGTTGGCGGGACTGGTCTTGCTCAGCCTGGCTGATCCAAGTCGGATGGCCAGCTATCCGGCACTGGTCGACTGGCCAACGATGGCGGCGCTGACAGGCTTGCTGGTACTGACCAAAGGCTTAGAAGTCAGCGGTGCCATGCACTGGCTCGGCCACCGCCTGATTGGCCTGATGGCGACCGAACGCGCCGCTGCAGTTTGGCTGGTCATAGCCGCCGCTCTGCTGTCCACCGTGCTGACCAACGACGTCGCGCTCTTCGTGGTGGTGCCGCTCACCTTGGGTGTTTGCCGGATCACTCACATGCCGGCCACGCGCCTGATCGTCTTTGAAGCGCTGGCGGTCAACGCCGGTTCGGCCTTGACGCCCATCGGCAATCCGCAAAACATCTTTTTGTGGCAACTGTCCCATGTTTCCTTCGGCGAATTCATGCTCCAGATGTTGCCTTTGGTGGCGCTACTGATGGCGGTGTTGCTGGTCTTGACGGCTTTCGCCTTCAGCAGTCGACCGATCCATATGGGCGACGACAAAAAACATCTGCCAGTGCGAATCGACCGACCGCTGCTCTGGATTTCCCTAGCGCTTTACCTGCCATTTTTAGTGGCGACCGACATGCACCACGCGCCATCGGCAGTGCTGGTGGTCTTGCTGATTTTCATGGCCTTTCGTGCTCGTGTGTTGGCCATCCTCGACTGGGGCTTGCTGTTGGTGTTTGTGTTGATGTTCATCGACTTGCGCCTGCTGGCCAGTCTGGGCATCGTGCGTGACACACTGCAAGGACTCGGCCTTGACCAAGCACTGAATCTTTACCTCACCAGCATGGCAGCATCGCAGATCATCAGCAACGTGCCAGCGGCCATTGCGCTGGCCGACTACGCCGACAACTGGCGGGTGATCGCCTATGGCGTGAACATCGGTGGCTTCGGCTTCATGGTCGGCTCACTGGCAAACCTGATCGCCCTGCGCTTGAGTGCCGACCGCAAAGCATGGCTGGTGTTTCATGCCTACTCGATTCCTTTTCTCGTCCTTGGGGCCGCATTCGGTTACGCCATCCTGTTTTGACGGGCTAAAATATGTGAAAACGCGGGTATAGCTCAATGGTAGAGTTCTTGCTTCCCAAGCAAGCCACGAGGGTTCGATTCCCTCTATTCGCTCCATATGATCGTTTTTTAACGCATCACAACACCTCATAACCCGCATGCCTAAAGGCTTAGCGGGTTTTTTGTTGCCTCACTCAGTTTCAGGGCACTAGAACCGAAGCCATCTCGATTACGATCTGCAGCGAAAGGCTGACGTTAAAACCATGAAAGCGTGCTGCAAGTATGAAAAAAACTTGGACATCGGAGGCTTCACCACTTGGCGCTCGCTATGTCTCAGCTGGCACCGTATTGCCGTTCTTGCTCCGGTTAGCAGTAACAAAATAAAAGCAGCTTCGCGACATAGCGCTATAGCCAAATAATGAAAGTTCCGTTGAAGGCGATTCAATCACCATCATCGGATGTAAATTTTTTAACCACCCAAAAGAAGGATTTAGAACATGTCAAAAGCCTATTGGATATCAGCCTACCGCTCTATCACCGACCCAGCCGCGATGGCGGAATATGGGAAGTTGGCTAGCCCTGCGATCCAAGCAGCAGGCGGTCGTTTTCTAGCGCGCGGTATGCCCGCCAAGGTGTATGAAGCTGGCCTTGAACAGCGGGCTGTACTCATCGAGTTCGATAGCCTCGAGAAGGCCATTGCCGCGCATGACAGCCCGGGCTACCAAGCCGCTTTAAAAGCATTGGGTAATGGGGCGGAAAGAGACATACGCATCGTTGAGGCGGTATCTTAATTCGGCCTACGTAAGATCGACTCAGGCTGCATTCATGCGTTGAATCGTAGCCACGGCCAAGTCCATGGCGGCAGCCAGTTTGGCCAGCGTCACCTCGGAGTCGAGTGATGAGCCTAAAACCAGCTCGACCTCGCCAGCCGCAAGGTAAACGTCGGACAAAGCCAAGTTAGCCGCCACCCCAGCCAGCTTATGAGCCATCGCCACAGCTGCCGCGGTGTCGTTGCCAGCCAGACTGCTCTGCATCAATGGCACAGTCCCCTTATAGAGCTCGACAAAGCGGCCCAACCAATCTTGGTAGGCAGGCATGTCAGCCCAAATTTTCAGTCCTTCAGCCACATTGATCACCTTCAGGTCAGGCGCCCACACCACGGCCAACGGCAGCGGCTGATTGGCCGCATTCATCACCGCTTGCCGTGTCAGCCGTTGAATCAAGGTGATGGTGGACGGCACGTCAAAGGGTTTGCTGATGAAGTGCGTCATGCCCACCGCATGTGCAGCGTCTTGCTGCGCCTTGAAGGCGCCCGCCGTCAAGGCGACGATGGGCAAGTGTGCGAACTCAGGCATGAGCCGAAGTAGCCGGGTCGCCTCAATGCCGCCCATGACCGGCATTTGCACGTCCATCAACACCAAGTCAACCTCAGTCGGGTGCTGCACCAACCAGTCAATGGCCTCCCGACCATTGCTGGCAAGGGACACCACCGCACCGTGCCCATGCAAAATTCGACGCGCCACTTCGCAGTTGATCTCGCCGTCGTCCACCACCAACACGCGGATGCCTTGCAAAGACTTCCCTGCTAAGTTAGTCGACGTGTTTTCCCTCAATGCATAGGTTTGAGTGGGTTGATTCACCTGTTGATCGCTGTCCGCAATGGTTTTGAGAGGCACAGAAAACCAAAACTCACTGCCCTGCCCCAAAACGCTGGTCAAGCCAATTTGCCCGCCCATCAAATGCACCAGTTGGCGGCAAATTGTCAACCCTAGGCCCGTCCCACCAAAGCGCCGAGTGGTCGTGCTGTCGGCCTGGGTAAAGGCCGAAAAAACAGTGCTCTGTAGTTCATGCGCAATGCCAATACCGGTGTCTCTGACGCTGAACCGAAGCACCACTTCATCGGCACCCCGCGACACCAGTTCGGTACGCAGTTCAACCTGGCCCTGGCTGGTGAACTTGATCGCATTGATACTCAGATTGATCAATACCTGCTCAAGCCGTAAAGCATCCCCAGACAGGGTGTAGATGCCCGGCACCAGAGGCGGCGGATGGATGATCAATTTGATATTTTTTTCACCAATCGCCACCCCTAAGACCACGCTCAAAGAGTCGATCACATCGGTCAACCGGAAAGGCGCTTGTTCAATCATCATCTGGCCGGCTTCAATTTTGGAGACATCCAAAATGTCGCTGATCAGGCTCAGCAAAATACGCCCCGAGGCTCTGATCTTGCGCACCATGTTGTGGGCATCCATGTCCAGATTGGCTTGCTCTAACAAATAAGCCAGACCCAAAATAGCGTTCAACGGTGATCTGATTTCATGGCTCATGCTTGACAGAAAATCAGACTTGGCCAAGTTGGCACTGTCGGCCACGGCACGAGAGCTTTCGAGTTCAATGTTTTTTTCTTGCAAGACCATGTCGAGGCGCTTGCTCTCGGTGACGTCGCGCGCCGCAGCAAAGACACCTTGCAACACACGGTCTCGGTCGTAGAAGGTGGTGGCGTTGTAAGACACCACAGTTTCTTTGCCGTCCCTGGCGCGTACGGTCAACTCGTAGTTGGTGATTTTTTTGCCAGTTAACACCATGTTGATGGCCGCCACGGCACGCTCTGGCTCCGTGAAGAATTTTTTAAACGGCGCACCGATCAACTCGTCGCGGGTGCAGTTGGTCAGCTCTTCGGTTTGCTTGTTGACGTCGGTGATGATGCCGGCGGGATCGGTGGTCATGATCGCGTCAATGTTGGCTTCGATCAGAGAGCGGGTGTAGAACTGCTGGTCACGCAAGCGTTGGTCGAGCTTTTTCTGCTCTTCCTCAATAAGCTTGCGGGCGGTGTTGTCCGTGCCAATCAAGAGGTAGCCAATGATGGCGTCCTGCGCATCGCGCAAGGCTGTTACCGACACGACTGCAGGGAAACGACTGCCGTCTTTGCGGATGTAGGTCAGTTCGTAAATGTCTTCAATGCCGCGAGATGCCTTGAACACCAAGGCCTCAAAGCCCGGTGTGATCGGCGTCTCAAACTCAGCGCTCAAGGCACTGGCACGCGTGATCACCTCTTGTGGATCAGAAATCTCAGCCGGCGTGACTTTGTTCATCACGTCGGCCGCCAAATAGCCCAGCATCCTCTCTGCACCAACGTTGAAAATCTGGATCACACCGTTCGCGTCGGTTGCAATGCTGGAGAAGTTAGCGCTATTGAAAATAGCGCTTTGCAAAGCGCCGGCCTTGAGCAACGCCTCCTCAGACTTTGAGGTCAAACCGAGGTCGCTCATGGGGGCTAAAACCGACTCAGTTGTGGTTTCTAAAATACCAGCACTAACGCCGCAATCATTTAATTTCATATTTAATTATAGTTAACCAAACAACAAAACGATTAAATATAATTTATTAAAAATAAATGAAATGACCTCAACACATTGTTTGCCCCACTTCAAATTGGAACGGTATCAATTCCCTTAGCGGCGATCGATGCGGATACAGGTGAGGCGTTGAACCTAGCTGGCGCACTGCATGCCAAAGCTCAGGGGCTGATGACAATCGTCAGCTTGGTATTAAAGAGGCTCAGCCTCACCAGATCAGAATCAGCCGATCCGTTCGCAAATCAGCCGGTCGTCACCGCAACACGATGACGACAATCCCACTCAAGGTCAAGGCACTGCCCAGCAGCGTGCTGAACGTGACGGCATCCTTGCCTTTGAACAATAAGTGACTAAGGGGGAAAACCAAAATCGGGGTGCACAGCGTCATCAATGCGACGACTGACAGCGGAATGTAGCGCATGGCGCCAATCACCCCCATTTGGCCCAAGATGTTGCAAACACCGATCAATGCAAACAACCAAATACCCGTTCTGTCTGCTGAACGCCAACTTGAAAACAGACCCGTTTTTTTCACGCTAAACAACAAGTGCAGCGTCAATCCAAACGCTGCGCCGCTCAATGCGCCAACCACAGGTTCGTTCCAGATCCGGATCGCAGAACCGCGCAGAACGTTGCTGATGGCGTAAGCCATCGAACTTGACAGGCCCAGCAAAAAGACCGACTGAAGCAAGCGCTCACGGTGGGTGACCACAGAAGTGGGCAAAGCAACAACGCCCCCAACATCAGGCGCCAAACCGGGTTTGTAACTGACCAGCACCAGCCCGCAGAGCGTCATCACGATGCCGCTAGCGATCACCCAACTCAGGCGTTCATCTAGAAACAACCACGCCATGATGGCCGTGAACAAGGGACTGCTAGCCTGAAAAATGCTGGCCCGCGAAGGCCCAAAACGCACGACTGATTCGTAAAAAAACCAGCGACCCAGATAGGTCGCAAAACCACCTGCGGCAGCGAACAATAAGAAGGCCGGTGTGTTCCATTGAAAGTCTTGCGACCGAAGTGCAAACTCCAAAACCAGCGCCAGCGAGGCAAAGCCCACGTTGACCAGCGTTGCCACCAAAAACCCCAGTCCCAAACTGATGCGGCTGGCGGCCACTTTGGTAACCAAAATACTGGAAGAAAAAAGCAACAACGCGCCAACAGACAGCCCATACCCTAAAAGCGTTTCAGACATACGAGCTCAAGCTCAAATCTTGAAAGCTTCTAGCGACTCAGGTGCAAACAGTTCACGTGGCTCCAACAAGTGCTTTGAAAGGCCCTGCTCGTAGGAATAACGCAAAAAGGTCCGCAAAGTTTCTTCGTTCTTTTCAAACCCGTACGGCCAGAAGTCCTCACCCATCTCGCGTTTGACTTGCTCAACGTGCGACGTGAGCCAAGGCAACATCACCTTGAGCGCCGCTGTTTCGTAGAGGTCTTCGTAGGTGCGGCGTTGTGACTCTTCAAGCGCCTTCATCATCGAGCGGGCCACCCAGGGATTGGCCTCGTACACATCGCGGCGGATTGCCACCGTGTGCATGATCGGGAACATCTTGGTTTCTTTGAAGTAATTTCGTTCGACTTGCTCGTAGTCTTCAAACAAACGCACGACCTTGCCGCCACCTTTCAAAAAGCTGGATGGCATGCGCGCGGTGTAGAGCGCATCAATTTCACCGTCAAGCAGCATTTGCGCCAGCGTCTGGTCAGGGCCAATACGCTCGACCTTGATGTTGGGCGGCAAATCGAGCTTAATTTTTTCTGAACGACCAGGCTCTTCTTCACCCCCGGTGAAGTAGCTCACACTGTCGACCGGCACGCCATAGTGGTCCGACAAAATACCGCGAATCCATACAGGGGCGGTCATCTGGTATTCCGGATTTCCAACACGTTTTCCGATCAGGTCTTTGGCTTCACGAATACCGGATTTGGCGTTGACGTAAATACACGAATGTCTGAAAAATCGTGAGGGGAAAACAGGGATAGCCACAAATGGTCGTGCGGGATTGAACATCGACACGGTGTAAGACGACAGTGACATCTCAGCCACATCGAATTCCTTGTGCCTCAGCATGCGAAAGAAGGTTTCCTCAACAGGCATGTTGAGGTAGTTCAGGTCAATGCCGTCAGGTTGCACGCTACCGTCCATGAGCGCACGGGTACGGTCATAGTTCCAGCAGCCGAAGGTGAGTTTGAGTTTAGACATAGGGGTGGTTTATTCCGACTTGATAAAGACTATTATTCTTAGCGATCTAAGATTATTCGTAACAGCCGATATTATCAAGAAGTTGCAAGAAAACTCATGACGCTCTTTAACACTGTGGCAGCAGTTACCCTTCTCCCTCTGCAGCCGATGCAAAAAGCAGCGCTGACGGGCCGGGCCTCCAAGTGGTCTACGGGTCAACAACATGACTAATGTGACCCACAACATCCTGCAGCACTGGCGGGAGGCGGTACCCAACGACCGACTGGCTCACCTGATCCGCGACACCGAGCGGGCCTTTCGCAGGGCCTTGCAAATACGACTGGCAGCCCATGGTGTGCCATTCGGCCATTGGAGCTTTTTGCGTATTTTGTGGGAGGCTGACGGCCTGACGCAAAAAGAGCTCAGCGAACGCGCCGGTGTGATGGAGCCGACGACCTTCAGCGCTATGAGGGCCATGGAAGTTCAAGGCTATATCGAGCGCAGGCATCTGCCTACGAACAAAAAAAATGTCTATGTTTACCTGAGCACCAAAGGCCGTGCACTGAAGAAAAAACTGGTACCTCTCGCGGAAGAAACCAATCGCATAAGTACTGAAGGCATCTCGCCACAAGACATACAGATCACGCGAAAAGTGCTGTTCGCCATGATTGAAAACTTGGCCAAAGACGAGCTACTCGATCCCGCGCTAAAAGCAGCCAAGCTTCAGAAAAAAATCAAAATGGCCAAACCGATCAGCGCCATCAAGCGTCAAAAAGCCGCAAGCTAAAACGCCTGCGGCTTTTGATCTTCTTTTTTTACTTTACCAACGAAGGTAACCAAAGCGAGAACATCGGAACATACGTCACGAGCAGTAAGCAGACACCTAGTGCGCCATAGAACGGAAGGATAGATCTCATCACTTCGCCGACAGAAATGCCGCCGATGGCACAGCCGACAAATTGAACCGAGCCGACCGGGGGTGTATTCAAACCGAGCGCGCAGTTGATCAGCATGACGATGCCAAACTGAATCGGATCCATGCCGAACTGCATGGCAATCGGCAAGAAAATAGGCGTGCAGATCAGGATTGTTGCAGCCATGTCGAGGAAGGTTCCCAGCACGAACAACAGGACGTTGATCATCAAGAAAATGACCCACGGTTCACTGCTCACGGACTTCATCATCTCGCCGGTCATTTGCGGCACCTCGTACAGTGCCATGAAATAGCCAAATGCGTTGGAAATGCCAATCAGCAGCAACACCACACCCGTCGTCTTGCAAGCTTTGATGCATGCCTTAAAAAAGTTTTCCAATGACAGTGAGCGGTAAACCAGCACCGTGACCAGCAGCGCCCAAGCTACCGCAATAGAAGCTGATTCTGTCGCCGTGAAGGCGCCGGACAAGATGCCCACCAGAATAATCACGACCACCAGCAGGCCAGGCAGCGCACCCCCAAAAGCCTTCATGACCTCGCCCCAACCCGGGAAGGCACCGCGTGTTGGGTAGCCGCGCTTGACAGCCACCCAATAAGCCGCGCCCAGGTTGCAAAGTGTCAAGATGATTGCGGGCACCAAGCCGGCCAAGATCAAACTGAGCACACTGACCGAGGCAATGCCGGAAGTGGCCAGCGTGAAGATGATCATGTTGTGCGAGGTCGGCATGATCGCGCCAACCAGCGCCGCATGGGTGGTAACGTTGACGGCGTAGTCGGCGTCGTAGCCTTCCTTCTTCATCAACGGGATCATCACCGAGCCCATGGCTGACACGTCAGCCAAGGGAGAACCGGCAACGCCACCGAACAAGGTGCAGCCAATGACGTTACTCATCCCCAGTCCGCCACGCACGTGGCCGACGAGACTATTGGCAAAGCGAACAATGCGTTCAGCAATGCCGCCATAAAGCATCAGCTCACCAGCGAAAACAAAAAATGGAATAGCCAGGAAGGAGAACACTTGCATGCCCCCGACCATTTTCTGAAACACAACGGCGATCGGCAGACCCGCCGCGACGATGGTGGCCACAGAGGACAAGCCAATCGCAAAGGCGACCGGCACACCTAGCACGAGTAAGAGCGTGAAGCTCAGGGCGAGTACGGTCAGTTCCATGTCGGCTCCACCACTTGACCACGCACTAGCGCAATCACATGTTCAATTGAAAAAATAACAATCAGCGCGCCGGCGATCATGACTGGCACGTAGTCAATGCCATCAGGCACAGGCAACATGGGTTTTTTCTCGGTCCATTTGGCGCTGGCCCAGAGCCAGCCGCCTTGCACCATGAGCACGCCGAAAGTGCCAACCAGCAGATGAATCAGAATTTCAATACGGTGCTGCCACTTTTCGGGCAACAGACCAACCAACGATTCCAGGCCAATGTGACCCGCATCGCGCACGCCCACAGCCAGGCCAAAGGCGGTCACAAACAAGACCAACAGCAGAGCCAATGCTTCGGCCCAAGTCGGTGTGTCGTTAAAGATGTAGCGCCCGATCACCTGCCACTGGACGCACAGAATGACGGCGATCAAGCAGGTCACGGCGAGTAACAAGCAAAGCTTGGACAGCGCGATGCAAAATTTTGTATACATTGAAGTTCCCCCATGCACCCACGCTGATGCTCACTTTTGCAAGCAAGACACACAGCGGCGGGGCTGGCTTTTTTATTTAGTGTCTTGAACCGTTTTGACCAAGCGTTTCATGTCGGGCGTGGTCATGAACTTGTCATACACCGGACCCATGACGGCTTGGAAGGAGGTCTTGTCAACCTCAACGATTTGCGCACCAGCGGCTTTGACGGTCGCCAGTGATTTGGCTTCTTGCTCATCCCACTTCTGGCGTTCAAAGACAACCGACTCTTTGGCTGCAGCGCGGATCATGTCTTGCTCGGCCTTGGGCAACTTGTCCCAAATGACCTTGGACATCACCAGAATTTCTGGCGCCATGGAGTGCTCCGTCTTGGAATAGAACTTGACCGCTTCAACGTGTTTGGCTGTGTCGAATGAAGGGATGTTGTTCTCGGCAGCATCAATCAAGCCAGTCTTCAGGCCCGTGTAGACCTCGCCATAGGGCATCGGCGTGGCGTTGGCACCCATCGCGCTGATCAACGCGACCCACAAATCAGACTGCTGAACGCGGATCTTCATGCCCTTGGTGTCGGCCACGGTCTTGATGGGTTTCTTGGCGTAGATCGAGCGGGCACCGCTGTCATAAAAAGCCAGGCCAATGAAGCCGGCTGACTCGCAGCTCTTGAGGATTTCGTCACCTACAGGGCCATCCAGCGACTTGCGCATGTGTGCCACCGAACGGAACAAGAACGGCATGGTGGGCACCTGCGTCATCGGGCAAATAGCGTTCATCGGACCGACATTGACGCGGGTCAGGTCCAAGGCACCGATCTTCACTTGGTCAATGGTTTCTTTTTCAGTCCCCAAAGCGGACTTGTTAAAGACCTTGATTTTGTGTTTTCCGCCGCTCTTTTTTTCGAGCAACTCACTCATGTGTCGAACTGCCGTGACGGTGGGGTAGTCGTCTGCGTTGTGCGTGTCTGCAGATCGGAATTCAGTGGCATAGGATGAACAGGCTAAAACGACTGCCGCAGCCGCCACAAGGGATTTTTGAAATGTCATGATGTCTCCTTAAGACTTGTCTTTAGTAATGAACGGGAAGCCATAAATATCAACACAGGGAAAAACTGGAAAAGCAGGAAAAAACAGGTTCGGGTTGCCCGCGCGCGCCCACGTCAATCGCAAACACTGCGCCATTTAGGCCAGTTTGCTCAGGCAGCACGCCTGCGGGCAGGATGGTGGTCACAAAAAGTACGTCCAAGTTCGGGCCGCCAAAAGCACACATCGCAGGCTTAGAGACGGGGACGCTGACAGATTTCAGCAACTTGCCTTGCGCAGAAAACTGATGAACCAAGCCAGCGTCGTTGGCGCAAATCCAATAACAGCCATCTACATCCACAGCCGCACCATCAGGGCGACCGGGCAACACGAGCATGTCAACAAAAAGGCGCTGTTGGGACAGAACCCCGGTCTGGGCATCTCGGTCCCAAACCCATATTTTTTGAACCGTGGGATGCGAGTCAGAGAGGTAGTAAGCACCACCATCAGGGCTGAAACCCATCCCGTTTGGTGTCACGAGCCCGGTTATTTGAGGCTCACTCAAACCCGCCTCGTCAAAGCAATACACCGCACCCACGGGTGCCGCCAGTGACATGTCCATGCACAGGGAGCTGACCCAAAAACGGCCTTGAGCATCGCAACGACCATCGTTAAAGCGCATGTTTGGGGTGGGGTGTTTGACACCGGCCAGCAGCGTCGCATCAACGTCGAGGCTCTCTCCCAACTTGAGCAGGAAAATTCCGGTTTCCATCGCCGCCACCAGCGTTCGTGGCTCACGGCGGTCTGTCAACGCCACACAACCCACCCGCTCAGAGGTGTACCAAGTTTGCTGCGTCTCACTGGCCCAATCAAACCGGTGAATACGACAGCCTTCGATATCCACCCAATACAAAGCTTGCTCTGTAACAGACCAGACGGGGCACTCACCCACGCGATCGCGTGAGCTGGTCAAAATTCGGATTGACTGCTTGGCCATGGTGTTACTGAAAGGGGCCGGCTTTGACAAAACTACCGCCCTGAAACTGCACGGCGGGATCATTCAAGTCAGGCGTTGGTGTTCGTGCGTAGACCGCGTCCTTGAAAACGTCTGAGCTGTCCTTAGGGACGTAGCCCACATGGCGGGCTTTGCTGTTGTCCCACCAAGTCACCGCGTTATTCGACATTCCGAAAATAATCGAATGACCCAAAACCGGTGTTGTCAGACAAGCCGTGATCAGACGATGCAGATCATCAAAGCTCAGCCAACTGGCCAGCATGCGCCGATCCCGCGGCTCCGCAAAAGAAGAACCTATGCGCACGCAGGCGGTCTCAATGCCATAACGATCAAAGTAAAACCGGGACAGGTCTTCGCCAAAGGCTTTGCTGACGCCATAAAAACCATCCGGACGCGCAGGATTTTCGGCGTTGATGGTTTTGCTTTGGCGATAAAAACCCGTCACGTGGTTGGAGCTGGCAAACACCACACGCTTGACGCCATGTTTGCGTGCGGCTTCGTACAAGTGATAAACGCCCAGAATGTTGGCCTGCATGATGGGCTCGAAGGGTCCTTCAACCGAGACGCCACCCAAATGAATGATGGCATCGACCCCAGCCACCATGGTGTTGACGGCATCGGCATCAGCCAAATCGGCCAACACGATCTCTTCGTTTTGACCAGCTGTCCCAAATGCAACGCGGTCAGACAACCGCAATACATCGCAATTGGCTCTGAGTCGTTCGCGCAACTGTTGCCCCAAACCGCCCGCGGCCCCAGTCAACAATAGCTTTGAGTGGCTCTTCGTGTTCATCATTTGAGTCATTCCAATTTTTCCGTTGCCCAACAAGCTTGATCAGTCGATAGATTCAAAAATACACACACTGACACAACATCAGTCATGAGTTGTCTGACAAGTTAAAATTATCTGAGCGTGAATCTAACAAGTCAATAGGATTAAGGCCGACCAAGGGAAAACCCTTAAATTGATGCAAGACCAGACACAAGGAGCGGCGTTGACGAAAAAAAAAGGTCCCTAAGGACCTTTTTAAATAGAGAAAGAAACTTCTCGACTCAAATCAGTTTGACTCCGGTCTTAGACTGCAACAACTCCAGCGTCACGCCCGGTGCCAGCTCAATGACTTTCAAGCCTTGCGGCGTCACGTCCATAACAGCTAGGTCGGTGATGATGCGGTCGACCACGCCGAGACCCGTCAACGGCAAGGTGCATTGGGTCAGAATTTTCATGTCTTCGGTGCCGTCTTTCTTTTTGGCAACGTGTTCCATCAAGACGATCACGCGCTTAACGCCGGCCACCAAATCCATGGCACCGCCCATGCCCTTGACCATCTTGCCAGGGATCATCCAGTTCGCCAAGTCGCCCTGCTCGCTGACCTGCATCGCGCCGAGGATGGACAGGTTGATCTTGCCGCCACGAATCATGGCAAAGCTGTCGTGACTACCGAAGATCGACGAACCCGGAATGGTGGTGACGGTTTGCTTACCGGCATTGATCAAATCGGCGTCAACCTTATCGTCAGTTGGAAAAGCGCCAATCCCAAGCATGCCGTTTTCAGACTGCAGCCAGACTTCAATGTTGGAGGGCACAAAGTTAGCCACCAGCGTTGGGATGCCGATGCCAAGGTTGACGTAAAAGCCGTCTTCGAGTTCTTGGGCAGCGCGAGCTGCCATTTGGTCTTGGTTCCACGCCATGTCAGGCTCCTGTTGGGTTGCTGGTCGGCACGGTGACCGTGCGTTTTTCTATGCGTTTTTCCGGATTGGCATTAAGCACGATGCGGTGCACATAAATGCCTGCCAGATGAATGTCATCGGGCGCCAATTCGCCGACTTCCACAATCTCCTCGACCTCGACAATGCACAGCTTTCCGGCCATGGCCACGGCCGGGTTGAAGTTGCGGGCCGTCAGGTTAAAGCGCAGGTTGCCCGACTTGTCGGCTGTGTGTGCTTTGACCAGCGACACCTCGGGTGTCAACGAGCGCTCCATGACGTAGTTTTCGCCATCGAACTCGCGCAATTCTTTGCCTTCAGCGACCAAGGTACCCACGCCGGTTTTGGTGAAAAATGCCGGGATGCCGGCACCGCCAGCGCGCAGCTTTTCAGCCAAGGTGCCCTGCGGCGTGAATTCAAGTTCCAGCTCGCCCGCAAGGTACTGGCGCTCGAACTCTTTGTTCTCTCCGACGTAGCTCGAAATCATTTTTTTGATCTGCCGCGTGTCGAGCAATTTGCCAAGGCCAAAGCCGTCAACACCGGCATTGTTTGAGATGACGGTGAGGTTTTTGACCTGACTTTGTTTGAGCGCTTCAATCAGCGCCTCAGGGATGCCGCACAGGCCAAAACCACCAACAGCCAAGAGCTGGCCGTCTTTGACGACGCCCTTCAGGGCGGCTTCGGCAGAAGGGAATATTTTGTTCACAAAAGTCTCCAGTTAAATCCACCCGGCCGTGAAGCAGCCCGGCAGCAGAGCTACTACGATACTACGTAACGCATTACGTAGTTTCCCCTAAAGGTTTGCCCCATGGAAGTAAGTTACAAGTTGGCTTTTGACTTAGCGCCGGTCGGCTTGGTGTTGTCACGCAACCGTGCCATCGTCGATTGCAATCAGCACGTGTGCGAGATGTTTGGCGCGGCAAGAGAACAGTTGGTAGGCCAGTCGTTCAAGGTGCTTTACCCCAGCGATGCAGAATACGAGCGCATTGGCATGCGCCTGATTCCGATCCTGAATGCCAGTGGCATCTATTCCGATGACCGGATCATGAAGCGCATGGGTGGCCGCTTTCAGGGTGAACCATTTTGGTGTCACGTGACAGGCAGAACCCTGAACCGGGATGAGCCACACGAGGCGGGTATCTGGAGCTTTGAAGACCTCAGCTCACGTCGCCCTGTCACTGCCGATCTCACCGCCCGCGAACGTGAAGTGGCCGCACATTTGATGGGAGGGCTGACGTCGAAAGAAATTGGCCGAGCACTTGGCATCAGCCACCGCACGGTAGAGGTTTATCGGGCGCGCCTGATGCGTAAATACAAGGCGACGACCACGGCCGATCTGGTGCATAAATTGTTGGCTGGATGAGCCCCGTTTAACCTGGTTGGGCCGTTTATAGTCCAGCCATGAGACACACCCAACTGCGTTTACGTTTCTTGACCCGCCGCGGCTTGGTCTACCCGCTTTGCCTTTCGCTGACGATTTTGCTGCTGGGCGGCGTCGGCTTTTGGTACCTTGAGCCGCAAGTCCAGACGCTCAGCGACGGGCTTTGGCTGGCCTTCACAACGGCAGCCACAGTGGGCTACGGCGATATTGTGCCAAGCACGCATGGCTCGCGCGCTTTTGCGGTGCTGGTGGTGCTGCTGGGTCTGGCGGTCTTGTCACTGGTCACGGCCTCCGTGGCGGCTGTCTTTGTGGGCAACGAGGAGCGCGACATCGAACGCGAGCTGATGACAGAAATCCGCGCTCTGCGCGCCGAGGTGGCGGCCCTGCACCACCATCAACAGATGGTTTGGGCAAGCCGTCAAAGCGCTAGAGACTGAGCCGTTCCGACCGTTATGGCACCACAACACCGGAGATTTGCATGACCCGATTTCCTGCCCCTGAACTGAAAGACTTGCCTGAAGACATACGGATCAAAATTTTGGCCGTACAGGAAAAAGCCGGCTTTGTGCCTCATGTCTTTCTGGCCTTAGCACGACGCCCGGCGGAGTGGCGCGCGTTTTTTGCGTACCACGACGCCCTGATGATCAAGGAAGAAGGTGGCAACCCAACCGGCTCACTCACTAAGGGCGACCGCGAGATGATCGTGACCACCACCAGCGCGGCCAACAACTGCCTGTATTGCGTGGTAGCGCACGGCGCCATCTTGCGGATTTATGAAAAGAAACCGCTGGTGGCTGATCAGGTCTCGGTGAACTACCGTAAGGCCGACATCAGTCCGCGCCAAAAAGCCATGCTCGACTTTGCGATGAAAGTATGCGAGCGCTCACATGAAATAACGGATGCAGACTTCGATGCGCTTCAAGTCCACGGATTCACTGACGAAGATGCTTGGGACATTGCCGCCATTACCGCATTTTTTGGACTCTCAAACAGAATGGCTAGCTTCAGCAACATGCAACCGAATGCAGAGTTTTACTTGATGGGTCGTATTCCGAAAGTCAAATGAAGACCGATTGAAAGTCATGCACTTGCGATTAACATCGCGCATGAAATTTTTAATCCGCTCCTTTTTTAAAACCCTGCGCGTCGTCCTCGGTCCGGTGATGCTGCTCAAAGAGCGCTTAACCCGGCCCACCGGGCTTGTGCGCTCGCAGCCAGCGCAAGAACTCGTCGACCAGCAGTGTGTGAGCTTGGTGCTGTACCACTACAAGACTTGTCCTTTTTGCATGAAAGTACGCCAAGAAATGCGGCGATTGTCTTTGCCGATTCAGCAGATTGATGCGCAACCCGAGGGCAGCGACCGGGACGCACTGCGACAAGGTGGCGGTCTCGCCAAAGTGCCCTGCTTGAAAATTACAGACGCTGCGGGCAGCAGCCAGTGGCTCTATGATTCCGACAAAATCGTCGCCTATCTGCGTGGCCGTTTCTCAGCCAGCTCAGTCGCCGCCTGAGATCATGGCTCGTATGTGGTCAGGCAAGGTCTTAGCCTTCTGCGCCGGGAAGTCGACCCAGATGGTTGTGGCGCCTCCCGCTGCACAAATAACACCGGGCTGGTCTACCCGCTCCATCGTCGCCCAAGTTTCAAACGTGGTTCGAGCAGGGTCGCTCACATACATCTTGATCAGTACGTCCCCCGGGTATTCAAGCTGCTTGTAAAAATTGCAAAAAGCATTGACGATGACCGGACCTTCGCCTGTCGGATCCGGCATGCTACAGATGCTAAGCATCCAGTCAATGCGAACGGTCTCCATATAGCGAAAGTAGGAAGTGTTATTGAGGTGCCCCATCGCGTCCATGTCACCCCAGCGAATCGGGATGCGCATCTCAAACACCAGCTTTTTAATCTCGGGAATCTCGATCTTCATGTGTGTGCCTTCATGGATAGCAGGATGCAGAACGTTATCAACTGCAATGAAGCGGCAGACTAAAATTCAAAAATTAGTTTCTGAAATTCATCTTTAGCCGCAGGTGAAACCTCAAGCCAGCGGCCAGTTCAACACCGCTACATCTCAATTATCACGGAGCTCCCACAGCATGAACAATGAAGATATCCTGGTCCAATTCGGTCCACGCGAAGCCATGGACTATGACGTGGTGGTGGTCGGCGGTGGTCCCGGCGGGTTGGCCACGGCGATTCGCCTGAAACAATTGGCGGCAGAAAAGGGTTCAGAGATTTCCGTGGTGGTGCTGGAAAAAGGCTCTGAGCCCGGCGCGCACATTCTCTCAGGTGCGGTGATGGACCCGAAAGCCTTGACCGAATTGATCCCCGACTGGAAGGCGCTGGGTGCGCCTTTGAACCAGCCTGTCACGTCAGATGAAGTGCTGTTTTTAAGCGAACAAGGCAGCACCAAAACGCCCGGTTTTTTAGTCCCCGACTGCATGCACAACGAAGGCAACTACATCGTCAGCCTAGGCAATGTGGTGCGTTGGTTGGCGCAGCAAGCTGAAAACCTCGGTGTTGAAATTTTTCCCGGCTTTGCGGCCGCCGAAGTGCTTTACAACGAAGACGGCTCGGTCAAAGGCGTCGCCACCGGCAATCTGGGTGTAAGCAAAACAGGTGAGCCCGGCGAGAACTTCCAGCTCGGCATGGAACTGCTCGGCAAGTACACGGTGTTTGCCGAAGGTGCGCGTGGCCACTTGGGTCGGCAGTTGATAAGCCGCTTCAAGCTTGACGCTGGCAAAGATCCACAAGCCTACGCGCTCGGCATCAAAGAACTCTGGGAGATTGACCCGGCCAAACACAAAGCCGGCTTAGTGGTGCACACCGCCGGTTGGCCCATGCAGTCCGACACCTACGGTGGCGGTTTCATGTACCACCTCGAAGACAACAAAGTCACGCTCGGTCTGGTCACGGGTCTTGACTACGGCAACCCGTACCTCAGCCCGTTTGAAGAAATGCAACGCTGGAAAACGCATCCCTCGATTCGCCAATACCTTGAAGGTGGCAAGCGCATCAGCTACGGCGCGCGCGCCATCACGGCCGGCGGTGCGCTGAGTTTGCCGAAGACGGTGTTCCCGGGTGGCGCATTGGTTGGCTGCGAAGCCGGTTACCTCAATGCAGCGCGCATCAAGGGCAGCCACGCCGCCATCAAAACCGGTATGTTGGCCGCTGAAGCCGCCTACGCCGCAGTCACAAATGGTCGCCAACACGACGAGCTCAGCGCCTACCCGGTGGCCTACGCCAAGAGCTGGCTGGCCAAAGAATTGAACCAATCACGCAACTTCAAAGCGTGGTTCAAAAAAGGCTTGTACATGGGCTCGTTCATGACCGGCATTGAGCAGTGGCTGCTGCCGCGTCTGGGCATTCAGAGCCCGCCGTGGACGATTCACCGCACCCAACCTGACCATCTCATGCTGAAGCCGGCTGCCGAGTGCGAGCCCATCGTCTACCCGAAGCCCGACAACAAGATCACCTTTGACCGGCTGAGTTCGGTGTTTGTCTCGAACACCAACCATGAAGAACAGCAGCCCGCACACCTGACGCTGAAAGATGCCAGCGTACCCGTCAGCGTCAACCTGGCTACCTACGCCGGCCCTGAAAGCCGTTACTGCCCTGCCGGTGTTTATGAATACGTGAAGAACCCGGACGACACCGACCGGCTGCAGATCAACGCGCAAAACTGCGTGCACTGCAAAACCTGCGACATCAAAGACCCGACGCAAAACATCGTCTGGGTCACGCCCGAAGGCGGCGGCGGACCCAACTACAGCGGTATGTAAACCGCACAGGCTGAGTCGCCGTTTGGCTGGCTCAGCCCTCAGCGATGGGGTGGTTCGCCATCAGCTCAAGGGAACGAACCAAGGCTGAATGATCCAGGTCTTGCATGCCGTTGGCACTGCATACCTGCATCAGTTGCGCCGCCCCAGCGGTTTGCGGCAGCGCCACACCCAAAGCCCGCGCACCATTCAGCGCCAAGTTCAGGTCTTTTTGATGCAGGCCGATTCGAAAACCAGGCGCAAACTTACGTTTAATCATGCGCTCGCCATGCACTTCCAAAATGCGTGAGGCTGCAAAACCACCCATCAGTGCCTGACGCACTTTGGCCGGATCGGCACCAGCCTTACTGGCAAACAGCAGCGCCTCGCCCACGGCAGCGATGTTCAACGCCACGATGATCTGGTTCGCCACCTTGCAGGTCTGGCCATCGCCGTTGCCGCCGACCAGCGTGATGTTTTTACCCATCAACTCAAACAGCGGCTTGACGCGTTCAAACACGGCATCTGGCCCGCCGACCATGATGGTCAGGCTGGCGGCCTTGGCGCCTACTTCGCCGCCAGAAACAGGCGCGTCCAGATAGTCAGCACCCAGCGCATTGATCTTCTGGGCAAAGGTCTTGGTATCCATCGGCGAGATCGAGCTCATGTCGACCACTGTCTTGCCTTTGGACAATCCGGCGGCCACACCGTTGTCTGCAAACAGTACTTTGTCGACATCTGGCGTGTCGGGCAGCATCAAGAAAATAATGTCCGCACGCTCAGCCACTTCACGCGCCGAAGCACAGGCGGTCGCGCTACCGGTCAAGAGATCGACTGGAATTTTGCTTCGGGTGTTCAGGGAGACCTCATGCCCAGCGTTGATCAAATGTGCGGCCATGGGTGCCCCCATGATGCCCAAGCCGATGAATCCAATTTTGCTCATTTAAAAAATCCCATGTCAGTTAAAAATTAGCACGTTGGTTCTCGATCAGTCGCGATAACGATCGCACAAGGCTTGCGTTGCATAGCGAAAAGTTCCGAGGTCGCTGCCAACGCCGACAAAGGTTGCGCCCATCGCCATGTAGTTGCGAGCTTGCGCTTCGACGGGCGCCAGAATGCCCACCGGTTTACCGGCAGACTTGGCATCAGCGAACACTTGAGCGATCACGGCTTGCACTTCGGGGTGGGCCGAATTACCCAGATGACCGAGTGCAGCGGCTAAGTCGGACGGGCCAACGAAGATGCTGTCAACACCGTCGATTGCAGCAATCTCCTTGACTGCGGCAACACCCGCCAAGCTTTCGATTTGCACCATCACACAGATGTGGTCGTTGATGGATTTGAAGTAATCAGGAATGGAGCCATAGCGGTTGCTGCGCTGCGACACCGACACGCCGCGAATACCTTGCGGCGGATAGCGCGTAGCAGAAACCGCGCTACGCGCCTCATCTGCGCTTTCGACGAAGGGCACTAGGAAGTTATAAAAGCCCGAGTCCAGCAATCTTTTGAGCTCGACAGCACTGTTGCATGACGGCCGCACGATGGGGGCTGTCGGGCTGTCTTTCAACGCCATGAGTTGAGGAATAAAGGTGCTGACATCGTTTGGAGAATGCTCGCCGTCCAGTAATACCCAGTCAAATCCGGCTAGGCCTAGAACCTCGGCGGTGATGGGATTTGCCAGCGAGGACCAGCAACCAATGAGTTTTTTACCCGCCAACAAATCGCGTTTGAAGCCGTTGGGGAACGATTGATAAGGACCGGCATGTGTCATAGCGTGGCTTTGAGAAATTAGGTATTACGGGCAGCGTCTGCGGGGAGGCATAGCGTCCTGCATCTAAATCAGGTGATCAACTGGACTTTTCATGATAGTTTGATAAAGTAAACCAAGTATAGACATCAGTCATAAGTTGTCCGATAAAAGCCAACTCAACATTCGTCAATTCATCTCAATCGTCCTTTGATGCAGCCTCCACACATCCCGACTCCCGCCCACAAAGGCATGGCCGCATTCACACTCCAAGATCGAGGTGGCCCACGTAGACCGCGAGGATTGGTCACTGAAGTTGTCGACAGCCTGGCTGTCAGCATTCGAGAAGGTCAGCTACAGCCCGGCACCAAACTGCCGACTGAGGCTGAAATCATGACTCACTTTGGCGTCAGCCGCACTGTCGTTCGCGAAGCCATCTCAAAGCTCCAAGCCTCCGCGCTGGTTGAAACCCGACACGGCATTGGGACCTTTGTGCTGGCGCAGCAAGACTCCGGAAACTTTAAGATTGCAGCGGAAGACTTCACGACAGTCGCTGATGTCATTTCAATCCTTGAGCTGCGGATCAGCCTGGAAACCGAAGCGGCTGGTCTGGCGGCCCTGCGCCGCACGCCAGACAACCTACTGGCGATGAAGACCGCCTTGGACAGCTTCAAAGAATCAATTTTGCAAGATTCAGATGCGGTGCCGCCTGACTTCCAGTTCCATATGGAAGTGGCCCTCTCAACAGGGAACCGCCACTTTGCCGACCTGATGAATTACCTCGGCACCATGATCATTCCACGCACCCGCGTCAACACCACACTGAACGCCCCCGAGGGCCGGTTGAACTATTTGCAACGTGTAAACAGCGAGCATGAGCGCATTTATTTGGCCATTCAACAGCAAGATGTCGAAGCTGCCCGGGCAGCTATGCGCCAACATTTGTCGAACAGCCAACAGCGCTTGCAGAAGGGCAAAAACCTCCACACGATTCAGCCATAGGCACTTGCCTACCCTGATCAGCTGACTACTGTCAATCAGGAGATTCACCGGAAGGGCCCTAACCCGTTCGCCCTTAAGCTACAAAACAAGTAGCAACACAGCAATCGCACCACCAATCTGCGTTATATTCACAGCGCAGGTGTGGGCTCCAAGAAGCTTTGGTAATAATTCGAAAAGAAGACGGTAAGAGGATGAGCTCAATGGGTGCCAAGGAAAACGCGGCGGTTGGTCAACTGCTGGAGTTATTGGAAGCACGCTTTGCGCTGCGTGTGTTGTGGGCCCTCAAAGACGGACACCCTCAGACTTTTCGTCTGCTGCAAGACAGCATCGGGCACATCACACCGAACACACTCAACACCCGCATCAAAGAGCTTCGTGCCGCAGGCCTACTAAATCATGACGGAAACGGCTATGTGGTCACATCGATGGGTGCAGACTTTCTGAAACGTATGAGTGAACTGCCCGCTTTTGCTAGTAAGTGGGCTGCCAGCCAATCCAAAATCACTTCTGTCAAAAACCCCGCCAAGTAAATTAGTTAGCACCAGATCGGGCTTTTGCTAAAGCCCATCAATCCCTTGTCTTGAAAAGGGCATTGGTATCCCCAAATGTCTTTTTTGATCGCATTTCTCATCAAGTTCTCATGCCCCAAAACAACTCAAACGCACAAAATCAAACCTTGACCGGCGCACCGAGCCCGGAAGAACTCGAAGCAGCTCAAGCAGCCAATGAAGTCGATGCCATGGAGGCGCTGCCCCGCTTGGAGGCTGAACTTCTGGCCTTGCAAGCCAAAAATACCGAACTGACAGACAGCTACTTGCGCGCAAAAGCTGAAGCAGAAAACGCCCGCCGTCGAGCCGATGAAGAAATCTCGAAAGCCCGAAAGTTTGCCGTTGAAAGCTTTGCCGAAAGCCTGCTGCCGGTGACGGACAGCCTTGAGGCTGGACTGCAGATTAAAGACGCCAATGCCCAACAAATCCGGGAAGGCGCAGAAGCCACACTGAAGCAGCTTAAAAGCGCGCTAGAGCGCAACCGCGTGATGGAAATCGACCCTACGGCAGGGACCAAATTTGATCCGCACCAGCACCAAGCCATCAGCATGGTGCCATTGCCGGCAGAGTCCACGCAAGAGGCTAATACTGTCGTCATGGTGCTGCAAAAAGGCTATCTGATTGCTGACCGAGTACTGCGGCCAGCACTGGTCACGGTAGCGGCACCCAAGTAAACAACGGCTAAAAAATAAGCCCGTCATCAGGGTCTTGAAGTTTCAGTACTTAACCCTAAATCAGTTTCATAACAGCACACAAGCCGTTACATCGCCAAATCAGTCGCCCCTGACATCAGGGTCTACTGTCGGCAGCATCGATTAAAAATAACAGGAGTTGAGCATCATGGGAAGAATCATCGGCATTGACCTCGGAACCACCAACAGCTGCGTTTCCGTCATGGAGGGCAACACGCCCCGCGTCATTGAGAACTCTGAGGGCGCACGCACGACGCCGTCCATCGTGGCTTACCAAGAAGGAGGCGACGTGCTGGTGGGCGCTTCGGCCAAACGCCAAGCAGTGACCAACCCGCGTAACACGCTGTACGCAGTCAAGCGTCTGATCGGCCGCAAGTTCGCAGAAAAAGAAGTTCAAAAAGACATCGATTTGATGCCTTACAAAATTGTTGCCGCCGACAACGGTGACGCTTGGGTGCAAGTGCATGACAAGCAACTCTCGGCTCAACAGGTCAGCGCAGACATTTTGCGCAAAATGAAGAAAACCGCCGAAGACTATCTGGGTGAAGCTGTCACCGAAGCCGTCATCACCGTGCCGGCCTACTTCAACGACGCGCAGCGTCAAGCCACCAAAGACGCTGGCCGGATTGCCGGTCTGGATGTCAAACGCATCATCAACGAGCCGACGGCAGCAGCCTTGGCCTTTGGCCTCGACAAGCAAGAAAAAGGCGATCGCAAGATTGCTGTGTATGACCTGGGCGGCGGCACTTTCGATATTTCCATCATCGAAATTGCAGATGTCGACGGTGAAAAACAATTTGAAGTGCTGTCGACCAATGGCGACACCTTCTTGGGTGGCGAAGACTTCGACCAACGCATCATCGACTTCATCATCGACGAGTTCAAGAAAGAATCCGGCGTC
>CANFWV010000038.1 GCA_947450695.1 Comamonadaceae bacterium
AAGACCCTCACGGCCACTGCCACGGCTGATAGCAAAACCTACGACGGCTCAACGACAGCCAACGCTTCTCTGACACTAGCCGGCATGGTCGGCAGCGAGACACTGGGTTCTTCTAACTTAGCAACTTTCAACAGCCAGAACGTTCTGGCGGCTAACACCGTCACCGTCAACGCCGTCACGCTTGCCAATGGCACGAACGGCGGGCTCGCTTCCAACTACGCTCTGGGCACCGGCCAAACCGCCTCAGCCACCATCGCCGCCAAGGCCGTCACCATCGCCGGCGTCTCCGCAGCCAACAAAGCCTATGACGGCAACACCACGGCCACCGTCACCGGTTCGGTCTCCGGTCTCGTTTCGGGCGAGTCCCTGAACCTGACCGGCCAGTTCGACACCAAAGACGCGGGCACTCTCAAAGCCGTCACGGTTGCTACTGCAGATGGCTCCAACGGCGGCATCGCCTCGAACTACACGGTCACGCCAACAGCACAGACCGCCACGGCCAATATAGAGCGTGCAGTGCTCACCGCGACTGCCACCGCTACCAACAAGATCTACGACGGATCTAACTCGGCCAATGCGTCTTTGACGCTCGCCGGCATGGTCGGCACTGAGACCCTGGGTTCCTCTAATTCGGCGACCTTCAACAGCCAGAACGTTCTGGCAGCGAACACCGTCACCGTCAACGCCGCTACCCTGGCCAACGGCAGCAATGGCGGCTTGGCGTCCAACTACACCTTGGCCGCAGGACAGACCGCGACGGCAAGCATTGCCACCAAGGACATCAGCTTGGCCAATGTAGCGGCCACCAACAAGACCTATGACGGCAACAACACCGGCACGGCAACCGGCACGGTCACGGGTCTTGTCGGGAGCGAGTCTCTCAACATCTCAGGTCAGTTCAACTCCAAAGACGCAGCCACAGCAACAAGCGTCACCATTGACGCCACAACGCTGGCCAACGGCACCAACGGTGGACTCGCTTCCAACTATTCGCTGGACGTCGGCGCGACGGTTGCCGCTGGCATCAACCGCGCTGTGCTGAGCGCAGCGGCCACCGCGGCCAACAAGGCTTACGACGGCTCAACGTCGGCCAATGCATCACTTGCTTTGAACGGCTTGGTCGGCACCGAGACCCTCGGTTCGTCTAACTCGGCGACCTTCAACAGCCAGAACGTCAGTGAGGCGAACACCGTCAGAGTCAACTCCGTCACGCTCGCCAACGGTGCCTATGGTGGACTCGCCTCCAACTACACCTTGGGCACAGGTCAGACCGCCTCGGCAAACATCACCGCCAAAGCCATCACCTTGGCCGGTGTCTCCGCGACCGACAAAGTCTATGACGGCAACGCGACCGCGAACGTCTCTGGCGCAGTCACCGGCCTGATCGCGGGCGAGTCCCTTACTATCAGCGGTCAATTCGATAACAAGAACACTGGCGTCGGCAAAGGAGTCACGGTTTCAACCGCCAATGGAGCGAATGGTTTAGCGTCTAACTACGCCATCGCCCCCGCCGCACAAAACGTCGTCGCGACGATTGACCGCTTGAAAGCGGTGGCCTGGGTGGGCGGCCCGACAGGCAATTGGTTTGACCCAAGCAATTGGGCCGGCGGTGCCGTGCCTGATCTGGCCAACGTCGCTAATGTGAGCATCCCAACAGGGGTGAATGTTAGCTTCAACAACACCAGCGTTGTATTACCCGCCCAGGCGGGCACGGTGAACGTCGACAACATCAACAGTGGCGGGACACTCAGCTTGGTCGCGGGGGGTCTTGATGTTGCAACTCGCCTTGCATCGACAACACTGACGCAATCAGGTGGAACGCTGAGCGGTACGGGCAACGTGATCGTGAACAACTTCAATCAAACGGGCGGCTCCGTTCTCACCAAAGGTAACTTCAATGTGAGCGATGCATTCACGCAGAGCGCTCCCGGCAATATCGCAGTGGGCGGCAATGTCGACATTGCACAGACCACCGGCGACTTGAACATAGCCCGCCTGTCTGGCAACAATATTGATTTGACTGCGCGCAGTGGAGGCGTTGGCTTGGGTGATGTCAATGCAGCTGGCACCCTACGGATCACGGCCAACGGCAACATCAGCCAGACCCCTGACGGTTCCATCAGCTCGAACGCGGGCAGCACCATCACATCGACGAATGGCGACATCACTTTAGCCAACTTGGCGAATGACGAAGGTGGAACGCTCATCTTGACTGGTCGCAACATCGCGTTGGCAGACATATCGGGACCCACAATGGTGTTGAACGCCAGTGGTGACAGCAGCGTGGTATCAGGGGGAACGTTGCTGATTAGAGGCAACACCAACAACCTGACAACGACCACTTTGAACGGTGGCAGCACGATCTTTGGGGAGACCACACTGACGGGCAACCTGACAACGCTTAGCGCAGGTACGGCGAGCCAGACAGGCACACTGAGGGTGAATGGTACGGCGTCAGCCATGGCCGCGGGGCAAGATGCCATTGCGAACAAATCGCTCAGTATCATCTTTCCATCAGCCCTTGCAGTGACGCCATCAGAAACTGGAACGCCAACGCCCGATTCGCTATTGCCACTATTACCCAGGATCACTAATCCTGGCGTGAATCCGACCGTGGGAGAACTCACTGCCAACAAGTCGACAACGTCAGAGACAACTGAAAATGGTGTGAGCGTCGTGACAAGTGAGCTTGATGACGGTAGCAAGTCATTAAAAGTCGTCAACGGCGGTATGTCCAAATCTGACCGGGAAGTCCAGACAAGTTCCCCCGGAAGCAGCGGTGCCACGGGCACAACAATACCCAATACGCCTGTGTTGACGGGCGGGTAATTGACTTCGCCGGTTAGACAACGCGGCATCATGCGATTCATCGGTTGGTGTTTTTGGGGGGTGCTATTTTGTTTCCCACTTTTTGCAAATGCGGCGGGTATCGGTGTGCCTGACGCCGGCACACTGCTGCAGCAGATTCCGGTACCGCCCTCAGAAGCACCCGTGTCAAACCGACCTGGGCTGATGATCGAGGGCGCTGACGGTAGCAGCGCTAGATTGCCCCCCAGCGCACCCATTCCGATCAAGCACATTCGCATCACACGTAACACGGTGTTTGACAGCGCGACGCTGATGCCGTTGGTGGTGCATGCCGAGGGACAAAGCCTCACGTTGCCGCAGCTGGGCGAACTGGCAGGACGGATCACCAGCTACTACCAGAGTCACGGTTATCCGATCACGCGGGCCATCATTCCGGCCCAAACGATTGCAGGGGGAATCGTTCGAATAGAAGTCCTAGAAGCCAAAATCGGCGCCATCAAACTAGAAAACAGCAGCCGCGTACGCGATGTCTTGCTGCAATCAACATTGGCAGCACTAGAAAGCGGAGAGAACGTCGAACAAGCAACGATCGACCATATTTTGTTGTTGCTCTCAGACATTCCCGGCGTCACCGTTAAAGCAACCTTGAAGCCAGGCCAGACCACCGGGACATCCGATCTGGTGGTGGCAACACTGCCGCTGCCAGCCCTGTCGGGTGATTTGGTCACGGACAACTATGGCAACAGTTATACGGGGCAAGTGCGAACGACTGCGACATTGAGCCACAACAACTTACTGCACCAAGGTGACACCGTGACCGTCACCGGCCTGACCTCGGGTAGCGGACTGAACTACTGGCGACTGGCCTACGAAGCGGTGGTTAACGGACTGGGTGGCCGGGTCGGCGTATCTGCATCGACGCTGGAATATTTTTTAGGTGGGCCGGTGAGTTCTGCAAATGCTTATGGCAGCGCTCAAGTGCAAAGCCTGTGGGCAAGACAATCTTTGGTGCGCAGTGAGAATCGCAACGTTTACGCTCAACTTCAATATGACCAACTGCAACCTCACGACCGTGTGGGTGCCAGCGGCACACAGTCGGACCGGTCACTGCAAAACTGGACAGCCAGCCTGAGCGGGGATGCGCGGGGGGCCGTCTTCGCCAACGGCGTCAGCAGCTGGAACGCCAGCGTCACCAGCGGGCAAGTTAACGTTGATGCGGCAACAGTTAACCCCGCAAAAACACAAGGCCGTTTCGCAAAATTTAATCTGAACCTCGCCCATCTGCAAGGCATCGGTCCCCAAGATTCTCTGTATCTCACGTATGCGGGCCAGTGGGCCAACACCAACCTTGACTCCTCCCAAAAATTATCGGTGGGTGGTGCTAACAGCGTCCGTGCCTACGGCATGGGGGTGATTTCGGGGGACGACGGGCATGTTTTCAATGCCGAATGGCGGCATGAACTTGGCCGCGCATTTGGTGGGCAATGGCGTGGGCTGGCTTTTGTTGACACGGCACATGTCACCGTGAACAAGAACCTTTGGCTTGGGATGACTGGGGCAAACAGTGCCACGCTGAGCGGTGCGGGCGTAGGGTTGGGCTGGACAGGACCCGACAAGTGGAATGGTCGTGCAACGCTGGCTTATCCACTGGGTTCAATTCCTGCATTAGTGAACACGCCTGCATCGCCAAGAGGATGGGTCGAAATGCGCACCGGCTTTTGAGATGACGCGCTCTAAGCTGACGCAGCCAGCGCAAGCAAAGTATTTTGTTATTGGTGGCCCGACGGCGTCAAACCCGAAAAGCCCTTATGCCTGTTCAACTGGAGTAAGACAACATGTCAAATACCTCAAAGATACAAGTCATTTGCATCGCCAGCGGTAAGGGCGGCGTTGGTAAAACGGTGATCGCCGTTAATCTGGCAGTCGCGCTGCAACGCATGGGCAAGCATGTCATGTTGCTTGACTGCGACCTGGACATGGCAAATGCGCATATTGCGCTAGGCACGCAGTGTGACCACAACTTGAGTCATTTTTTGAGCGGTGAGAAAACCCTGCAAGAGATCGCAGTGACAACCCGTTCCGGTGTTCGATTGGTGCCTGGCGCATCCGGCTTGAAGCACATGGCTGCTATCTCTCAGTTGCAAGCCGCGAGTATTGTGCAGGCGTTCAGCGCGTTAGAAGAAGAGCTTGATTACCTGATCGTTGACATTTCAGCAGGAATTTCACCACCAACATTAGCCTTCATGGTGGCGTGTCCGCGACGGTTTATCGTCGTGCGTGACGACCCGTTATCAATAGCCGATGCGTTTGCCACCATCAAAGTGCTGGTGCAAGACTATGGCCTGAGCGAAATCTATTTGCTGCCCAATGGAATGTGCAGCCAGCAAGACGGTGAGTTGCTTTTTAATCGCATCGACCGAGCCTGTGCTAATTTTTTGAATCAAAGCATTCACTACATCGGCACGATCAAACAGGACAGAGACATCCTGTTGGCGTTGAAAAAGTGTCAGTCTGTGCTTGAATCTGCCCCGAAAAGCTTGTGCGCAAAAGATTTTAAACGCTTGGCTTTGTTAACAGAGGCACTTGAACCCATCAGTTATGCCTCTGGCGTACTCGAATTTTTTATCGAAAGACTGGTCAAAGAAAACACCTTCACCAGAAACTCCGAAGCATTGCAAGTTAGCCGCAATGAGTTTGCATCGTCAGCTGTACCTAATGGCAAGTACCACTGAATGCCAATCAACAGGAAACCCGCTGAGGCCTTTTTAAGTGCTGCCGCGCACCAGCAACTCGTAACCTAAATCGATGCAAGGTGAGTCGACAGATTCACCGCGCATCAAGGTCAGCAACATGGTTGCAGCGGCGTTGCCTATCTCTGCGCGCGGCGTGCGGACGGTGGTGAGGGGTGGCAACATCTCGTCGCTGCCGGTGAGGTCGTTGAAACCTGCCACCGCCACTCGCTGCGGTACGGTAATACCTAGTCGCAAAGCAGCGAGCAACGCGCCTTGGGCCAAGTCGTCGTTGCAAAAGAAAATCGCGTCTACGGCAGGTTGCTGCCCCACTATTTGCTCAAACATGCGGGCACCCAGCGAGATGGAAGACGGCGCTGGGTTGAGCCACTCTAAGTTGGTGTTGTACAAGCCAGCCGCTTGCATTTCTTGCCGCCAACCTTCTAAGCGTTGCAAGGTGCGGGGGTCCAACTGTGCCGCGGCGAAGGCAATGCGTTGGTAACCGCGGGCCAGTAAATGGCGTGTCAGGTCTGCCCCGGCATTGGTTTGAGAAAACCCCACACTGTAGACATCTGCCGTGCCAGAGGCTTCCATGAGGTGAACGCAGGGCACGCCGCTTTGCGCAATGAGCTGTCGGGTGGCGTCGTTGCGTTCTAAGCCCGTGACCAACAAGCCTGCGGGGCGGTGCAGCAGTTGTTCGCGCAGCAGCATTTCTTCTTCTGCCGCGTCGTAGTGCGTGACCCCGATGAGGGTCTGGTAGCCGCCCTGGCGCAGGGTGCGCTGAATGGCTTCAAGCAGGTCAACAAAAAGCGCGTTGGACAGCATGGGAATGAGCACCGCCACGTGGGTGCCCACACCGGAAGCCAGCGCGCGGGCTGCCGGGTTGGGCATGTAGCCCAGCGTGGTCACGGCCGCTTGAACGCGGGCGACGAGCTCGGGGTCAACCGCCCGCTCCCCCCTCAGTGCACGTGACACGGTGATCGGGCTGACACCCGCGGCGCGGGCGACATCAGCCAAGGTGATGCGGCCTGTGGCGCGGGAGCGGGGAGCACTGGACTTCATGGCTTCTTGGGTTATTGGGTTCAAGGAATACAGGGAAACTACTGATTTTTTGAGATTTCAAGTTCGCTTAGGATAGCGCTATCCCAAGTTGACGGACAGGCGGGCAATCCCTAGGTTGCACAAGCGGTCAGTCACTTTTTATTTGACGTGCTGGGATAGCGCTATCCAGAAAATTAATGAAGTCGATGCGTGCAATGGTGATCATGGGTGTAGCGGGCTGTGGCAAGAGCAGCTTGGGGGCTGTTGTCGCCCAGGCGATGGGGTTGCCGCTGGTAGAGGGTGACGACCACCACAGCGCCAACAACCTGCAAAAAATGCAAGGCGGTGTGCCCCTGACGGACGCTGACCGTGAGGGTTGGCTGACCACGTTGTGTGAGCAGTTAAGAGCGCACCCGATCGGGGTGGTACTGACCTGCTCTGCCCTGAAGCGGGCTTATCGGGAGCGCTTGCGCTCGGCAGCGCCTGGCATTCAGTTTGTCTTCATGGACATCTCGCGGGAGCAGGCGCTGGCGCGCGTCGCCGCCCGTGCGCATGCCCACATTTTTCCGACCACGCTGGTGGACAGCCAATTTGCCACGCTGGAGTCCCCAGCCGGTGAGGACGGCGTTTTACGAGTGGATGCGATGGCACCCCTGGCTCAACTGCAAGACGAGGTCACCGCTTGGCTGGCCCACAAGGAAACCACATGAGTACTGAAGAACACACACCGGCTCCTGTGGGGCGTTTTCAACGAACCGCCAACATCCTCATGGCTGCCTGCTTAGGGGTGATGGCGGTATCGGTATTTTTGAATGTGGTGCTGCGTTATGGGTTTGGCAGTGGCGTGGCCGCCAGTGAAGAACTGTCGCGCCTGCTGTTTGTGTGGATGGTCTTTATTGGCGCAACGGCCGCTTACCCGGCGGGTGAACACATGGCATTTACCAGCTTGGTGGGCATGCTCAAAGACAAGCCAATCCCCATGCGGCTGATGACGACGCTGATCCGCTTGGCCGTGATCTTGGGCTGTGGTTTGGTGGGCTGGGGTGCTTGGCAGCAAGTGGTGGTTGGACTGGACAGTCGATCCGTGGTGCTGGCTTACCCGACCGCACTGCTGCCCTTGCCAGCCCTGCTTTGCACCTTGTCGATTGGCCTGATGGCGCTGGTCGAACTGATTCAACAAACACCGCTGAACCTCGGTTATGGCGTAGACGTAGAGTAAATCCAGATGAGCAACGAAGGTCTCGCTTTTATCGTTTTTTCGGCTGGCATGTTGGTGCTCATGGGCATTGGCATGAACATGGCATTGGCGTTGGTGCTCACGGGCGCTGGCATGGCTTGGGTGCTGGGGTTTTGGGACACGCAGTTACTGGCGCAAAACCTGGTGGCCGGGGTCGACAGCTTTCCGCTGTTGGCCGTGCCTTTCTTCATTTTGGCCGGTGAGTTGATGAACAGCGGCGGCATCAGTCGGCGGATCATCGTGATGGCGCAAGCCTGGGTCGGCCACATTCGCGGCGGTCTGGGTTACGTGGCGATTGGTGCGGCAGTGCTGATGGCCAGCATGAGCGGATCGGCCTTGGCTGATACAGCAGCGCTGGCCACCATTTTGATGCCCATGATGCGGCTGCAAGGCTACCCGATGCATACCTCGGCGGGCTTGATTGCCTCGGGCGGCATCATCGCGCCCATCATCCCGCCCAGCATGCCGTTTGTGATTTATGGCGTGACCACCAACACCTCGATTTCGGCCCTGTTTGTCTCAGGCATCGTGCCGGGTTTGATCATGGGTGTGGGCTTGATCGTGGCATGGCGCTGGGTGTTGCGAGACCTGAAGTTGCCGCAAGGCACCGCCTTGCCCATGAGGGAACGGTTGCGTGCCACGCTCAAAGCTTTCTGGGCGCTACTGATGCCTTTGATCATCATTGGCGGTATGAAAACCGGTATCTTCACGCCCACCGAAGCCGCCGTGGTGGCCGCCTTTTACGCGCTGGTTGTGGCCGTCTTTGTGCACCGTGAAATGAAAATTGTGGAAGTGCATGGCGTGCTGGTTCGCGCAGCCAAGACCACCGCCATCGTGATGTTTTTGTGCGCCGGTGCCCAAGTGGCCAGCTACATGATCACGCTGGCAGACCTGCCGAATGTGCTGACCGGATGGCTTGGCCCCTTGGTGGAAAGCCCGCGCTTGTTGATGCTGGTGATGATGCTTGTGTTGATCGTCATTGGCACGGCACTGGACTTGACACCGACCATTTTGATTTTTGCACCGGTGATGTTGCCGATCGCCGTGAAGGCTGGAATTGACCCGGTTTACTTTGGCCTGATGTTTGTGCTGAACGGTGCGATTGGTTTGATCACCCCTCCGGTTGGCACCGTGCTGAATGTGGTGGCGGGCGTCGGGAAGCTGTCGTTGCACCAGGTGATCAAGGGTGTGAACCCCTTCTTGATCACTTACACGATCATTCTTTTTGCCTTCGTCCTGTTCCCGCAGATCGTGACCGCGCCGGTGGCGTGGATGCGTTAACCATTCCCTTTTCAAGCGCTTTCAACAAAACCCAAGGAGACCCTTATGACTATTTTTCGTCGCACGTTCATTGCCGTTACTGCCACCGCCCTGCTGGGCGCGTCGGTGGCGGCGCTGGCCCAAGACATCAAACCTCGCTTGATCCGCTTTGGCTATGGCCTGAACGAGCAAAGCAACCAAGGCCGTGCGGCCAAGGTCTTTGCCGAGCAGGTCGAAAAAGCTTCAGGCGGCAAGATGAAAGTGCGTGCCATTGGCGCTGCCGCCCTTGGCCCTGACACGCAAATGCAACAAGCCTTGATTGGTGGTGCGCAGGAGATGATGGTCGGTTCCACCGCCACCTTGGTCGGCATCACCAAAGAAATGGCGCTGTGGGACACACCGTTCCTGATCAGCAACGCCAAAGAGGCAGACACCATTCTCGATGGCCCGATTGGCGAGAAGATCAAAGCCAAACTGCAAGACAAAGGTCTGGTCGGTTTGGTCTACTGGGAAAACGGTTTTCGCAATCTGACCAACAGCAAGCGCGCCATCACGAAGATGGAAGACTTGGACGGCGTCAAGCTCCGCGTGATGCAAAACAATGTGTACTTGAGCAGCTTCCAGACACTGGGCGCGAACGCTGTACCGATGGCTTTTTCTGAACTCTTCAGCGCGCTGGAAACCAAAACGGTCGACGGCCAAGAGAACCCGTTCAACACCATTTTGTCGAGCAAGTTCTACGAAGTGCAAAAGTACATGACGGTGACCAACCACGTCTACAGCCCATGGATCGTTTTGGTCAGCAAAAAATGGTGGGACCAGTTGTCAAAGACCGAGCAGTCCATCTTGGCTGAAGCCGCTAAAACCAGCCGCGACTTTGAACGCAAAGACACCCGCGACGAAGCCGCTAAAGCGGTCGGCGACCTGAAAGCCAAAGGCATGTTGGTGAATGAATTGCCGGCCGCAGAGTCTGCCCGCATGCGCGCCAAGCTGACCAAGGTGTACGCCCTGATTGGCGCTGATATTGGTATGGACCTCTGGAACGAAGCCCAGGCCGAACTGGTGAAAATTCGCGCTAAAAAGTAAGCCATGATCCTGCAGCGGCTGGGAGGCGTCTGGCCCAGCCGACGGGCGACTCAGCAAGCCGATGGAGCTGTGACCGTGACAGGCAGGTTGAAAAGCGGACGCACGGAAAGCGCGACCCAGTTGCCGATGAGCGCGAACACGATCCACAACCAGCCGTGCAGGCTGCCCGAAGCAATGCCACTGAAGAACGCGCCGATGTTGCAGCCATAAGCGAGGCGCGCACCGTAACCCAACAGCAAGCCGCCGATCACAGACGCGGCCAAGTGACGAGCGGAAATGCGCCAACCCGGCACAAACTTGCTGGCCAGGCCGGCAGCCAACAGGGCACCCAGAATGATGCCGATGTCCATCACGGAGGTGATGTCGTTGAGCACGCTAACCGACAGCGCCTTGTGCATCGTCGGATTGGCGAAGCCAGACCAGGTCTCAACTGGCAGGCCAATGCTTTGCAGTCCCATACCGCCCCACAAGACGAAGGCCGACGTGATGCCCCAAGGGCGCCCGGCCAGATACAGGGTCGCAAAATTAAGCAGCGTGAGCGCCAGCGCCCCAGCCAACAATGGCCATGGACCGCGCAACCAAGATGAATTTTTAACGCTGACGATGCTCTCGAGGACGCCATGGCGAGTGCGCTCCATGCGTGCGACGACCGCATACGCGATGGTGAAGAGCACGACGTTCAGGGCCAGCGCCGCCGGCCAGCCCATCGACTTGACCAGCGACACAGGGGCATGCGCCGGCAGCGTTTGCCACCATGCCAGATGGTTGATGCCGATCACCGAGCCGACGATGAAAAAAAGCAACGTGACGAGCATTCGGGTGTTTCCGCCGCCAACAGCAAACAGCGTGCCCGAAGCGCAGCCGCCACCGAGTTGCATACCGACGCCAAACAAGAACGCACCGAAGGCCACAGAGATGCTGAGCGGAGAAACAAAGCCAGCGACCGTTTGGTCAAAGAAAGTACCGCTGGCCAGCACCGGAAAAAACAACAGGCAAGCGGTGCCGAGCATGATCATCTGCGCCCGAAAGCCGGCACTGCGCCGGTCCGCCAGCAGCACGCGAAAAGCCGACGTGAAACCGAACAGCGAGTGGTAAAGCACAATGCCCAGCGCCGTGCCGGTGACGAACAGCAGCGCCATCTTTGTCGACACCGTTTCGTTTAGCACCCAGCCGAGCACCGCGATGATGGCGAGTGCTGCCAGCACGACGGTGTATTGAGGCGTGGGCGCCGATGCGTTGCTGAAGGTACGGGTATTGGCCATGGTTGTTTATACGTTCTGAAAATCACCGAATGCTGGTGATGTAATGCGCCAAATTTTCGATGTCAGTTTCACTCAGGGTTTGCGACACACTGGTCATGTTTCCGGCGTCATTTGTACGTTTGCGCGCCTTGAAGTCGAGCATCTGTTGGACGATGTAGTCGTATTGCTGACCCGCCACTTTGGGGATCTCGTTTTGCCCTGCAAAGGCGGCCATGTGACACATGGCGCACAGGGTTTCGTCTGCCTTGGCTTTGCCCAATTTGATTTTGGCGTCGTCGGCTTTGAACGTCGACGGGTTGGCTTTCTGCCCCGCAAAATAGTTGGCGATATTGATCATGTCATCTCGGCTCAAGGCTTGGGCCATCGGTGACATCAACGGGTTTTCGCGGCGGCCTTCTTTGTAGTCTTTGAGCTGCACATAAAGGTAGCGCCAGGATTGACCTGCCAAGTTAGGAACAACCGCCGTGGGTGAGTTGCCGTCCACACCATGACACGCGGCACAAGCCTGTGCTTTGAGTCGTCCGGCCTCGATGTCCTGAGCCATTGCGGGGACTTGCGAAAGTGCAGCTGCCAAAGCGATTGCGAGAGAAGCTGAAAATTTTTGAAGCATGTTTCTGGTGTCCTGAAAAAAAAATGGCCGTCCGAAAGGACGGCCATTGAATCAATATTGAAAAATTACTTTGGCAATGTAAACACCACCATGGTGTTGCCGCGCTTGAAGTCAAGCTGTGTATTGCCGCCGCAACCCATGGCAACGTATTGACGCCCTTTGACTGAATATGACACGGGCATCGCATTGGCGCCGGCACCGCAGTTGAATTCCCACAGTAACTTGCCAGTCTTGGCATGCAGAGCACGGAACAGGCCGTTCCCTTCGCCGTAGAAAACGAGGTCACCCGCGGTGGCCAGTGCGCCACCGATCAAGGGCTGCTCGGTGTCAAACTTCCAAGCCATCTTGCCTGTGTCGACATTGACAGCGGCCAGTCGGCCCCATTGTTTTTCACCTTCAACCACCTTGAACGCGCCACCCAGCCAGAGTTTGCCGCCTGGGTATTTGGCGGTTTCGACGTGATACGTCATGGGTTGATGCAAATTAAGCGCATAGGCCAAACGCAACTTGGTATTGACCGCCATGGGCGACCACTCGACACCGCCATTAGCACCCGGCAACATGCGGGCGCCTGTCGCAGTCGGCAGGGCCCACATATTTTCTTGTGGAATCATGGCTTCTGAAAAACGGATCAGCTCGCCTGTTTCACGGTTATGGACATAGACGTGACCAGTTTTACCGCCATGAATGACACCCGGAATCATCTTGCCGGTCTTGTCTTTGACGTCCATCAAGATCGGCGGGCTGACAGAATCCAAGTCCCAGACATCATGCGCAATGTACTGCGAATGCCACTTGTAGGCACCGGTGTCAAGACTGACGGCCACCAAGGAGTCGGTGTACAAATTGTCGCCCGGACGCTCTGCCCCATACAGGTCAGGTGAAGGGTTGCCAACCACAAAGAAGATGGTGCGGGTCTTCAAGTCAACCGCCGGATTCATCCAAACGCCGCCCCCCAGAGTTTGATAAAAAGAGCTGTCGCGTGCCAATTGCGCTTTCTCAGCCGCAATGTCGCGCTTCATATTCCGCCCTGTCGCATCGTTCTCTGCCCACACACCTTCATGGCCCTTTTCGGGGATCGTGTGAAAGGTCCAGAGTAGTTTTCCGGTGGATGAATCGAAGGCTTTGACAAAGCCGCGAATCCCGTATTCGCCGCCGTTGGTTCCGATCAAAACCTTGCCGTCCACGACCGTCGGCGACATGGTTTCGCTGTAGCCCTTTTCAGGATCTGCGATTTCGGTTTCCCACAGCAACTGGCCTGTTTTGGCATCCAACGCGACCATTTTTGCGTCGAGCGTTCCCATGAAGAGTTTGCCGCCTTCAACGGCCACGCCCCGGTTGTTCGGGCCGCAGCAGAAGGTGGTGAAGGCACCCATCTTGTGTTTGTAATGCCAGAATTCCTTGCCCGTCACGGCGTCTATGGCGTACACATGGTTGAAGGAGGTGGTCATGTACATGACGCCATCCACCACAATTGGCGCGGTTTCCATCGACTCGCGTACTTCCGTCTGAAACATAAAAGCCGGACGGAGCTTTTTCACGTTGGACGCATTGATCTGCGTGCCTTTGTAAAACCGCGTTTGCGCATAGTCGCCATTGGTGTGGAGCCAGTCGCTGGTCTGGTTGCCTGCGTTGTTCAGTTGGGGCTGCGTGACGCTGATGCCCTTGGCAATGGCAGCAGCGCCACCGCTCATTGCCTTTTGACCCTGGATTTCCTGCGCGCTGACCGCCGCGGTCAAGGCAAAAAGCGCAAAGACCCAGCCTAATTTCGCTCCAGACTTCATTTTTCGCATTTTTAGCTCCAGTGTTGTAAATGTTCAAATAAATTAAAAATTTCTTTCAATTCACAAAAGATATTTTGTCGAGAAGAATACACTGATTGCGCGATACCTCCAATTAATTTTTGAGCCCATACGTACTCATCAATTCCATCAAGACACACCATTGATGAATCAAAATGAAATCTTATAAACACATGATTAAGCTCTTCCATATCTCTTTCTTCTATGGGCTGATGTTCGCTAACCTGCCGCTTGTTTTTGCTCAACAAGGCATGGACCAGATCAATGTGAATGGGCAATTTGTCATGGCCGCCCGGGCTGGCCGGGTCGATCGAGCCAGCGCATTTTTGGCCGAAGGGGCCAAGGTGAACTCCCGCGACCGAAATGGTGATTCGCCACTGAACATGGCTGCGGCTAAGGGCAATGCAGCGCTGGTTGATGTCTTGCTTGAGTCGAATGCCGATGTCAATCTAGCCAACATCGCCGGGGTAACGCCACTGATGGGGGCGGTCTTCAGCGGCAACGCCGAGATCGTTCGCAAATTGTTGGCCGCAGGTGCAAAAATTGATCCGGTCGATCGGGTCAAGAAAAACGCCGCAACCTATGCTGCGGGCAAAGGTTGCGGCGAATGCCTGCTGGCGTTAATAGAGGCTGGGACAGGCGTCAATACGCCACTTGAAAACGACTTGACGTTGCTGATGTGGGCTGCCGCTTATGGACACGAATCAACGGTTAGGTTGCTGCTAAACAGAGGCGCTGACCGCAACCTCAGTGACAGCCGAGGCAAGTCAGCTGCCGACATGGCCCGCGAAGGTGGTTTTGAAAAAGTATCGATTCTGTTAAAACAGCCATGAGCTGGCAAATTTAACCAGTGCGCTGGCATCGCCATGCGAACAGCATGTTGCGATTCTGCGAGCACCAACGAAAAAGCCGCTTCGCACGTTAATGCAAAGCGGCTTTTCGAGATCCAGTGGTGGGACGTGCGGGGGTCGAACCCACGACAAACGGATTAAAAGTCCGCTGCTCTACCAACTGAGCTAACGTCCCACTTATTCTTTTTTTGCTCTCCTCTGATTTAGATTTTGTCCTCATCAGCTGAGCCTCAAATTATAGCGTCCTTTTTGTCCT
This sequence comes from Comamonadaceae bacterium, assembly GCA_947450695.1. Classification (GTDB taxonomy): domain Bacteria; phylum Pseudomonadota; class Gammaproteobacteria; order Burkholderiales; family Burkholderiaceae_C; genus Polaromonas. The sequence continues at coordinate 14,943 of CANFWV010000038.1, forward strand.
GTTTTGAAAACCTGAAGCAATTTTATCGAGCAACCATCCTGCAGCACACATACCGAAGGTGGATGTCACGCTAACGACCGATCCGTAACCATGGCAATTCAAACTACCGTCATTGGCGTCGTTGGCAAGATCAACTTCACAGAGTGCATCAGGCTGCACCACTGGCTCTCGGCTGAAGACGCAGGCAATACCTATCTTGCCCAAACGTGCAGCGCCCTGCTCTTTGCGCAGTCGGTAACGCAGCTGCGCCAACAAGGGGTCGTGTGTAGTGAGTGAGAGGTCCTCAATGTCAACGCGGTGCGCATGACGCTTGCCGCCTGCGGCACCGACCGTGACAAAGTTGACGTTGTGCTGAAGAGCCCATCCAGCCATGGCTGTTTTGGCACGGACTTGATCGCAGGCGTCCAACACAGCCAAGGGCTCAGCTTTGTCGAGCACATCGAGTCCTGCAATGTGCGGCCAATTGGCTGCATCGACGAACTCGTCAATACAGGTCACGATGCAACTGGGGTTGATCAAGTGAATCCGCTCGCGCATGGCTTCGACTTTGGACTGCCCGAGCGTGTTGTCCAAGGCGTGAAGTTGGCGATTGATGTTGGACTCTGAAATATGGTCCAGATCAATCAGTGTGAGTTTGGCCACACCGCTGCGGGCGAGCGCTTCTGCGGCCCATGAACCGACTCCGCCCAGCCCCACCACCACCGCGTGGGCTTGACGAATACGTTGAGCGCCAGTTTGGCCGTAGAGCCTGGCAAGACCGCCAAAGCGTCGCTCAAGATCAGCCGGCGCCGCGGCGGCGTCAAGCGGAATCAGTTCAGACACTACAGCGTGCGCTCAAGGCGCCAGATCTGATACTTGAGTCCAGCAACAGCCCCGAGCAATATGGCAGCCAAAGCGACAAAGCTCGTCGCACTCAAAGTTGAAATACCCGACAAACCCTGTCCGATCGTGCACCCCATCGCAGCGACGCCGCCGACACCCATGAGGGTTGCGCCGACAAGATGGTTGGCAGTGTCTTCGGTGCCACCGAAGCCCTCCCAACGGAACGTGCGAGTGGCCAATGCATAAACAGCAGAACCCGCAACAACCCCCACAACAGAGACGATGCCCAAGGTCAAAACCTTGCTTTTGTCACTGAAGAACATCAACCAGTCGAGCGTGTAGGCCACCGGCGAGACGAAACTCATCGCTTCGGCTCGGCCTGAGTTCGTGGCTAAAAATACAGCTTCCAGGGTCTCAGGATGCTCCGGTACAAAACCAAAACTACCGCTGACCCACCACAGTGAAGTAATGATGGCGCCAACGCCAAGGCCGGCAAGGATATTGTCAAACCGAAGGAAGTCACGCCCCACCAGTGCCCACGCCGCGAAGCCCAGGCCAAGCGCTAATCCTAGCGCTAGTGCGGTTGAAGCCGGTGGCAAGCCGGTGGCATTTGCCAGCCACTGGCCCAGCGTGGCGGGAACGGAAAAATCAATACCGATAGAGTCGACGGTGTTGACCCGAAGCACCGCTGTGATGCCTTTGAGCGTGGCAAACGCGGCCAAGCCCATGACGATAAAAACCACCAACGACTTCAAGTTGCCAGCACCCACGCGCACCAAGGTTTTGCTTCCACAACCCGAAGCCAAGACCATGCCAAAACCAAACATCAAGCCGCCCACCAACGCGGACAGCCAGATAAAGCGGTTAGCCACGTAGAGTGTCTTGGTGGGGTCAATCAACCCGGTAGCGGCCAGCCCGGCAAAACCGATCAGGGCGACCCCTGCCGCCAAACCCCACATACGCATGCGGGTCCAGTCGCCCATGGTCATGATGTCGCTGACCGCCCCCATGGTGCAAAAGTGGGTGCGCTGCGCAATCACGCCAAAGAGAGCCGACAGGGCAAATGAAGCCCATAGGATTTGGCTGTTAAGGGCTTGAAGTGCCGTGGTGTCCATCGCCATTACCGCCCTTATTTGAGTTTGGCAAGACGCTCTTTACCGACCTTGGCAGCGTCAGACTGTGGGTAGGCTTTGATGAGTTCATCAATGGTTTTGCGGGCACCCTTAACCTCTTTCAACTCGACTTGGCAGTTGGCAATAGACAGCAAGGCCTCAGGGGCACGCAGATGGGTAGGCGAAGCCGCCATGAGCGCGTGGAAACTGGTGACGGCTTCCTTGTAGTTGCGCTGAGCGTATTGAGCATTTCCCAGCCAAAACATGGCCGATGGAATGTAACCACTGCTAGGGTAGCGCCGGTTGAACTCTGAAAAGGCTGTTTGCGCCTGGGCAAAGTCGCCCTTGCGCAAGGTTGCCAACGCAGCCTCAAAATCACGCACCTCAGTCGGATCCGCCACAAACTCCAGGCCGTCCACACGAACCTTGCTCGGTTCGAATTTTCTGAGTCGGTCTTCCGTGGACTGCAGCATGTCTTTTTGCCGCATTTGAACTTCCGACAGCTCACGCGCAAATTGTTCGTCTTGGCCGCGCATGCGGGCTAACTCACCGCGGGAGTTTTCAATTTGATTCGACAGATCGAGAACACTGCGACGAAGTTGCTGAAGCTGCGCATTGAGCTGCACATTTTCTTCGTTGACTTTGCGCAAATCTTCAGCCCCTCGCAACTGCATCGCTTCAACCTTCTGGCGCAACTCAAGGATGACCTTTCGGGCTTCATCGTCTTCAAACAAGGCCGCGTGAGCGGCCCCCATAGACAGCAGCATGACGGCCAAAAAGAAGCCCCTGTAGCGGAGTTTCAATGAAGTTCTCACAGCGAAAGTTCCCTGAATTAACGGTAATTGATTTCAGCGCGACGGTTCTTGGCGAAGGCTTCTTCAGTGTCACCCGTCATGGCGGGCTTTTCTTTGCCAAAACTCACGGCTTCAACTTGGGTCTCGGCGACACCCAGCAAAGCCAAGGCGCGGCGAACAGCTTCAGAGCGTTTTTGTCCAAGTGCCAAGTTGTATTCACGGCCGCCGCGTTCGTCTGTGTGACCTTCGATGGCGATTTTGCGGGCCTTGTTGGTCGTCAAGAAGCGAGCATGCATTTCAATCGCACCCTGGAACTCAGGCTTGATGGTGAAACTGTCGTAATCGAAGTAAAAGACGCGAGCAGCACCGACGGGGCCTGCAGCCGTAGTGTCTGTGGTGCTGATTTCAACCGGCGCCACAGCGCGTCCTGAGGCACCACCAGCACCGGCTGCATCACCAGCACCAGTAGCCGCAGCGCTTCGGTCTTCCACGGGGACATCGCTGAGCTTGACACTGGAGCCGCAAGCAGCCAAGACGAAAGAGAGTGTGAGTATGGAAAGAACAGAAAAAATACGTTTCATGGGAACCTCGTGAAAAAAACCGAAAGAAAAAAAGAAAAAATCAACGTTGAAACGGGCCCCAGTCAGGCTCGCGGATATCACCACTGGCACCTGACAGGCGGGCCTTGATTTTTCCGTCAAGGGTACTGGTCATCAAAGCCTCACGGCCTTGCTGTTGTGTAGCGTACAAGACCAATCGACTGTTAGGCGAAAAGCTAGGGTTCTCGTCAGCGCTGGTATCCGTGATGGCCGTGATGGCACCGCTCGTCAAGTCCATCAAGTGCAATTTAAAAGCACCACCGACCCGGGAAATATAGGCCATCCAGCGTCCGTCGCGGCTCAGCGCAGGAGAGATATTGTAGGAGCCCGTGAAAGTCACACGCTGAGGTGCGCCGCCTGTTGGCGCCATCTTGTAAATTTGTGGCGCACCACCGCGGTCGCTCACGAAATAAATGCTTTTACCATCAGCCGAATAAGTCGGCTCCGTGTCAATGCTGGACGACTGAGTCAAACGGCGAGGCTCGCCGCCATTGGAGTCGATGGCGAAAATTTGCGAGCCACCGTCGCGGCTGAGGGTAGCAACCAGTTGACGGCCATCTGGCGACCAAGCGGGCGCGCTATTGGAGCCTTTGAAGTTGGCCAGTAGGCGACGCTTGCCGGTCGCAACATCATGCGAATAAATGACCGGCTTGCGCGACTCAAAAGAGACATACGCCAACTGCGCACCGGTGGGCGACCAAGACGGAGAAATGATGGGCTCAGGACTGGTGAGAGCGGACTGGGCATTTTCACCATCAGAGTCGGCAACCCACAAGTTAAAACGCTGCGCAGTCTTGGTGACATAAGCAATACGGGTGGCAAAAACACCTTTCTCACCCGTGATTTTTTCATAGATAAAGTCGGCCACACGGTGCGCCGCCAAGCGCAGGTCGCCGGCCGAAACAACGTGGCTCTGGCCGCCTAAGTCTTGGCTTCGAACCACGTCCCATAAACGAACACGTACATCAAAGCGGCCGTCAGCCAGCGCAGTGACGCTGCCAGTCGCCACGGAGTCAGCTCCGCGCTGGCGCCAAGCAGTCGCATCGAGTTGGGTGGTTTCGTCCGCCTGCATACCGGAGGCATCGACGGAACGGAACATGCCGCTGCGCTCTAGGTCGGCCTTGACGATAGCGCTGATTTTTTGGGGGGCCTGTGCCTCGCCCTTGAATGCGGGCAAGGCTATTGGCAATTGCGTTAAGCCGATGCCTGACACTTCAACACGGAATTGAGCCAGCGCAGGAAGTGCGGTAGCAGCCAAGATCGTGGCGGTGGACAAGGCTTTTAACGCACCACGCCTTGCTAGATTTACAAAACGAAAATCATTTATCAATTTGATAACCCAAACAGTTCAAGACGACAAACTTAACCAAAACAGCTTAAGCGTGAATAGTACACACAGCAAAGGACGAAACACGGATCGAAAGTCTAAACGAAACAAATCGCTACTAAAAATGTTCTTTACAGAACCTCACCGATAATGCGGGCCAAGCAGGCAACACGGAAAACGCCCTTGAATAATTCATCGTCTTCGCCTCAATCCGCACCACTGGCCCCTCCGCCTGCAAAAAAGCGAACCTTTGCTGACAGCGTCATACGGCTCTGGCCGTATTTCAGCAGCTCTAAAAATGGCTGGATTTTGGCCATCGTTGCGACACTCATGGCATCCGCCACCGAGCCCATGGTGCCAGCCTTGCTCAAGCCTTTGTTAGATCGGGGCTTTAGGTCTGGCGGTGCGCTCAATCTCTGGCAAGTGCCCCTGTTTCTGATGCTTCTGTTTGGTGTGCGCGGACTGGCTGGATTTTTGGCGCAGTTTGGCTTGGCTCGTGTCACCAATTTAGGCTTGCAAAAACTTCGTGAAGCGATGTTCAGCAAGATTCTCAGCGCGCGCTTCAGCCTCTTCACCGACCAGACCTCGAGCACCATTGCCAACACCGTGGTGTACGAAGTGCAGAACGGCTCTAGCTTGCTGGTGAACGCCGTCATGCGACTGGCGCGCGACGTCCTGAGTATGTTGGCCTTGGTGGGTTACCTGCTTTACCTGAACTGGCGGCTGACGCTGGTGGTGGCGCTGGTGTTTCCAGCCGTCATCGCAGTGGTCCGGATCCTCTCAAAGCGTCTTTACCGACTGACCAAAGAAAGTCAAACCGCCACGGACGATCTTGCGTATGTCGTTGAGGAAAACGTGCTCGCACATCGCGATGTACGTTTGTATGCCGCACAAAAAATCCAATCCAATCGTTTTTATCAGCTCAGCCTGTCGCTGCGTCACTTATCAACCAAGTCGACGGTGGCGCACGCCGGTATGAGCGCCCTCACCCAACTTTTAACCGCCGTGGCATTGTCGGCAGTGGTCACTATTGCCTTGCTGCAAAGCGCTAACGGCGCGACCACAGTGGGTAGTTTTGTGGCCTTTGTCACCGCCATGCTGCTGTTGATTGCGCCCATCAAAAGTTTGTCAGACGCGGCTACACCCATCACGCGCGGCATCGCGGCGTTGGAGCGAGGGCTGAACCTGCTCGACCACATCGAAGATGAAACCAGTGGCACCTTCAGCAAAGCAAGAGCCCTCGGGGAGATCAATTTTGCAGATGTCACGGTGCGCTACAACTCTGAAGCAAATCCAGCGCTGGATCTGTTCAACCTGAGCATCAAACCGGGTGAAACAATTGCCATCGTCGGCACATCAGGGTCTGGCAAAAGTACCTTGGTAAACCTGCTGCCACGCTTTAGAGATGCGTCTTCCGGCGTGATCAGTCTGGATGGCGTACCGATCGAGAGTTGGAGCCTGACGTCACTGCGCGAACAGTTTGCTTTTGTCAGCCAAAACGTGGTGATGCTAAATGAGTCCATCGCGTCGAATGTCGCACTCGGGCAGCCGATCGATCGGACCCGTGTGGTTGACTGCCTGAATGCCGCCAACCTCGACAAGTTGATGAATGAACTGCCAAACGGCATTGACACGCTGCTTGGCCACAACGCCATGCAGTTGTCTGGTGGGCAGCGGCAGCGGCTGGCAATTGCCAGAGCTTTGTACAAAGACGCTCCCATTTTGATTCTGGACGAAGCCACTTCGGCCTTAGACACTGAGTCAGAACAAGCAGTTCAACAAGCTATTGGGCGACTGACCGCTCACCGAACCTCCGTCGTGATTGCACATCGCTTGTCGACGATTCAGCATGCGGACAGAATCATCATGCTGGAAAGTGGCCGACAACTGGAGTCCGGCACCCATGCGGAACTGTTGGCAAAAGGCGGCGCTTACAGCCACCTTTACCAGTTAGGGTTCAACACCAGCAGCCAGCCTCACTGACTTTAAAGCAGCACGACGTCGTAGTGCTCTTGCGCCATCGCAACTTCTGATTGCAATGAAATTGGCTTGCCGATGAAGGTGCTCAAGTCGGCCAGATGCTGACTTTCTTCATCCAAAAATAACTCGATCACTTGCGGTGCGGCAACGACCCGAAACTCACGCGGATTGAACTGGCGGGCCTCGCGCAGTATTTCTCGCAAGATGTCGTAAGTGACACTTCGTACCGTCTTGACAACGCCCTTGCCGCTGCAAGCGCTGCAAGGTTCACACAACTGATGGGACAGCGACTCACGCGTCCGCTTTCGTGTCATCTCTAGCAAGCCCAGCGTAGAAAAGCCGTTGACGGTGGTCCTGATGCGGTCACGCGCCAGCTGTTTTTTGAACTCGACCAGTACGGCGTCACGATGGTTCTCGCGCAACATGTCAATGAAGTCAACGATCACGATGCCGCCTAGATTGCGCAGCCTGAGTTGCCGGGCAATCGTTTGCGCAGCTTCTAAGTTAGTCTTGAAAATAGTTTCATCAAAGTTACGCGCACCGACGAATCCGCCAGTGTTCACATCGACGGTGGTCAGGGCTTCGGTTTGGTCAATGATGAGATAGCCGCCCGACTTGAGCTCAACCCGGCGGCCCAATGCACGGGCAATTTCTTCGTCGATGTTCAATAAATCAAAGATCGGACGTTCGCCAACGTAAAGCTGTATTTTCTTCAAGGTCGCTGGCATGAATTCAGCGGCAAAAGTTTGCAGCTGCACGAACTGCTCACGAGAATCCACGCGGATAGATTGCGTGTCTTCTGAGACCACATCGCGCAACACGCGCTGCAGCAAGTTGAGGTCTTGATGCAAGACAGACGTAGGTGGCAAGCGCATCGATGCATCTTTGATGCGAGCCCATGTCTTGCGTAAATAAGCGATGTCTTCACCGAGTTCGGCGTCCGTCGCATCTTCACCGTTGGTCCGCAAAATAAAGCCACCACCAGCGCTGCCAGCAAGAGCTTGCAAACGCTGGCGCAGTTCTTCGCGTTGCTTGGGCGGAATTTTTTGCGACACGCCAATATGGCTGTCTTGCGGCAGAAATACCAACAAGCGCCCGGCAATGCTGATCTGCGCCGTCAGCCGTGCGCCCTTGGTGCCAATAGGGTCCTTGAGGACTTGCACCATGATGGCTCGCCCCTCAAACAGCTGCTTTTCGATCGGCAAAGGTGGCGCCGCTTCAGCCTTGCCCGGCTCTGTGTCTGCATGGCGACTGTTGATGCTGCTCATCAAATCAGCGACGTGCAAAAAGGCGGTCCGGTCGAGTCCAATATCAATGAAAGCAGACTGCATACCAGGCAGCACACGCACGACCTTGCCGAGGTACACGTTACCGACCAAGCCGCGCTCGAGCGAACGCTCTACGTGGAGCTCTTGCACCGCGCCGTATTCGACCACTGCAACACGGGTTTCCTGGGGCGACCAGTTGATCAAGACTTCCTGGGACATGGGAACCCTCCTAGTGTCAAATTTTGATGCCAACGGCGCGCAGGAGCAAGGAGGTTTCATGCAAAGGCAAACCCATGATCCCGGAATAACTGCCGTTGATGCGCGTGATGTGGACCGCGGCCTGGCCCTGCACAGCGTAAGCTCCGGCTTTGCCCATGGGCTCACCGGAGGCAACATAAGCCTTGATTTGAGACCGCGTCATATAGGCAAATGTGACGTTTGAAATGCTCAGCGCTTCAAACATCTTTTTGCCGCGCTGCACAGCCACCGCCGTGAGCACGCGGTGCGTCGCGCCCGACAACAACGTCAACATGCGGATCGCATCTGCGTCGTTCTCTGGCTTGCCCAAAATGGTTCGGCCCAAAGCCACTGTGGTGTCTGAACACAGCACCGGTGCACCAGGCAAACCTTGCCGCTTCATCCGCGCCACAGCCGCTTGCAGCTTGAGCCTAGTGACACGCTTGACGTAGGTCGCAGGGGCTTCGCCCCCGTGCACAACTTCCAATGCTTCGGCATCTTCAGTCGGGTCTGGCAACAGCCGCTGAAAAGCCAAGCCAAGTTGCTCCAGCAACTGCGCCCGACGCGGGCTTTGAGACGCGAGGTAGATGAAGTCAGACATGGCTACTCGCGATGATAGGGATGGTTCACCGTGATGCTCCACGCCCGGTACAGCTGTTCGATGAGCAGCACACGCACCATGGCGTGAGGCAGGGTCAGGTCGGACAGGCGAATACGTTCATGGGCAGCTTGCTTGAAACCGGGGTCAAGACCGTCGGGGCCGCCGATGACGATCGCAACGTCATCGCCTTCACGCTGCCAAAGCCGAAGTTTGTCCGCCAAGGCGACAGTGGTGATGTTGATGCCGCGCTCGTCAAGGGCGACGATGCGCATGCCTTTGGGAATCGCCGCTTCAATACGCGAACGCTCTGCGGCGAGTAAATTTTCAAGCGTTTTAGAAGCGCGGGCTTCGGTCTTGACCGCCTTCAGCTCGACTTTGAGTTCAGGCGGGAAGCGTTTGGCGTAGTCGTCGTAGGCGGTTTGCGCCCAGTCGGGCACACGTTGCCCGACTGCGACGATCTGCAGCCTCATGCGCTCCGAGGAGTTTTCTTAGCCGCGACCTTTTTGGCCACAACCTTCTTGGCTGCTACTGGCGCAGCGGCAGCTTTTCTAGCCACTGGCTTTTTAAGAGCCGCCGTTTTAGCTGCCAAACTTTTTGGCGCAGTCTTTTTGGCTGGTGCGGCTTTCACCGGTGCTGCGGCAACCGACTTGGCCACTGTTTTGACGCGCGGCTTGGCAGCGGCTTTCGGCGCTGCCGTGTTGGTGACGATGGCCTTGACCGCCGCCTTCACGGACGGCTTAGGAGCTGCCTTGGCTGAACCGCGCTTAGCAGGTGCTTTCTTGGCGGCAGTTTTGGCGCTGGCAGGAGCTGGCTCACCACTGGCGCGAGCCGCTTTTTTGGCGGCATTACGCGCCACGGTACGAGCCGCTGTACGGCCGCTAGGCGCTTGCGCGACGACGGCTGCAGCTTCAGCCGCGGCCAAAGCGGCAGCGCGTGACGCTTTAACCAGCGGCGCAACAGCGCCGAGTTTGAGCTTGACGGGCTTGTCGCCCCACAGCTCTTCCAAGTGGTAGTACTGGCGAATCGTCGGTTGCATGATGTGCGCCACAGCAGCACCGCAATCGACGATGATCCACTCGCCGTTTTGCTCGCCTTCGATACGGGGTTTGCCAAAACCGGCATCACGCACGGCATCGCGCACGCTGGCGGCCAAAGCTTTGGTTTGACGGTTTGACGTGCCCGAAGCCACGATGACGCGCTCAAACAAAGAGGTGATGTGCTCCGTGTCGAACACCTGGATGTCTTGCGCCTTGACATCCTCCAGGCCATCGACAATAGCTCGCTGCAATTTTTGGATGTCTTTTTTGTCGGCGCTGTGGGTGTTGTCGGTCATGCTGTGGTGCTCAAAGGGAGGTTGGGCGGGCTTGGTACAGCCCATGGAGTGAAATATAACGCGCTACTGCGTCCGGAACCAGTCCGGTCAGATAGGTCTGCGAAGTATTTGGGGTGCCGGTGTGAGTGGCAATTAGCTGGCGAATCGCCGTTGCGCTGACAGTCATAGGAGGCAGTTGCAGGTGAATGCTCTGCCGCAAAGCTGGCGTCTGCGACAGCACGTCGGCTGGCGCGCTGGCCTGCAGCGGGCGTTCCGCTACACAAACTGTAGCTCGCGAGAGTATATCCTGCCACCGATGCCACTGAGTGAAGGCTGCCAGTTGGTCCCCGCCGACGAGCAAAAAGAACGCAGCGTCAGGCTCTTCGGCCTGCAGCGCTTCCAGTGTGTCGATGGTGTAGCTGTGCCCTTCGCGCTTGATTTCACGCGCATCGACGTTAACCCGACCAAGCCCGCTGAAGGCCAGCTGAGTCATCTTCAGGCGATGCTCAGCGGCGCTTAAGGGCCGGTCCTTGTGCCAGGCAAAGCCGGTTGGGATGATTTTAAGTTCGTCCAACTGCAGCTGGTCGATGGCAGTTTGGGCCAGCGCCAGATGCGCGTTGTGCGGTGGATCGAAGGCGCCACCAAAAACACCGATACGCTTCAAACCCAGTCCCTTCGGACCAAGAAATCACGCGTCAAAGCCGCTTCTGGCGAGTCAGGCGGGTCTTCGCGTCGATACGACCAACTCGTCAGCGGCGGCATCGACATCAAAATTGACTCGGTGCGCCCGCCTGACTGCAATCCAAAGTGCGTGCCGCGATCCCAAACCAAATTGAACTCGACGTAACGGCCGCGCCGATACAGCTGAAAATCACGCTCAGTTTGACTATATGGCGTGTCCAGGCGGCGCTCAACGATGGGCAGGTAAGCCGTCAAAAAAGCGTTCGCCACACTCTGCATCATGGCGAAACTGCCCTCCATGCCGAGCTCTTGAAAGTCGTCAAAAAACACACCGCCAATGCCGCGCTGTTCTTGCCGATGCTTCAGGTAGAAATACTCGTCGCACCAAGTTTTGAAGCGCGGGTACTTGTCTTCGCCAAACGGCGCCAGCGCGTCTTTGCAAACCTGATGAAAATGCACCGCGTCTTCTTCAAAAGCGTAGAACGGCGTGAGGTCCATGCCGCCGCCAAACCAACAAACCGGCACGCCCGACGCTGGTGTGGTGGTGATCATTCGCACATTCATATGCACGGTCGGCACATAGGGGTTGCGCGGATGAAAAACCAGCGACACACCCATGGCCTCAAACGGTGCACCAGCCAACTCTGGCCGATGCTGCGTGGCGGACGGTGGCAAGCTGGCTCCCCGCACCTGCGAGAAGCCGCAACCAGCGCGCTCAAACACCCTGCCCTGCTCCAAAATTTGCGTAAGGCCATGGCCCTGCAAGGCTTCGCCAGGGGCTTTTTCCCAAGCGTCAGAGATGAAGCTGTGGCCGTCGAGTGCTGCCACGGCTGAGATGATGCGCTGTTGCAGGCCAAGCAAAAAAGTTCGGCCGGCGTCAGCCGTATTTTCTGGAGAAACGGTCATGCGTCGAACCGGTCAGGACTTGATGGCCCGATAGCCGATGTCTGTGCGGTACTGAGCGCCGTCAAAATGAATCTTGGAGGCTACATCGTAGGCATGTTTTTGCGCCTCTTTGACGGTGGTACCCAAGGCTGTGACGCACAAGACGCGGCCACCAGAAGTCAGCGCCTCGCCTTTTGCGGCAGGCACCGTGCCCGCATGAAATACCATCACATCGGCCTCCTGCATTTTTTCTAACGATGGCACACCGGTGATCAAGTCGCCCTTACGCGGATTCAGCGGATAACCTTCAGCGGCCATGACAACGCCAAGCGCTGGCCGGGTGTCCCACTCGAGCTCAACTTGGTCCAACTGACCCGAGGTGGCGGCCAGCATCACGTCGTATAAATCTGTCTTCAGCCGCATCATGATCGGCTGCGTCTCGGGGTCGCCCATGCGGCAATTGAACTCCAGCGTTTTCGGGTGGCCTTCGGCGTCAATCATCAGCCCGGCATACAAAAATCCGGTGAAGACAATGCCGTCTTGCTCCATGCCTTTGATGGTCGGCATGATGATCTCGCGCATGGCGCGGGCATGAATCTGCGGCGTCACCACCGGTGCAGGCGAGTAAGCGCCCATGCCGCCTGTATTCGGGCCGGCATCGCCGTCAAGCAGACGTTTGTGGTCTTGGCTGGTGGCCAGCGGCGTGACGTTTTTGCCGTCACACATGACGATGAAACTGGCTTCTTCGCCTTGCAAAAATTCTTCAATCACCACGCGTGCACCGCCTGCGTTGTGCGTCACGCCGAGGGGGTTAAAGCTGGCGTCAGGCGCGAGCATGAAGTCAATCGCCTCGTGCGCCTCTTGCAACGACATCGCCACCACCACGCCCTTACCAGCCGCCAAGCCATCGGCTTTGACAACGATGGGCGCGCCCTTTTTGTCGATGTACGCGTGTGCGGCTACCGGGTCTGAAAAGGTTTCGTACTCAGCCGTAGGAATACCGTGGCGCTTCATGAAGGCCTTGGAAAAAGCCTTCGAGCTTTCGAGTTGCGCAGCGGCTTTCGTCGGGCCAAAAACACGCAAGCCGTGGGCGCGAAAGTCGTCGACGATGCCAGCGGCCAATGGCTGCTCGGGGCCGACCACCGTCAAGACAATTTTTTCAGCCAAGGCCCATTCGCGCAACGCCTTGATGTCCGTGATGGGGATGTTTTCAAGACGCGAATCGAGCGCCGTTCCGCCATTGCCAGGTGCCACATACACCGCTTGCAACTTGGTGGATTGCGCCAGCTTCCAAGCCAAGGCGTGCTCACGACCACCACTACCAACGACCAATACTTTCATGAGACTACTTTCATGCCGGAGCTTTTATTTATTAAATTCAGAGAGCGGTTCAAAGCGACAGCGCCGCGTTGTGAAAGACGTCTTGGGTGTCGTCTAAGTCTTCCAAAATGTCGAGCAGCTTTTGCATTTTTTGCGCATCGTCGCCGCTCAGTTCAATGGTGTTTTCGGCGCGCATGGTGACTTCAGCCACTTCAGCAACCAAACCCGCAGCCTCCAGCGCATTTTTGACTTTTTCGAAATCTGTGTAGGGCGTCAACACCTCAATGGCACCGTCTTCATCGGTGATCACATCGTCAGCACCAGCGTCCAGCGCCAGCTCCATGACCTTGTCTTCACTCACGCCAGGCGCGTAAATCAGCTGACCGCAATGTTTGAATTGAAACGCCACAGAGCCTTCGGTGCCCATGTTGCCGCCGTGCTTTGAAAACGCATGCCGCACTTCGGCCACGGTACGCACCTTGTTGTCGGTCATGCAGTCGATGATGATGGCCGCGCCGCCGATGCCGTAGCCTTCGTAGCGGACTTCCTCGTAGTGCACGCCCTCAAGACTACCGGTAGCCTTGGCGATGCCGTACTTGACGTTTTCGCTTGGCATGTTGGCAGCCTTGGCCTTGTCAATGGCCAGCCGCAGGCGTGGATTGGTGGTCAAGTCACCGCCTCCCATGCGAGCGGCGACCATGATTTCACGCATCACACGTGTCCAGACGCGCTGACGCTTTTCATCCTGGCGACCCTTGCGGTGTTGAATATTCGCCCATTTACTGTGTCCGGCCACGAAGAATCCTTCTGAAATGGATGAATTGATTTAATCTAGCGCTGCATTTTACTTTTCGCCTGACGTGCCGCAAAAACTCTGTTGAAACAGTGCCGAAACACAGGAATCCCCGACCGATGAACCCGTCCCTCGCCCCCGACGTCAGCGCCACAGCACCTCAAAAAACCAGCGCCTCATTGACGCTGATTGACCATCCGCTGGTGCAGCACAAGCTCAGCTTGATGCGCCGCAAGGACGCCAGCACCAGCACGTTTCGCACCCTGTTGAATGAGCTCAGTATGTTGATGGCATACGAAGTCACCCGCGACATGCCGATGCAAACGATTGAAATTGAAACCCCGCTGGAGACCATGCAGGCCAAGGTCATCGATGGCAAAAAGCTGGTCTTTGTGTCGATCTTGCGGGCTGGCAATGGCATTTTGGAGGGCATGTTGAGCGTGGTGCCGGGCGCTCGGGTCGGTCATGTCGGCCTTTACCGTGACCCGTCCACGCTGGAGGCTGTGGAGTATTACTTCAAGATGCCGCAAGGCATGCAAGAGCGCGACATCATCGTGGTTGACCCGATGCTGGCCACTGGCAACTCAGCCATTGCCGCCATCGACCGGCTGAAAAAACTCAATCCTAAATCCATTAAGTTTGTTTGCCTGCTGACCTGCCCTGAAGGCATTGCCGCACTGCAAGCTGCGCACCCGGATGTTCCGATTTTTACCGCGGCCATTGACCGCCAACTGAATGACCACGGTTACATCTTGCCGGGTCTGGGGGATGCGGGTGATCGGATTTTTGGCACTCAATAATTAGATTTGCCAAGCCGTGCCCTTAGCCTTGTTGCGCTAGATCAGACTTCTCAAAGCCTGATTCTGGGAAAATAGTCGACACAAAAGATCTTCATCGAAACCCGACATGCCTGACTTTCTCACCGCCGCCCTGTATAAATTTGTCGACCTCCCCGACTTCGCCGAGTTACAAGCGCCGCTGCAGGCCTTTTGCGAAGCGAACAATGTGCGCGGGACCCTGCTGCTGGCGGCGGAAGGTATCAATGGCACTATTGCCGGCCCTGAGGCTGGCGTGCGAGCGGTGCTTGCGCAACTGCGGGCTGACCCGCGCTTGGCCGCGTTGGAGCACAAAGAAGCCCACAGTGACAAAGCCCCTTTTTACCGAATGAAGGTGCGCCTCAAGCAAGAAATCGTGACCATGGGCGTTGACGGCATTAACCCGAACCGCATGGCAGGACAGTACGTCAAGCCCCAAGACTGGAACGCCCTCATCAGCGACCCAGACGTGGTGCTGATCGACACCCGCAATGACTACGAAGTCTCCATTGGTACGTTTGAAGGCGCGATCAACCCCGCAACCTCCAGTTTTTCAGAACTGCCGGATTGGGTGCGCCGTGAAATGGGGCCGGAGGGTCGCTTGCAAGTCAAGGACGGCAAAAAACCCAAGGTCGCTATGTTTTGCACCGGCGGCATTCGCTGCGAAAAGTCCACCGCTTTCATGCGCACGCAAGGTTTTGATGAGGTCTTTCACCTCGAAGGCGGCATTCTCAAGTACCTGGAAACCGTGCCTGAAGCGCAGAGCAGCTGGCGCGGGGAATGCTT
>CANFWV010000039.1 GCA_947450695.1 Comamonadaceae bacterium
CAGGCACGGTGACGTGCTGCTCTTTACCACGGGTGTCAGTGAAGCGGAAGTCAACAAACTTGACTTCGTTTTCCTTGACCATTTTCATGACGTCTGCGACGGTCTTTGCCATCAGAATCTCCTGTTGCTGGATGGTGGTTAAAAAATCTACTCAGTGCCATGTAATGCACTTTTTATGCCAGTGGGATGTTTATTGCGGTCAACCCAACCGTCCATTGTGCCGTCAACAGCGGTGTTTTTAACCACCAACTGAACAAGAATCACAAAAAGTGAGGGTCTCAAACAACTCGAAATCAACGCAGTGCATCTTTTTACGCACCAATTTGGGTGATAAGCAGCGCACTAATAAGGTGCAATTATTAACGCACTAATTCAGGGCCCAACTTGAGGTTAAAAAGATGCAAGCCCGCCAACAGCGCCGGATACGCGGCGTTCACCTCAGCGGGCGCGCCTTTGACACCCAATTCAATGTGGCGGCCATATTGCGGATGGTCGACGCTGGGCAGGCTGAACACCTTGACGCCAGGGTGGCGCGCTTCCAGCTCGATCATCAGAGGCGTCAGCATGGCTTCCATGGAGCCCATGACAATCACCGATTTTTCGCTGTAAGCCTGCAGTTGGTGCAAATGACCGTAATGCGTGTCGAGCACCCACTCGATCATGGGCCAGGCCATGACAGGGAAACCGGGCACGAAGTAGACGCCGCCCGCTTGGGCGCCGGCCACCTGTGACGGTCCTGCAGAACAAAAGAATCCCGGAATCTTGTTGTAAGGGTTCGGGATGATGCTGGCGCCCACCGGGAACGTGCCCATGTTGAGGCGGTGGATGTTGTCTTCGCGGTCGGGCTCGTAGGGCAAGCCCTGCTCGCGCGCGACATCGTGCATACGGTCTCGGATCAGTGCCTTAGCCTCGGGGTGTAGGGCTAACTCAACGCCCAGCGCCTGCGCGGCGCACTGGCGCGTGTAGTCGTCGGGTGTGGCACCAATGCCGCCACAAGAAAAAACCACATCTCCGTGCTCGCGGGCAGCCGCAAAGGCCCGCGCCAGCGTCGCGGTGATGCGCTCCGGGTCGTCGCCCACGTAGTCGGCATAACTCAGTTGCAGGCCGCGAGCGCCTAACAATTCGATGGTTTTGGGCAAGTGCTTGTCGGCACGTTTACCAGAGAGAATTTCGTCACCAATGATGATGACACCAAATTTTTGAGACATGGTGTGAGATCGCGCTGAACGCTCAAGTTAAAGGACGATTGAAAGTTTCGGCTGCTGCTGTGGTGGCATTCTGCGCTCTCAGCTGCTGCAAGGCAGACAAGGCGTAATGCGTGAACCAGAGAGACGAAAAAGCAAACACGAGGGTGTAAACCCAAATGGCGAGTGGCACCAGAATCGGTGCCATGGCAACAAACATGGCGCCTGAGGCCCAGATCACGCTGGGAGCAGCACCCAGATAACCGCTCAAGATGCCAATGCACAACAAGGGGATGCGATGCTGTTTGAAAACTTGCTCCCGCTCTTCATGACTGGCGTGCTCGGCCAAGGCGTCATAGGCCATGACACGGTAAGTCAGCCAACCCCAGATCAGCGGCGGCACCACCAAGACCAGCGGTGGAATCAACCACAGCGGTAACGACAACAGCAAGGCCAGTCCGGCCATCAAGGTCGACGCCAGACTCCACAGCAAGCTGGCCCAGAACGAAGCCCCTTTTCTGCGCTCAAGCAAGGGGAAACGCCGCTCGGCGACCAACCCGACCATGGTCGGCGTCATCAACAGTGCGACGAACAACAAGGAAACCACGACGATGACCGGAATCGCCATGAACAGCAGCAGCGCGGGTGCCATCACCAGCCGCAGGTCACTCAGCCCCAAGCCTTGCAGCCACTCGGTCATGCTGGCCACCAACTGGTAGCTGTCCAGCTGCGCGCGCAACAAATCGATGGCATCGTTCCAATAAAAATAACCAAGCCCCAGCGAGACAGCGGCCATGATGACCAGCGGCAAGAAGGACAAAGAAATCACACGCGGATGAAGGCAATACAGCGTGGCGCGCCAAAAGGAATCGATCAGCCGGTTCATGCGCGCCCCAAGAGACGCTTCAGACCGCGCCACTGCTGCGACCACAGGCCGGATCCATCGTCCCGCAGCGCCTGCGCATCTTTCACGCCGGTGGGGTCGTAATGCGTCTGGAAGTTGGCCGTTCCAAACAGCTGATCCCACCACGGCAACAGCACGCCATAGTTGCTCTCACCAGACTGAACGCTGTGGTGCACTCGATGAAACAGCGGACTGACCCAGAGCCGCTCGCCGATGCGCCCAAAGCTCAAACGCACATTCGCGTGTTGCAGACTTTCACTCAGCTGCGTCAAAGCTACGATGGCGACGAATTGCTCCGGCGCCACACCAATCAGCAGCGCCAACAGCACCAGCAAAACACTCATCAACACATCGTCGATCAGGTGGTTGCGGTTGTCGCTCCACATGGTCATCTGCCGCTGCGAATGGTGCAGCGAATGCAAACGCCACCAAAAGCTGATGCGGTGTTGCCCGCGGTGCAGCCAGTAGGCTGCAAAGTCAAACGCCAGCAGGTAAATAAGAAAGCTGGCCACCGCGCCGTCCGTGACGCCAGGCCACACTTGGTCGAGGTGAAACGTGCCGACACCAGCGGTCCGCAAGAAACCAATGCTGTTGTTGAAGATCGGCTCCAAAGTGAAAAAAAGTGCCACCCGAAACAGACCCAGACGATGGATCAAGGTGTAGATCACGTCGGTCCGAATGGTTGCGCGGTCGGTCACCGGCTCGGCGGGGCGCCAGCGTTGCAGCGGCCCAACCACCAGCAGCAACAGCGCAATTTGAATCAGCCCGACCAATAACCAAGTGCTGGCAGCGTAGGCGTCTTCCAACAAATTGCCCATGCCCAGCTGATAAAGCCAAGGCGCGACCATGTCAAACAGCGCTGACTGAAAAGTGGCGAAGGCGTCGCCGAACCAGTTCATGACCGACCTCCAGAAACAGCCTTCGCTGGGCTCGACGCTTTGGCCTCTCGTTGCTTGATCCAGCTTTTGTACTGAGGATGATCGCGCAAGGTGGCAAAGCAAAAACCACGCGCTTTGAGACCGACGATCAGCGGCTCCAGCACAGCGGGCGCCCACGGGTCTTGGCGCGACCAGATGCCCAGGTGCGCTACCAAAATATCGCCTGATTGGATATTTTTCAACGCTCTTTCCAGCAGCTGCGCATTCGGGAATCGCTCGCTCGACAACTCGTCGCCCAAAAATCCGGCCGGCGCCCACGCCACGTGTGCATAGCCACAGCTGCGCGCGGCCTTCAGCAGTTCAGGTGAAGTCTTGCCGCCGGGCGCACGAAACAGCGGCAGCGTTTTTTGACCGGTGATCTCTTGCAAGCGCAGTTCAGATTTGTGGATTTCTTCGCAGTACTGCGCAGCCGTCCAAACCTGTTCTTGACCTTCTTTGGGGCCGGCTGAGGACCTGACCCGAAACCGCACAGCTTGGTTCTTGTCCAGAACATCAGCACGCCAATAGGTGTGGTCGTAAGTGTGTGATGCAAATTCGTGGCCGTCGGCGGCGCGGGCTTTCCACCAGCTAGCCCAGTCGCTGCCCAAGCTGCCGTTGCCTGACTTGGTGCGCTCTTGCGCGGCGAAAAACGTCACCTGCACATCGTTCTTTTTCAGCACGTCGGCAATCAGCGGGGCCACCGCCATGTGGCCGGTGTCAAAGGTCAGGTAAATCGGCTTGGCCGCAGCACCGCCAGGCGCGAGGGCACAGCTTCCCGCCCACAGCACAGGCGCAAACCCTGCCAACACAAAGAGGCCGACGGCGCGGGACAGCATGTCAGCGGGGGGCGTGATCCAAGGTCCAGACACCATGCGGGCTCTTTCCAACATTCACTTGACGCACCAGCTTGCCGCTGGCGATGTCAATCACGGTGAGCTTGCGGGCCCAACGCGAAGACACTAAAAGCTGCTTGCCGTCGCGCGTCACTTCCATGCAGTCAGGGCCACCCGGCACCTGAAAGCGGCCGACGACTTCCAAGGTCTGCAAGTCAATCTTGCTGATGTAGTTGGCCACGCGGTTGCTGACCAATACATGCCGGCCGTCGCCCAAGGCCCGAAACGCATGTGCGCCCAACCCTGTTTTGATGACTTTGCTGCGCGTCGGTTGCGGCCCGGAGACGTCATAGACCTCGACCGAATCACTGCCGGTCAGCGCCACCAAAATACGTTTGTCATCGGCTGTGCCAAACAGGTCGGCTGGCATCGGGCCGGTCTTGGTGCGCCACTTGATGGTTTGCGTCTGCAGATCCACAGCGATCAATTCGTCGCTGTCTTGCATGGTCGAATAAACCGTGCTGCTCTTGCTGTCAATCCACAGGTGGCTCGGCGTCTTACCGGTCGACACGCGCTTGGCAAGCGTCATGTTGCTGCCATCCCAGCGAAAAATATCAATATGGTTGAGCCGGTTGGCTGCCGTCACAAACCACTTCATGTCTGGCGAAAAGCGCAGGTGATAAGGGTCCAAAATGCCACGAACAGTGTGCTGAATTTCTGCGGTTTTAGGGTCAATGAAGGTCAGGGAGTCGGACAGCGCGTTGGCCACAATCACTGACTTTTCGTCTGGGGTCATGTACAGATGGTGCGGCTGCTTGCCCGTGGCAATGCGCCGGGTTTCGGTCCAGGTTGTCGCGTCCAACACGCTGACACTGTCGTCTAGCGAATTGAGCACGAACAAGGGTGGCTTCACAGGCGCTGACGTGACAGGTGTCACCAGCGTAGCTGCCGACGCGCTCAAAACAGATGCCGACAACAGATACAACACCAAATGAAATAAGGGAAAAAAGCGAGATGCAGAAATCACAAAAATACCTTGTCAAAAATGCGTTGTACCTTGTCAGCGCGCCAGTGTAGCGGCAGCTGTTTAACTCAACGCGGCAGTGGGCGCAGTCGCCGACAACGGCGCAGAAATACTCACCAAGTCTTCGGCCGTCAGCCAGCGCCACTGGCCGGCGGCCAAGTCAGCCGGCAGCAGCAAGCCGCCAATGCGCGAGCGGTGCAGCAGCTCAACCCGGTTGCTCACCGCGGCGATCATGCGCTTAACTTGGTGGTACTTACCCTCAGTCAGCGTCAAGCTGAGCTGAAGCTCACCGGTTTGCACGCAAGCGGCCGCACGCACCGGTTTCGGGTCGTCATCCAGCACCACGCCGTCCAGCAGTTTTTGCACCTGTTGCGCGTCGACCGGGTGTTTGACTGTGACCTCGTACACCTTGGGCACGTGGTGCCGCGGTGAGCTCATGCGGTGAATGAATTTACCGTCGTCGGACAGCAGCAGCAAGCCGGTGGTGTCTTGGTCCAGCCGGCCAACCGCTTGCACGCCCGCCGCGGCACCGCCACCGCGCTGACGAATCGGTGCTGGCAACAAGGTGTAGATGCTGGGGTGCATGCTGGGCTTTTGCGAGCACTCATAAGCCGTCGGCTTGTGCAGCATCAAATACGCCTTTTCGTGGTACTGCCAAGCGACGCCCTGCACCTCGAAGTGAAGCCCTTGGGGCTCAAAATCAGCGGCCGCGTCGTCACACACCGCGCCGTTGACGACGACCAAGCCCTGTTGCACCAAACCAGCGCAAACCCGCCGGGTGCCAAAGCCTTGGGAAAATAAAATGTCTTGTAGTTGCATGCGTGCCATGGCCGTATTGTCGATGAGTATCGATGTCGATATGGGCGCTATTGTCGCTGGCTCGGCGGCGCCTCAGCACGCACAAAATGTGCGCACAAACGCTCAATCAGGGACTGCGCGTAAGCCGGTAAGGCAGCGCGGTCACGCGTCAATATAGAACGCTCGCGCACGCACCACGGGTCACTCAACTGCACCAGCGCCAGGCCCATCGCCGCCTGGTAGCGCAGCGCGGCAGACTCCGGCACGATGCCCACGCCAACGCCCGCGCCAATCATCCGGCACATGGCGTCAAAACTAGACAGCTGGATGCGCAGTTTCATGGGCTTGCCGAGGCGCTCCGTCACTTGCGCTAAAAACATTTGCAAGGTGCTGCCTTGCTGCATGCCAATGGCGTCTTCGTCCAGTGTGTCGACAAAAGCCACTTGCTGGCGCTGCGCCAGCGGGTGCGACAACGCGGTGGCCAGCACCAACCGGTCGGTGCTGAAGTGCAGCCGTTCCAGCCCCAGCGTGTCCACCTGACTCGAAACGATGCCTAAGTCAGCCCGGCCGTCTTGCACACCACGGGCGATCTCGGAATTTGGCTTTTCCTGCAAGTCGATATTCACCTTCGGGTTGTCGGCTAAAAACAGTGGCAGCAACTCTGGCAAAAAGTCAGTGACGGCCGTGGTGTTGGCAAAAACGCGCAGATGGCCGCGCAGACCGCCGCCATATTCGTTCAAGTCACCTTGCATCTGGTCAACCTGGTACAGGATCAAGCGGGCATGGTGCAAAAAAGCCTGCCCAGGCGGCGAGAGTCGAACACCGCGAGCCTCCCGATAAAGCAAAGGCATGTCAGCCTGCACCTCAAGCGCCTTGATGCGGGCGCTGGCAGCGGCCAACGACAGGTGATGCTTGGCAGCGGCCTTAGTTAGGCTACCTTCTTCGGCCGCCAGTAAGAACAGCCGCAGGTCATTGAGGTCAAAATGCATGCTGCGATGTTACTTCGCCACGCCGAGCCTACTGTTTTCCCGAAGGCTTGGTTTGAAATTTCCTGATTGCGCTGAGCGCCCGATGCGGGGAACATCACCTGAATGACTGAAACGGAGACTCTGATGACCACCACGCTTGACGCCAGCACCCTCGCCCACCTAAGAGACTGGCAAGGCCGCACTGAAACGCTGGAAGACCTGATCACGCCAGCACCGCTACGGGCACTCAGCGCCACGCTGGACCGCGATGACCCAACGCCCAACGCCGGCACCGAATTACCAGCGCTGTGGCATTGGTTGTTTTTTTTGCCGCACCACCGTCAAAGCGAAATCGGTCCGGATGGCCACGCCAAGCGCGGTGGCTTTTTGCCGCCCGTGCCTTTGCCGCGCCGCATGTGGGCCGGCGGCCGTTTGCAGTGGCACGCGCCGCTGCGAGTGGGCGACGCGGTCAAGCGCGTCTCGACCATCGAGTCGGTGACGCACAAGTCAGGCCGCAGCGGCGACCTGCTCTTCGTGCTGGTCAAGCATGAGATCAGCAACGCTCAGGGCCTCTGCTTGACCGAAGAACACGACATTGTTTATCGTCCGGCAGTGCAGCCCGGCGACCCCGTTCCAACACCTGTGGCCGCCGAGCAAGGTGCCGCTTGGCAGCGCGACGTGACGCCCGATGATGTGCTGCTGTTTCGCTATTCCGCCCTCACCTTCAACGGCCACCGGATTCACTACGACCGCAAATATGTGACCGCCGTCGAAGGCTATCCCGGCCTGATCGTCCACGGCCCATTGATCGCCACGCTGATGCTGGACTTGGTGCGCCGCCATACCGACCGCCCTATCAAACGCTTTGAGTTCAAAGCCCTGCGCCCGACCTTTGAGTGCGCTGACCATCGCGTCATGCGCGTCAACGGCCAACCTCAAGCCGGTGCCGATGGAGAAGGCTCGCAGATCCGCCTGTGGACGCAAGACCACGAAGGCTGGCTGACCATGCAAGGCACGGCAGAGCTCGGCTGAAGCAAAACACCTATTTTTTACTGATTGATTAAGACCCCATGAAAACAACCATTCCCACCCCAGACGCCCATCAAGACATGCGCGAAGCCCTGCGCTCCCTGTGCGGCAGCTTTGACTCCGCTTACTGGCAAAAAGTCGACGACGAACGCGGCTACCCTGAAACCTTTGTCACCGCACTGACCGAAGCCGGCTGGTTGGCCGCGCTGATTCCCACCGAATACGGCGGCTCAGGCCTTGGTCTGGCCGAAGCCTCGGTCATCATGGAAGAGATCAACTTCGCTGGCGGCAATGCCGGCTCTTGCCACGGCCAGATGTACAACATGGGCACCCTGCTGCGGCACGGATCTAAGGTTCAAAAAGACCTGTACCTGCCCAAAATAGCCACCGGCGAATTGCGATTGCAGTCCATGGCTGTGACCGAACCCAGCACCGGCACCGACACCACACAGCTCAAAACCACCGCCGTCAAAAAGGGCGACCGCTACGTCATCAACGGCCAGAAGGTCTGGATCTCGCGCATTCAGCACTCAGACCTGATGATCTTGCTGGCCCGCACCACACCGCTGGCAGATGTCACACGCAAGAGCGAAGGCATGTCGATCTTCATCGTTGATTTGAAGCAAGCCATTGGCAACGGCATGACCGTCAAGCCGATTCGCAACATGGTGAACCACGAGACCAACGAAGTGTTTTTCGATAACCTCGAAATCCCCGCCGAGAACCTGATCGGAGAGGAAGGCAAAGGCTTCAAATACATCCTTGACGGCCTGAATGCAGAGCGCACGTTGATCGCGGCCGAATGCATTGGGGACGCTTACTGGTTCATCGACCGTGCGCGCCGCTATGCCACCGACCGTGAAGTCTTTGGCCGGCCCATCGGCAAAAACCAAGGCATTCAATTCCCAATTGCCGACAGTTACATCGAAACCGAAGCCGCCAACCTGATGCGCTTCAAAGCCTGCGCCTTGTTCGACGCCGGCCAGCCTTGCGGTGCAGAGTCGAACATGGCCAAATACTTAGCTGCCAAAGCGTCTTGGGAAGCTGCCAATGTGTGCCTGCAAACCCACGGCGGTTTTGGCTTCGCGTGCGAGTATGACGTTGAGCGCAAGTTCCGCGAAACGCGTCTGTACCAAGTCGCCCCGATCTCTACCAACCTGATTTATTCCTATGTCGCCGAGCATCTGCTGGGCTTGCCAAGGTCATTCTGATGACAAGCACTAACCCGCAACCCAAAGCCCGTCCACGTCCGCTTGACCACATCACCGTGGTCTCGTTGGAGCACGCTATTGCAGCGCCCTATTGCACCCGTCAATTGGCCGACCTCGGCGCCCGTGTCATCAAGGTTGAGCGCCCCGGCGCAGGTGACTTTGCCCGCGCTTATGACACGCGCGCCCGGGGTGAAGCCTCGCACTTTGTCTGGGTCAACCGCTCCAAGGAAAGCTTGGCGCTGGACCTGAAAGACCCCCAGCACCTCGCCGTGCTGAAGCAACTCATTACCAAGGCTGATGTGCTGGTGCAAAACCTCGCACCCGGTGCGACGGGACGCATGGGACTCGACGCGGCCACCCTGCGTGCGGCAGACCCGCGTTTGATCGTTTGCGATATTTCGGGCTACGGCAACGACGGCCCGTACCGCGACAAAAAAGCCTACGACTTGCTGATTCAAAGCGAAGCCGGTTTTTTGAGTATCACCGGCACACCAGAGCATCCCAGCAAAGCCGGCAACTCGATCGCCGACATTGCCGCGGGCATGTATGCATACACCAACATTTTGTCGGCCCTGATGCAGCGCGAAAAAACCGGCGAAGGCTCACACATCGACGTCTCCATGCTCGAAGCCTTGGGCGAGTGGATGGGCTACCCGATGTACTACAGCATGGATGGTGCGCCGCCACCACCGCGCGCAGCAGCCGCACACGCCACCATTTACCCTTACGGCCCGTTTGCTGCAGGCGACGGCCGCAAGGTCATTTTGGGTCTGCAAAACGAACGTGAATGGCTACAGTTTTGCCACAAAGTCTTGCTGCAACCCGAGCTCGCCACGGATGCTCGCTTTGACCGCAACGCCCTGCGCAGTGCAAATCGGGTCGAGTTAGAAGCCATCATCCTCAGTACGTTCTCAAGCCTCACCGCCGAGCAAGTGGTGGAGCGTCTCGACAGCGCCCAGATTGCCAACGCTAACATGAACAGCATGGCCGACCTGTGGGCCCACCCGCAGTTGAAAGCGCGCGAGCGCTGGACCAGCGTCGGCTCACCGGCTGGTGACTTGCCGGCGCTATTGCCGCCCGGCAAGCAAAGCAGTTTTGACTATCGCATGGACGCCGTTCCCAGCGTCGGCGAACACACCCAAGCCATCTTGGCTGAACTTGGAACATCGTTATGAGTCAACAACATTCCAGCGCAACAGCCACCCTCGCCGCCTTTGCAGCGAACCTGAGCACCGCCGACATTCCCGACGCCGTGTTGCGCAAAACCGAAGACCTGTTTGTCGACTGGTTCGGCTCTGCCATCGGTGGCCACAACGCGCGTCCGGTCGACAGCCTGACCCGTTTTGCGTTGAGCATGGGACCAGACGAAGGGCCGAGCGAAGTGCTCATCACCCGAGATGGCAGCAGCCCTTATTTGGCCGCCATGGCGAACGCCAGCGCCTCGCATGTGGCGGAGCAAGACGATGTGCACAACGGCTCGGTGTTTCACCCGGCCACGGTGGTTTTTCCACCGGCGCTGGCGGTGGCGCAAGCCATTGGTGCCAGCGGCGCGCAGCTCATCACAGCGGCCGTGGCGGGTTATGAAGTCGGTATTCGGGTGGGTGAATTTCTGGGGCGCTCGCACTACAAAGTGTTCCACACCACGGGCACAGCGGGCACGCTGGCCGCTGCGGCAGCGGTCGGTCATTTGTTGGGCTTGAACCCATCGCAAATGCAACACGCTTTTGGTTCGGCCGGCACGCAATCGGCTGGGCTGTGGGAATTCTTGCGCACCGCAGCAGACTCCAAACAACTGCACACGGCACATGCCGCTGGCGCTGGTTTGATGGCGGCTTACTTGGCCAAAGACGGTTTCACCGGCGCGGCCCAAATTTTGGAAGGCCCGCAGGGCATGGCTGCAGGCATGTCGAGCGATGCCGACGTGCGCAAGCTCACAGCCGGCCTCGGCAGCCGCTGGGCAACCGCAGAAACCTCGTTCAAATACCATGCCTCGTGCCGCCACACACACCCGGCGGCAGACGCGCTGCTGCAAGTCATGCAAGACCATAAGCTCCAAGCGCAAGACTTGGCGCGCGTGGTCACGCATGTGCACCAAGGCGCGATCGATGTGCTCGGCCCGGTGACCAATCCGAGCACCGTACACCAGAGCAAATTCAGCATGGGCACGGTGCTAGGTCTGGCCGCACGCTTTGGCCATGCCGGCTTGATCGAATTTGACAGACACTTTAGCGACACGCTGACGACAGCGTTACGCGACAAAGTCGAGATGCAGCTAGACGCTGAAGTTGACGCCGCCTACCCGCAGCGCTGGATCGGCAAAGTCACGGTTTACACCATCGATGGCCGCGTCCTACAGGGCCGTGTCGACGAACCCAAGGGCGATCCAGGCAACACGCTTAGCCGCGACGAGATCACCGCCAAAGCGCTGCGTCTGGCGGCGCACAGTGGCGGTGCCAGCGCCGCCGACATGCAAGCCTCCATCGCGCAACTTTGGCAAGTCATGCAGTGGCCGCGCGTTGGCCGCTTGTTGCTGGCGGCAACATGAGTGCGTCGTTGATCACTGACGCACGCTCGTTTTTATTTGTACCGGGTAATCGACCCGAACGCTTTGACAAAGCCCTGGGCAGCCCAGCCGACATGGTGATTGTTGACCTCGAAGACGCGGTGCCGGCAGCCAACAAAGCCGCCGCCCGCGTTGCACTGGCCTCGGTCTGGCAACAATGGCCAACAACCCAGCGTGCGCGCGTGGTGGTCCGCATCAATGCGACTCAGACAGACTGCCATCAGGACGACTTGGCATGGTTAGCTCAACTGCCCGGCCTGCCTGCGGTGATGTTGCCGAAAGCTGAAAATCCCAGCGATATGACGGGCCTTCAAGACGTGCTGGGTGAGGCAGCGACCGCCTTGATTCCGATCATTGAATCAGCCGAGGGCCTGGCCAACGTCGACGCACTGGCCCGCAGCCCCCGCGTGCTGCGGCTGGCTTTTGGCAACCTCGACTTTCAGGCAGATCTGGGCATGGCCTGCGGCGCGGATGAAGCCGAGCTGGCCCCTGTCCGTGTCGCCATCGTTGTGGCCTCGCGCCGTGCAGGTCTAACAGCACCCATTGATGGTGTGACAACCGATACCCAAGACATGGTGCGCGTGCAAACCGATGCAGCCCGCAGCCTGCGCTTTGGCTTTGGCGCGAAACTATGCATTCATCCGCTGCAAGTACCGGCCGTGCACACCGCATTTGCACCCACAGCCACGCAAATTGATTGGGCCCAGCGCGTGTTGCAAGCCGAAGCAGCAGCCGGCGGCGGCGCCTTCACGGTGGATGGCCGCATGGTCGATCCACCCGTGCTCAAGCTGGCCAGGCACTGTCTGGCGATGGCGCGCATAATTTAGCCGCCCAATTGATTATTTATTTGACGATAGACAACCTGAGACAACCTGAGACAACCATGAAAAAACAATTGAAATCAGTCCTGATCGGATGCCTGTTAGCTTGCGGCTTGGGTCAAGGTTTGGCGCAAGCCCAAACTTACCCCGACAAGCCCATCATTCTGGTGGTGCCGTTCGCCGCTGGTGGTCCGACCGATGTGGTCGCCCGCATGATCGCCATTCCAATGGGCAAGTCCCTTGGACAAACCGTATTGGTCGAAAACACCGTGGGTGCCGGCGGCACCATTGCGACCCAACGTGTGGCTCGCGCGGCGCCCAACGGTTACACCCTGTTCATTCACCACATGGGCATGGCCACAGCCCCTGCGCTGTATAAAAAGCTCAACTTTGACACGCTCAAAGACTTTGAATACATAGGCCAAGTGGTTGACGTGCCCATGACCCTGCTGGCACGCAAAGACTTTCCCGCCAAAAACTTCGCTGAGCTGAAAACTTACGTGCAAGCCAACAAGGAAAAAGTGTCTATGGCCAATGCCGGTCTGGGTGCTGTTTCGCATTTGTGCGGCCTGCTCTTCATGACGGCCTTGGACACCACACTCAACACCATCCCCTACAAGGGCACTGGCCCGGCGATGAATGACTTGCTCGGCGGTCAGGTCGACTTGCTGTGCGACCAGACATCACAAACTGTTCCGCTGATCAAGGAAAACCGCGTCAAAGTCTACGGTGTAACGACCCTCAAACGCCTCGAGGTGTTACCCAATGTGCCGACCCTCGACGAGCAGGGCTTGAAAGGGTTTGAGGTCAAAGTCTGGCACGGCATGTACGCGCCCAAAGGAACACCGGCACCTGTGATTGACAAGGTCAACGTGGCACTGCGCGCTGCGTTGCAAGATCCGATGATCAAACAACGCTTCAAAGACTTGAGTTTGGAAGCACCCTCGATGGACAAGGTCACACCGGCTGGTTTGAAAACCCAGCTCGAAGCTGAAATTATCAAATGGGGACCGGTGATCCGCAAAGCCGGCATTTACGCTGACTGAGCTGTTCATCACTCCAACTAAAAGAGCCGCAATTGCGGCTCTTTTAGTTTCTGACGCTTGGGCTCTTGGCCCAGCGACACCGTTCAGCTCGAGGGCTGATTCCTTCGCGCAATTTGTGATGCGAAGTAACCAAGTAGCCACTGAGCGTGAACCGGTTTTTTCACCAGCGCTGTGTGGTCAGGCAAGAGTTCAGGGGTCGTGATGTCTGCAGGATCAACCGCCGTCAAGCCCACCAGGGCAAGCGAGTCTGCCAAATGGCTGGTCCGGACGGTTCTGAGCAACTCATAGCCATCGACATTCGGCATGCTGAGGTCTGCGATCAACACGTCAGGCTGGATGGACTTGAGGTTGATCAGTGCCTTCAGGGCAGAAGTGATCCAGACGCATTCAATCAAAACGCCGGCCTCTTGATGCACCTTTTGGATAGCGTCATACGTTTCACTGCTTTCGTCCACCAGCAGAACCGTCAAAGGTGAACGTTGATCTTTGTGGTTTTTACCGTTATGTCCTGTGTGACCAAAGCGCAACTGGTACTCGGCAATGGACTGCATGGAAATTCGTCTGTGCCCACCGTCCGTTTTCCAAGCCTTGAGCTCATTTTTTTCGACCAAACCTTGAACCGTTCCAACGGAAAGGCCCAGCTTTTTAGCAGCGAATGAAGTTCCACAGAAGTCAGAGGGGATCATGATTTTAAAAATTGATTTTGCAAAGGGTGGAGGGAATCGGCAAAAGCACTACTTTACAAACTAAATTAACAATTGTCTTTCTATCTGGAAGATTATATCAATATCATTTAAACCTTGCAAAAAATCACCAAAAAAAAACCATATGACTTACATGTTCATTTCTTACATCTAGTTAAATTAAAAAATATATTTAAATAAAGTAAGTATTTTTGATTTTAATGAGCTCTAAAGCTGACCGTTGATGAAAAAAGCCAAGAGACAAACACCGCCACAGTCGTCGCGATCCCAATCGAGTGACGCGTTCGCGCCAGAAATTGATGAGCAAGCACCAGCGCCGCAGAATGCAACTCTGACGAAAGTCTTTTTTATATAAAGTTATTGTTTTTAAATTTTTTATCAATTAAAATCTAGATTAGTCAAGTTTGTTACATTTTTATCAATTAACTCACGCCGCGACTGGCGCAGCAAAGACAGGTTCAAACCATGCTGGAAAAATCCGAAGCACTCATCACCTACATCAACTTCCTGCAGCAGGTGAAGCAAGTTCATGCCTCCGATGAGTTCATGAAGCTCAGTCCGATTGAAGAAAGGTTGCTGAACCTGTTGGCCACGACTTGGGTTGCCGATCAAAAAATCACGGTGCTGCGGGCGATCCAAATCGATACCGAAGTCTCTCAAAGCACGGCCCACCGACTGATCAAAGGCTTGCGTATGAAAAAGTACGTCTCACTGGTCATGGATGAAAATGACAACCGCATCAAATACGTGGAGCCTACAGAAAAGGCCAACGCCTACTTGAAGGCGCTTGGCACATGCCTTGATCAAGCCCGCGAGCGCAAAGCGGCCTAAACCGCCCAATCCCCCTCTGTGCGTTTCGACATCGCTGAACGCACCTAGAACATCTGCCCCGCCAATCTGCTAGCCTTCGCGCTAGCCGACTTGGCTGCAGGAAAAAAATGTCTGATTTTTTAAGTCAAGCCCGCGCTCTGCTCGGCGATCCCCATGTTCTCACCAGCGACCTCGCGGCTTACGTCACAGATTGGCGCGGCCAATTCAAGGGAGTGCCAGTGGCTGTTTGTCGGCCACTAAACACGCAGCAAGTGTCGGCGCTGGTGACACTCTGCGCAACCCACAACGTGAGCATCGTTCCGCAAGGAGGAAACACCAGCATGTGCGGTGGTGCCACGCCCGACAGCAGCGGTAAGCAAGTGATCTTGAGTTTGTCCAGGCTGAACCGGGTGCGCGACATATCGCCCCTGAACAACACCATGACGGTGGAAGCAGGCTGCGTGCTGCAAACATTGCAAGAACTCGCCACCCAACACGACCGCTTGTTTCCGCTGTCCTTGGGCGCGGAAGGCTCTTGCCAGATTGGCGGCAACATTGCCACCAATGCCGGCGGCGTGCAGGTGCTGCGCTTCGGCAATACTCGTGACTTGGTCTTAGGACTTGAAGTGGTGTTGCCTGATGGTCAGGTGCTCAATCTGCTGAAAGCCTTGCGCAAAGACAACACCGGCTATGACCTGAAACACCTGTTCATTGGCTCGGAAGGCACGCTCGGCGTCATTACCGCGGCAGTGCTGAAACTGTTCCCGGCGCCGCGCTCCAGGGCCGTGGCTTTTGCGGCGTTTCAAACACCGCAGGAGGCCTTGGAATTGCTCGGCCTGATGCGCGGCGCCATGGGCGACCGCTTCACCGCGTTTGAGTTGATGAGCGACGCCAGCGTGGCCATGGTCAAACGGTATTTCCCAGCCACGCCGGCCCTGTTTGCAGATTCCTATCCGTGGCATGTTTTGATGCAAGCCAGCGATGGCGGTGAACAGGAAGCACTCGACAGCGCATTTCAAGCTGCGCTTGAAATGGCATTAGAGCGCGGCGTCATCGACGATGTGTTGGTTGCAACGTCTGAAGCGAAAGCCAATGAGCTGTGGAAGGTGCGCGAAAACATCAGCGAGGCCCAGCAGCACGACGGCGGCAACATCAAGCACGACATCGCCGTGGCCGTGTCCAGCGTGCCGGCCTTCATTGACGAAGTTCTGCCGCTGCTGCATGCCGCTTATGCGGGCGTCAGGCCGGTTATTTACGGCCACCTCGGCGACGGCAACCTGCACTTCAACGTCTCCGGTCCAGCCGGCATGAGCGCGACGGAATGGCAAGCAGAAACCGACCGCGTCAACGTCATCGTGCTCGACGTTGTGGCCCGCATGCAAGGCTCATTCAGCGCAGAACATGGGCTCGGCCAACTCAAAAATCACGAAATGGCGATGTACAAAACGCCGCTCGAAATTGACGTGATGCGGCGCGTTAAAAACGCCCTCGACCCGAAGCGGTTGATGAACCCCGGCAAGCTGCTGCCGAACTGAGTCACTCTGCCTTGATGTCGGCGGCTTTGGCGACCTTCTTCCAGCGTTCGATTTCGGCCGCCATGAAGACGTCGAACTCAGCCGACTTCATGGGTGCAGGTTCTGCACCTTCACGGAGAAAAAAATCCTTCATCTGCGGCGATTCGATGATCTTGTTGATCTCGGTGTTGAGCCGGTCGACAATGAGCTGCGGTGTGCCGGCTGCCGCCAGCACGCCCCACCAGAGTTCAGACGCGCTGCCCTTGTAGCCTGACTGTTCAAGTGACGGCAGCTCTGGTGCCACTGGTGATCGCACGGCGGTCGTCACAGCCAATGCGCGAACCCGGCCGCTTTTGACCTGCGCCAGAATAGATGGCGCGCTGGCCACCAACATATCAATCTGACCGCCGAGCAAGTCATTTGTGGCTGGGCCCATGCCCTTGTAAGGCACGTGAACAATCTTGATGCCCGCCGCATCCGAAAACAGCTCCGTCGCAAAGTGATTGATGCTGCCAGAACCCGATGTGCCGTAGTTCAAATTGCCCGGATGGGCTTTAGCATGGGTCACAAGATCGCCAATGGTCTTGAAAGGCGACGTCACAGGCACGGTCACCAGCAGCGGGCCTTTGGCCAGCATCGCAACAGGCTTGAAGCTTTTGACGGCATCGTATTGCAGGTTGGTGCGAATCGCAGCGCCGGTGGTAAAGGTCGACGACAACACGACCAACGCGTAACCGTCTGGCGGCGACTTAGCAACAAAGGCATTCGCGATCACACCGCCCCCGGCCGCTTTGTTCTCCACCAACACCGGCTGCCCCAAGGCTTCCTGCAGAGGCTTGGCAAGGGCGCGGGCAAACGTATCGTTAGAACCACCGGGCGCGCTGCCTACCACCAGCGTGATGGGTTTGGCTGGCCAAAGCGTTTGTGCAAGGGCTCCCAGCGGCGCGCAAAGTATTGCCAAAGCCATCCAAGTCAGTTGTTTCGTCAGCATCGCGTCTCCCTTTGATGTGTTGTCGAAGTATCGCAAACCACTGGCATGCCGTTAGCATTGAAAATATTCATTCTGAGAGGGTTCATTTTTCAGCTTGAAAGTGGCAGACTTGCCGGCTATGAGAAGCAAGCTATTTGTCCCAGGGTCACGGCCCGAACTTTTTGCTAAAGCGCTGGCCAGTGAGGCTGATGCACTGTCTTTCGATCTGGAAGATTCCGTGTCACCCGGGCGCAAAGTGGAGGCTCGAGAAGCGCTGCGTGATTTTTTCTGCTCGGGAGCGCTCGCCGCTTGCAGCAAGACCATCATCGTGCGCATCAACGCATCGGACACGCCGTTTTTTGCAGCAGACATTCAGGCCATGTCACAGACCGGCGTTCACATGCTGAACTTGCCAAAACCACGCGATGTCAACGATGTGCGCCAAACATCTCGGGCTATCGGCCAGGCACAAATTGACAACCAGGTGAGCGGCACCATCGGCCTGCTGCTGAACATTGAAACGCCGACCGCTTTGCGTACCGCATACGAACTGGCACTGGCCGATCCTCGGGTCGTTGGTCTGCAACTCGGGCTGGGTGATTTGTTTGAGCCGCTCGGCATCGCTCGCCGTGACACAGCGGCCATTCAGCAAGCGATGTTTGCCGTGCGTATGGCGGCGGGTGAAGCAGGCGTCTTCGCCTATGACGCAGCGTTTGCCGATATTGCCGATGAAACCGGCTTTCTGGCAGAGGCGCAGCAAGCGCGCAGGCTCGGTTTCATGGGCAAGAGCTGCATACATCCCAAACAAATCACGTTGGCAAACGCCGCCTTTCGCCCGATTGACGAAGAGATTGCACATGCCCTGCGCGTGGTGGCAGCAGCTCACAGCGAAAGCACACAAAACATCGGCGCTTACGTCGTTGACGGCAAGATGATCGATGCACCCTTTTTGCGGCGTGCTGAAGCGATTTTGGCCACCGCGGCCCGACTCGGTCTCACGGCTTAATAAAAATCTTTTAGAAGACCAACATGAATTCATCGAAGGCATCAGCCTTGCCTGCGCGCGCAGGCAACCCCGGACCATTGAGCGGCTTGCGCGTCCTAGACTTGAGCGCCTACATCGCCGGGCCTTATGGCTGCGCCTTGTTGGCTGATCAAGGCGCAGAAGTCATCAAAATCGAGCCCCCCATCGGTGACAACCTGCGAAAATATCCGTCGACTCTAGGGACCGAGAGCAGGGCCTTTTTGGGCGTCAACCGCAGCAAGCTGGGCATGGTTTTGGACCTCAAAAAACCAGCCGATCTTGACACCTTGCTGGCATTGGTGCGCACAGCCGACGTGCTGGTGCACAACTTTCGCCCCAGCGTTGCGCCACGTTTGGGCATCAGCTACGAGCAACTCCAAGTGATCAATCCGCGGCTGATTTATTGCGCGGTCAGCGGCTATGGCGAGACCGGTCCGCTGAGTGAAAAAGCTGGCTACGACCAAGTGCTGCAGTCGATGACCGGCATCTGCACGCTGCAAGGAAAAGCAGAAGGACCGCCTGAAATCGTCTACGGCTCGGTGGTCGACTATTACGCTGCGGCCTTGGTGGCAGCGGGTGTCTCGTCGGCCCTGTATGAACGCGAGCGCAGCGGCGTTGGTCAGCATGTGGGCATCTCGCTGTTGCGCAGCGCAATGGCCATGCAGTCGGCAAGGTTGGTCTGGGCTGAAGACGAGCCTCGAGATGTCGGACGCGACATGCGCTCGGGCGGCATCACGGGACTGCACCCAACGCGCGAGGGTCATCTCTACATCTCCGCCAACACGCCGCATTTTTGGCGCGCCCTGTGCGACAAAATTGGCCTGCCCGAACTGGCCCAAGACGAACGTTACGACAGCGTGCGCAAACGCGCGCAACAGCAAAGTGACATCTTGCCGCAACTGCATATGGCGCTTGCTGCGCGCAGTGCACTCGAATGGGAAACCATTTTTGGTGAAGAGGTGCCTTGTGCCGCAGCGCGTTCCGTCGAAGACATGTTTGACGATCCGCAGGTCTTGGCACAAGGGCTGATCACCGACTTTGAACACCCGGTTGTCGGGCACTACCGCGGCTTCACAACACCGGTTGAGTTCAGCCGAACACCCGGACCCGCACCTTTCGCCGCACCGACCCTCGGTCAACATTCCGACGCCTTATGCGCTGAAGCGCAACGGCAAACCAAACCAATACCCCAAGGGGCTTGCGACTCGCACATTCATATTTACGATGCGCGCTTTACGCCGCAAGCCGGCAAACAATTGCTCAGCGGCTGCACGGTGCAAGACTACCAACGCGACATACAACAAGTGCTGGGCACACAGCGCACAGTGATCGTTACACCAACGGTCTACGGCACGGACAATCGCGTCACGCTCGACGCCATCGCACAGCTGGGCATTGCCAATGCGCGCGGTGTTGCCGTGCTGCACCCTGACGTGAGCGATGCAGAGCTTCAAGTGTTGCACGCCGGTGGCATTCGGGGCATTCGCTTCACCTTGTTTGACCCGGTCACCGCTGTCACCTCATTCGACATGATCGAGCCCTTGGCGGAGCGTGTGCATGCGCTGGGCTGGCATGTACAGTTGCACTTGCGATCCGAGCAAATTGTGGCGCACGCGGCCTTGATTGACCGCCTGCCCTGCAAGCTGGTGTTCGACCACATGGCGCGCTTGCCAACCCCAGACGGTGGCCTGAATCAAGCCGCCTTCGACATCGTCAAACAACGACTGGACCGCCGCAACACCTGGGTGAAATTGTCTGGCGCTTATTTAGACGCCCGGGGCCCGCAGTACGAAGGCAGCTTCACCGCCGCGCAAGCCTTGGTTCAA
Source organism: Comamonadaceae bacterium (assembly GCA_947450695.1). Classification (GTDB taxonomy): domain Bacteria; phylum Pseudomonadota; class Gammaproteobacteria; order Burkholderiales; family Burkholderiaceae_C; genus Polaromonas. The sequence goes on from CANFWV010000039.1 coordinate 20,147, forward strand.
GCAGCACCCGACCGCATGGTCTGGGGCAGCGACTGGCCACACCCGACTGAAAAGCAACAACGCCCCGATGATGTGGCCTTGTTTAACCTGCTCGCCCAATGGGTGCAAGACGCAGCAGTTCAACAGCAGATTTTGGTTGGCAACGCGGCCGCGCTTTACGGCTTTAAATCGATATAAATACAAGCACGGAGACACCATGAAATCAACACAACCATCCCGCAGAGATGCCTTACTGGCCCTTGCAGCCGCAGGCTTTGGCGCCCCCTTCACCGCACAGGCGCAGGCCTACCCGTCAAAGCCGATTCGCGTTGTGGTGCCCTACTCTGCCGGGGGCGGCGCGGACAACTCAGCCCGCCTTTTCTCGCAGGCCATGAGTCAAATCCTCGGCCAGAATTTCGTCGTTGAAAACCGACCCGGCGCCAGTGGCATCGTCGCCGCCACGCTGGTGACGCAAGCCCCGTCAGACGGCTACACCGTGTTGTTTGACGCGTTTGCCTCGGCCGTCAACGCCGTCTCACGCAAGCTACCCTACAGCTTCACCAAAGACCTGATGCCGGTCAGCCAAGCCGTGGACGCGCCCAGCGTGATGGTGGTCTCCAGTGCATCCCCCTTCACCTCGGTCAAAGGCTTTATCGAGCATGCCAAAGCCAACCCCGGGAAAATCTCGTACGCCTCTTACGGCGCAGGTGGGGCAGCCCACCTGGCCGGCGAGCTGCTGAAAAATCAGACCGGCATCGACATGGTGCACGTGCCGTACAAAGGTGGCGCACCCGCCATGACCGACCTCATCGGCGGTCAGGTCAACACCTACTTTGCCAACAGCTCGTCAGCGCTGGGGCACATCAAATCAGGACGCCTGCGGCCGCTGGCCGTGACGTCTGCAGAGCGCATTCAGGCACTGCCAGATGTACCCACCTTCACCGAGCTCGGCTACAAGGACTTTGTCATCATCGAATGGAATGGCTTTTTTATGCCTGCTGGCACACCCCCAGCCATCGTTGAAAAATTCTCACAGGCCTGTCAGCAAGCAGCGCAATCAGCAGAAGTTCGTCAACGTTTAGCAGCGGTGGGGCTCACGCCCGTCGGCAACTCACCCGAGGTCTTTCAGAAATTTCTGGCCGGTCAAATGAAGAAATGGGCTGATTTGATTGCCGCCAACAAGATCGTGTTGGGGGACTGAGCGCATGACCGCAGGGAATATTTTCAAAGCTGCACTGGCCCACAAAAAAGCGCAAATTGGTCTGTGGCTGTCGATGGCCGAACCCTATCTGGCGGAGGTCAGTGCCACCGCAGGTTTCGACTGGCTGTTGATAGATGGTGAACATGCGCCCAACGACTTGCGCAGCACCCTCAGTGCGCTGCAGGCGATCGCACCCTACCGTTCACAGCCGGTAGTGCGCGCTGTCTCTGGCGATGTCCACCTCATCAAACAATTACTCGACATCGGTGCCCAAAACTTATTGATTCCGATGGTCGAAACGGCCGAGCAGGCGCGCCAGTTGGTGCTGGCCACGCAGTACCCACCACTGGGCATTCGCGGCGTAGGCAGCATGGTGGCACGTTCGTCACGTTGGGCCGCACGCACCGACTACCTCGACGTCGCTGACGGGGAGATTTGTCTTCTGGTACAGGCGGAATCTGTGCTGGCGTTGGAAAATCTGGAAGCCATCTGCGCTGTAGATGGCATCGATGGCGTCTTCATCGGCCCGGCTGATTTGGCCGCCTCAATGGGCTACCGCGGACAGCCATTTCACCCGGCAGTTCAGGCCGCGATTGAGGGTGCGATCGCCACCATCGTGGCATCTGGCAAGGCCGCCGGCACACTGATGTCTGACCCCACAGTAGCCCGGCACTACCTTGCGCTGGGTGCCACCTTTGTCGCCACGGGGGTCGATGTACTGGTTTTTGCCAACGCAGCACGACAGCTGGCGGCGGATTTTCTGGCAACCGACCCGGGAACACCCGGAACCCAGACACCATCCGCTTACTGAAGCGACTCAACGGGCGTCAATCCTCAGAGCTTGCGAATCCGCTTGACGTCAACTTTGACCGCGTTCCAGTCTTTGTCGATCTCGCCAAAAATTTCAACACGGTCTGTCGCAGAAATGGTTTGACCCGCCCAACGGCGATCGTCGATCTCGACTTCAATGGTGCCGCTGGCGTCTTTGAAGACGTAGTTTTCACCGCCGATGTGGCTTTGAATCGTCCCTTGCAAGGTCACTTTGGCATCATCTTTCAGGGATTTCGCGTGCTCAGCCGTGACCACATTCAACGGGCCCGTGAAACCGCCAGGTCCGACGCCAGCACCGCCTGCATAGCCACCGGCAGTTTGTGCAAAGGCTGCGCCTGCAAGTAAAACTCCGGCCAAAAAAGTAGCGATTTTTTTCATTTCGTAGTCCTCGAACGTTGCATTAAAAAATGGGCTTTTAAAAGACCCTTGACAGACATTTATCCGCCCCCCAGCACTTTGTAGAGCGTGATGCGATTGGTCTGCTCGGCCAGTTGCAGGCCAATCAGGGTTTGTTGTGCGGCATACAGCGAACGCTGCGCATCGAGCACCGTCAGGTAGTCGTCGACGCCGGCCTTGAAACGCGCATCCGACAAGTTGAAGGTTCTCTGGGTCGCCTCCAGCAAAGACGTTTGCGCAGCCAAACGCTGCGTCAAGGTGGCGCGGTCGGCAAAGGCATCGGCGACTTCGCGAAAGGCGGTCTGCACGACTTTTTCATATTGCGCCACGGCGATGCCCTGATTGGCCTCTGCCACTTCTAAGTTGGAGCGATTGCGGCCGGCATCAAAAATCGGTAGCCTGATTTGCGGGATGAAGCTCCAGCTGCCGCTGCCGCTCTCAAACAAACCCGACAAGGCATTGCTGCCGGTGCCCACCGATGCCGTCAAGCTGATGCTGGGGAAAAAAGCCGCACGCGCCGCGCCAATACTGGCGTAAGCCCCGCGCAAACTGTACTCAGCCGCCACCACGTCGGGCCGTTGCAACAGCACCCGGGACGACAGGTCTGCCGGCACCGCCAGCAAAATCGACGCCGCTGGCTGGGGGGCTGCGTTGGCCGGCAGCAGCGCTGCCGGCACGCTGGAGCCGACCAGTGCATCGAGCGCATTGCGGTCACGCGCGACCAGACTGGTGATGCTGGCCACCTCGAGCCGTGCGCTGTCGACCGTCGTCTGGTTTTGCGCCAGCACCAAGCCCGATGTAGCACCGAGCGCGAAGATACGTTCGGTCAGCGCATACGAGGTCTGGCGGCTGGCGAGCGTCTCTTGTGCCAGCTGCAAGCGCTGCTGGTCGGCAGCCAGCGTCAACCACGCGTTACTGACCTCGGCCACCAGGGTCAGCTGCACACTGCGCTGGTTTTCCGTGACACGCAGATACTCCTGCAGCGCCACATCGTTGAGGCTGCGAACGCGGCCAAAAAAATCTAGCTCGTAACTGCTCAAACCCAGCTGCGCGCTGAACTGGCTGGTGACTTGCCCGTTACCGTTACCGCTGCCGGTGGCGTTCACGCCCTGCGGCGTGCGACTGCGGCTGCCCTGCCCCGTCGCGGCGATGCTGGGAAACAAGTTGGCGCGCTCCACACCGTAGAGGGCGCGGGCTCTTTCAATCGACAGCACCGCCACGCGCAGGTCACGGTTGTTGTCCAGCGCCAGCGCAATCAGCGCGGGCAACTGCGGGCCTTGCGCAAAGTCGCGCCACCCCAACAACGGGACATCGCTGCCGTCCACGGCGCTGTCAGTCGCTGCATTGCCCAGCGTTGAATGCACCGGCAAGGCCGGGCGCTCAAAATCGGGCGACAAGCTGGCACATCCGGCCAGCAACGCAGCCGCTGCCAGCAGGTTCATCGTTGGTAGCACGCGCATCATGGTTGGCCTTCTGCGGCGACGGCCGTGACCGATGCTCCGGGTGCAGGAAGATCGACTTTTCCTGAAAACCAGCTGCGGATCAACAAGAAAAACACCGGAACAAAAAAGATGCCCAGCACGGTCGAAGAAATCATCCCGCCCAGCACCGCCGTGCCAATCGCCTGACGGCCACCAGCCCCGGCACCCGTCCCAATGGCCAGTGGCAAGACGCCAAAGCCAAAGGCCAGCGAAGTCATCAAGATGGGCCGCAGGCGCAAATGCACAGCGCCCAAAACCGCATCGAAGGCACTCAAGCCGCGCTGCTGCAGCTGGGTCGCAAACTCGACGATCAAAATGGCGTTTCGGGAAGCCAGTCCCACCGTCGTGAGCAAGCCCACTTGAAAGTAAACGTCGTTGGTCAAACCGCGCAAGTCAGTGAGCAGCAAGGCACCCAGCACGCCCAGCGGCACCGCCAGAATCACCGCCAGCGGAACCGACCAGCTTTCGTAAAGCGCTGCCAGACACAGGAACACAAACAGGATGGAAATCGCGTACAACAGCGGCGCCTGAGCACCGGACAAACGTTCCTGCAGCGACGCCCCCGTCCACTCATACCCAATGCCTGGCGGCATCTGGGCCATGATGTCCTCGATCGCATCCATGGCCACGCCCGAACTCACGCCCGGCCCCGTGTTGCCCACAAACTCGTAACTCGGGCTGCCGTTGTAGCGCTGTAGCTGGGGTGATCCAAAGGTCCATTCAGTCGAGGTGAATGCCGAAAACGGCACCATCTCGCCTTGGTTATTACGCACCGTCCAGGGGCCGATGTCTTGCGGCAACATGCGGTAAGGTGCGTCACCTTGCATGTAGACCCGCTTGACCCGGCCCGCATTCAAAAAGTCGTTGATGTAGCTGCCACCCAAGGCGCTAGACAGCACGTCGTTGATGTCTCCAGTGGCAACACCCAAGGCAGAGGCTTTGCGGTCATCGATGATCACGCCGAGTTGCGCCGTGTCGTCTAAGTTGTTGGCGCGCACGTTGCGCAGCTCGGGGTGCTGACCGGCCAACCTCAGCACCTGGTCACGCGCCGCCACCAGCGCGTCGTGACCTAAACCGTTGAGGTCTTTGAGCCAGAAATTGAAACCGGCATCAGCACCGAGGCCCCGCACCGCCGGCGGCAGCACCACGAAGATACGCGCGTCGCGTATCACTGACAGGTCTGTCGTGGCCTTGCGGGCAATGGCCTCTGCGCTTTGCTCGGGCCGTAGGCGCTCGCTCCAGTCGGTTAAACGAACAAAACCGCGTGCCGAACTTTGATCGCCGCCGAGACCTGTGATGGAGTTGAAACTGATCACGTCGGGCTGCTTGGCCAGGTAGGCCTGCACCTCGGCCATCACCACCTGCAAGCGCGCATTCGAGGCACCGGATGGCAAGGTGATCTGCACCGACATGAAGCCCTGGTCTTCGTTCGGCAAAAAAGAGGTCGGCAGGCGCAGAAACATCACCGCCATGCCCGCACACAAGAGCAGGAACAGGACTGCCATGCGCTTGCTGCGGCGCATCAGAGAACCGACGGTGCTTTGATAACGGGCGGAACTCCGGTCAAAGTAGTGGTTGAATCCGTGAAAAAACCGATCCAACATCCCGAACACGCCGCGGCGCGGCTTGTCACCGTGCGCACTGTGCTGGCCCTTGGCCACGGGCTTGAGAAAGGTCGCGCACATAGCCGGCGTGAGTGTCAGCGCGACAAACACGGACAGCACCATGGCCGAGACGATAGTGATCGAAAACTGGCGGTAAATCACACCGGTCGAGCCGCCAAAAAAGGCCATGGGAATAAACACCGCCGACAGGGTGAGGCCAATGCCGACCAACGCTGGCGTGATCTCGGCCATGGATTTGCGCGTGGCCTCTTTGGGCGACAAGCCTTCTTGGCTCATCACCCGCTCGACGTTTTCTACCACCACAATGGCATCGTCGACCAGCAGACCAATAGCCAGCACCAAGGCAAACATGGTCAGGGTATTGATGGAGTAACCGGCAATCGACAGAACGCCCAGCGTCCCAAGCAAGACCACTGGCACGGCAATCGCGGGGATCATCGTGGCGCGGAAATTCTGCAGGAACACAAAAATAACCAGCACCACCAGCACCATGGCCTCGGCCAGAGTGATCAGGACCTCCCGGGTCGAGGCGCGTACGAAAGGCGCGGAGTCCGAACTGACGAAAGGTGTGAGACCGTAGGGAAAGAAGGGCTGAAGCTCTGCTATTTTCGCGTTGACCGCCGCAGACACGGCCAGCGCATTGGCGCCATCGGCCAGGATGATGCCCATGCCGGCACCCGGCTGGCCATTGAGGCGCGAGGTGATGGTCAGATTGTCTGCACCGCGCTCAACCCGAGCCACATCTTTGATGTACACGGCAGCGCCATCGGGCGAGGATTTGAGCAGGACGTTGTTGAACTCCTCGACCGTCTTGAGCTTGGAACGCGCCGTGATCGTGGCACTGAGCTGCTGCTCGCCCACGGCGGGCAAGGTCCCAAGCTGGCCAGCGGACACCTGAGCATTCTGTGTCATCACGGCGCTGCGCACATCCGACGGCATCAGCGCGTATTTTTGCAGCTTGGCGGGGTCTAACCAAAGACGCATGGCGTAGGGAGTGCCAAACAACTGGATGTCCCCGACCCCATCGACGCGGCCGAGCACATCCACCAGATTGCTGCTGATGTAGTCGCCGATGTCCACCTGGCTGATACTCGGATCAGGAGAGGTAAAACTGAAAGTCATCAGGTACACGTTGCCGCCTTTGGTGACGGTCACTCCACGGCTTTGCACCTCCGGCGGCAGACGCGACAAGGCCTGCTGCAATTTGTTTTGCACCTGCACTTGGGCAACATCGATGTTGGTGCCGGGGTTGAAGGTCAGGGTCGTGCGCGAGCGGCCGGAGGCGTCGCTGTTCGACTCCATGTAAAGCAAGTTGTCCAAGCCCTTTAGCTGCTGCTCGATGACCTGGGCGACTGAGTTTTCTACCGTCTCAGCCGAAGCGCCGGTGTACATCGCCGTGATGGAAACGCGTGGCGGTGCAATGTCAGGGTATTGCTCCAGCGGCAAGGTACTGATGGACATAGCGCCGGCCAGCATGATGACGATGGCCAGAACCCAGGCAAAGATAGGGCGATCGATGAAAAAATGTGCCATGCGTCGCTTTCTCAGCGAACGCTGGTGGATACGGTTGCCGCTGGGGCTGTAGCTGGCTCAGCGGCGACAAGCTTGATCACCACGTCTTCGGTGGTGACCAGGTCACCCGGTCGAATGCGCTGCAAGCCGTCAACAATCACACGGTCACCGACAGCCAGACCGGCTGTCACCATCCATCGATTACCCACCGCGGCGTCCAAGCTCACGGCGCGACGTTCGACCTTGCTGTTGGCGTCAACCATCAACACGCTCGCCCGCCCTGTCGTGTCGCGTGTCACCGCCTGCTGCGGCACCAGCAAGGCTTGTGGTGTTACGCCGGTGTCCAGTTGCGCGCGCACATACATGCCGGGCATCAGCAGGCCATCGGGATTGGGCACCACCGCCCGCAGGGTCACCGCACCGGTGCCGGGGTCCACACTCACGCCAGAAAACTGCAACCGTCCGGGGTGCGGGTAGGCGCGCCCGTCTTCGAGCTTGATGCGGATGCGCGCATCACCCTGGCCGACCCGTTCAAAGCGGCCTTGCGCCAGATCGCTTTTGAGTTTGAGCAGCTCAGTGCTTGACTGCGTCACATCCACATAGACCGGGTCAAGTTGGGAAAGCGTCGTGAGCACGGCGACCTGATTGGCAGTCACCAAGGCGCCCGGCGTCACCGTTGAGAGGCTGGTTCGCCCGGAAATAGGCGCCACGATGCGGGTATAGGCCAGGTTAATACGGGCGTTGTCCAGCGCGGCTTGGGCCACCGCGACGTCGGCAGTCGTTTGCTGCACCAAGGCCTGGCTCTCGTCATACAGTTGGCGACTGATGGCGTCGATGGCAACCAAAGCCGCGTTGCGTGCGGCGTTGACTTCGGCCGTCTTGGCTGTCGCCCGCGTCTTGGCTACGGTCGCAGCGGCGCTGGCCACAACGACCTCGTAAGCCGCAGGATCAATCTGATAAAGGGGCTGTCCAGCCTGGACGGTATCGCCTTCGTTGAACAGACGCGTTTGCACGATGCCACTGATTTGCGGACGAATCTCCGCGATCATGAAGGCCCGGGTGCGCCCTGGCAGTTCGGTGGAAAGAGTCTGGCTCTCTGTCTGGAGGGTGACCACGCCGACCAGCACAGCCGGTGCGGCAGTCACAGGCTCGGCAGGTGCCTTGCAGCCGGTCAACACGCCGGCCAACAGTGGCATCAGCAGCATAAGCACCCGGCCGTGATGGAGAAATGAGAAGACGGGCAAGGCGATGGAACGGTCAGCAGCAGCGAGGACAAAGGGCATTTGAAGGTGGCTTGTGATATTTACGTGGACTTTGGCGGCGCAACAGGCAGGGTTCATCAAACTAAATAATTAATCCAATAGATCTACGTTTATACCTTTCCCTTGTCGGCATCGAATTTTGGCGGGTCAATTGCCCCAATCCGGGACATGACGTGCCACATGCAACAGGCATCATTTTTCGTTTCAAAATGACGTCATACTGTTGCAGTTTCATTGCGAGGAGATTTCATGATGTCAACACGCGCATGTTCCATCTTGCCTCTGCTTCTTGGTCTTTTATGGATGGGTTCAGCCATGGCTATTGAGGAACCAAAATACACAGTTTTGAGCAACGACGGCTCAATTGAAGTGCGCCACTACGCGCCATTGCTGGTGGCTGAGGTGCTCGTAGAGGGTGATATGGACGAAGCGTCCAACAAAGGGTTTCGGCTCATTGCCGACTATATTTTTGGCAACAATCAAAGCGCGGACAACGCTGCTTCTTCAAAAATAGCCATGACGGCGCCGGTCACCGTCGCACCGCAGTCATCCAAAGTTTCGATGACAGCACCGGTGACGATTCAGGCTCAATCGGCTCAGCCTGACCGGGGGAACACCAACACATGGCGGGTGCACTTTGTGATGCCTAGTCAGTACACGCTGAACACCATACCCAAGCCCAACAACCAGGCCGTGAGCTTGCGTGAAGTGCCTGAAAAATATGTCGTCGTGCTGACATATTCAGGGTTCAATACGTCCTCGAAAGTTCAACGATTGAGTGATGAAGCCCTTGCTTGGTGCAAAGCAAAAGGCATGCGAATTCTCGGACTGCCACAGCTAGCCAGATATGACCCGCCGTGGACCCTGCCCATGTTTCGGCGCAACGAAATCATGGTGGAGATTGCTGCGCCTTGAAGGGCTTTCTCGGCATGGCCGTGACCGGTTCGCCGTTAGCTTTACTTTTGGGGAAACCGAAAAGGGGACACGATCAGATGGAACCCGAGACCGAAGTATTCGGTAACACCCCGACAGTGCATCCGTCTCTCGAAGTCAAACAAGCTCATTTTTGGCGCATCAAATGCAATCACCAAATCTCGTCCGATCAAATGTAACAATTCATTCACAATATTTTCGAACCAAGAAGATAAATTGATTGTCGACATGGTCATAAATTAATTCAAATTTTTACTACTACTACTACTACTACTACTACTACTACTACTACTACTACTACTACTACTACTACTACTACTTATATTATTAAATACATCAGCACAGATCCAAGTAAATCAAGTATATTTTAGGCAGATTAAATTTAATATTAAATACTTTTCAGCAATACTAAAAATAACAAGAGAATATAGTATGAAAAATATCGACTTAAATTTGATGCTTCTATTTCTTAAAGTTTATAAAATTAGAAATTTATCCAAGGTTTCTAATACTTTAGGCATGTCGCAGCCGGGGGTTAGTTTAGCGCTGGGGCGGCTGAGAGATCACTTTGAAGACCCCCTCTTTGTCAGGACACCGATGGGGATGGAGCCGACAGATTTTGCACACGCC
>CANFWV010000040.1 GCA_947450695.1 Comamonadaceae bacterium
GAAAGTGACATCTTGCGATGTTACCTATTTCTATCTCTATGAGCGTTTAAGGTCAGAAGACCTGGTCACACATTGCTGTGCAACCTGGCAATCGCCTTCAAACGCCCATACTTATCGGCTGTAAATTTTTAATGATCCTGACTTGACTCAGTAGCCTAAGGCCACCCTGCTGCGTCGTTAGCTGTAATCAGCTGAGCCTCAAATTATATGCCGGATTTTACGTCCGTGTCAAATAATTTTGAAGTTTTTTCTCTGGGATTGTTTTCACTTAAGTTCTTGGAACTTTGCGCTTCCGTCATCAGCAGAGCCGGCTATCTTATCACCGCTTTTGTACTTGGGCAAAGTTTTCTTGAAGATAATTCCATCTGCAGATAGACGCCCCATGGCATGAGGCTCTCAGCGTAGTACATACGCGATGTCCTCACGCCCCCGCCCGTCGTAAACCACTAATCCTACTTTGCGCAGTCTTTTGCTCCTGACGGGATAATGCCTTCCCTATATGGCACTCATTACCCTTCTGGACGCCCAACTCGCTTTTGGGCACGTCGCACTGCTAGATCACGCAGACTTTTCACTTGAAAACAACCAACGCATTGGCTTGATTGGCCGCAACGGTACAGGCAAATCCTCCTTGCTTAAGATTTTGGCTGGCTTGGACAAACCCGATGACGGTACTTTGCAGCTTCAGCAGAACCTTCGAATTGCCTACGTTCCTCAGGAACCGAGCCTAGACCCTCATGCCACCGTGTTTAACGCTGCAAGTACCGGATTAGCACGCACGCGGCACGTTGTCGAACAGTACCTCGCTGCAGATGAACACACCGACCTCGACGCCTTGCAGTCTGAAATTGAAGCCTTGGATGGCTGGAACTGGGAGCAACGGGTCGAGGAAACCTTGCATCGCCTGCACTTGGACAAAGATGCCATCGTCGGCTCTTTATCAGGCGGCACCAAAAAGCGCGTCGCGCTGGCCCAAGCCTTGGTAGCCAAGCCAGATGTTCTTCTACTAGATGAGCCAACCAACCATTTGGACCTCGACTCCATCGCTTGGCTTGAAGAACTGCTCGTCAACTTCAACGGCAGCATCATCACCATCACCCATGATCGCGCCTTTCTGGACCAAGTCGCCACCGTCATCGTCGAGCTTGACCGCGGCAAACTGCGCAGCTACCCAGGCAACTTTGCCCAATATCTGATCACCAAAGAAGATCAGATGGCGCAAGAGGCCGTGATCAACGCCAAGGCGGACAAGTTACTGGCACAAGAAGAGATCTGGATTCGAAAAGGCGTCGAAGCTCGCCGCACGCGCAGTGTGGCGCGCATCGGCCGGCTTGAAGCGCTGCGTGACACCCGCTCGGCCCGACGCGATGCTGTCGGCCGGGTTAATCTGGATGTCTCCAGCGGCGAGAAGAGCGGCAAGATCGTGGCCGAGCTGACTGATGTCTCCCTAAGCTTCGGCCATCTAGGCACTGAAAAAATCATTGTCAGCCACTTCACAGGCACCTTGCTGCGGGGCGACAAGATTGGTTTACTAGGACCAAACGGTGCAGGCAAAACGACTTTGCTCAAGCTCATTCTTGGTGAATTGCAGCCTGACGTGACGCAGCCGCAAGGCAAAATTCGCCAAGGCGCTAATTTGCAGGTAGCTTATTTCGACCAGATGCGCGATGCGCTCGATCTTGACGCGACTCTCGAAGACTTCATCAGCCCCGGTAGCGAATGGGTCGAGATCAATGGCCAGAAAAAGCACGTTAAGAGCTATCTGACAGATTTCTTGTTCTCACCAGCTCGCGCCAACTCGCCTGTTCGCACACTTTCTGGGGGTGAACGCAACCGCTTGTTATTGGCGCGACTTTTTGCCCGACCAGCCAACGTACTGGTGTTAGATGAGCCGACGAACGACCTAGACATCGACACCCTCGAACTTCTGGAAGATTTGCTTCAGAACTATGAAGGCACCGTGTTTTTGGTCAGCCACGACCGGCGCTTTTTGGACAACGTGGTCACCAGCACCATCGCCTACGAAGGAACGCCTGAAAATCCCGGCTTTTGGCGCGAATACGAAGGCGGTGTCACGGACTGGATCACGCAATCCAAGCGCGCGGCGCAGATCAATGGCGCAAGCAAAGCAGCGCCAGCCGCTAAATCAGCAAGCGCCAACAAAGCGACTGCAGCTGCGCCAAAAGCTGACGCAGATATCACCAAGAAAAAACTCAGCTACAAAGATCAACGGGAGTTGGAAGTTTTGCCGGCGCTGATACAGCAGCTTGAGTCGCAACAAAAGGCGATCGAACAAGAGCTCTATGACGGAACGCTCTACACCCGTGACGCTAAGCGGGCAGCTGAACTCAACGCGCGCAACAGCAAACTGGAAGAGGACTTGATGACAGCGCTTCAGCGTTGGGAAACACTGTCGGTCTAAACTCGAATGTCGTTGCCCAACGAATCGCCGATAGACAACCAAGCTCAACATGCCCCCCTCTCCTGAAGCCGCGCCCGCCGCCATTCAATCCGTCTGGGGGCCGCTGAAAATCCCCGTGTTCCGTATGTTGTGGTGCACTTGGCTGGCCGCAAATATATCCATGTGGATGAATGACGTTGCAGCCGCTTGGATGATGACGTCGTTAACCACCTCGCCCATCTGGGTCGCACTGGTGCAAACGGCGTCGACCTTGCCCGTCTTCCTGTTGGGCTTGCCAAGCGGCGCGCTGGCTGACATTCTTGACCGACGACGTTACTTCATCATCACGCAATTCTGGCTGGCAGGTACCGCCGTGGTCTTGTGCTTGGCGGTGCTGCTAGACATCATCACAGCCCCCCTATTGCTGGCATTGACCTTCGCCAACGGCATTGGTTTAGCCATGCGTTGGCCGGTATTTTCGGCTTTGATTCCGGAAGTCGTGCCAAGGCCACAGCTGCCTAGCGCGCTCGCCCTGAACGGAGTCGCTATGAATGCGTCACGCATCATTGGTCCATTGTTGGCGGGCGCTTTGATCGCCAGCGCGGGAACCGCCTACGTCTTTGTCCTGAACGCCGTCTTGTCCGTGCTGTCTGGGTTCGTCATCATGCGCTGGCGCCGCGAACATTCGCCCAGCCCGCTGGGTCGCGAGCGATTGCTCAGTGCCATGCGCGTGGGCATGCAATTCGTCAGCCAGTCGGCCCGCCTGCGTTCTGTATTTGTCCGTGTGGCACTTTTCTTTTTGCATTCGACCGCGCTGCTCGCTCTCCTGCCCTTGCTTGCCCGACGACTGAAGGGCGGCGATGCTGGCACCTTCACATTGCTACTGGCATCTATGGGTGCCGGCGCCATCACGGTCGTGATGCTATTACCGCGAATCCGGCAGTTTTTGAATGGCAACCGGCTGGTGATGACAGGTGCCTTGCTACAGTCTTTCGCCACCATGAGCATGGCCTTTGCGCCCAACGTCTATGTCGCAGTTCCGGCCATTTTTCTGGGTGGCATGGCTTGGCTTTGTACCGCCAATAGTTTGAGCGTGACGGCACAGATGGCGCTGCCCGACTGGGTCCGTGCGCGCGGCATGTCGATGTATCAAATGGCCATCATGGGCGGCAGCGCGCTTGGCGCTGCCCTGTGGGGGCAGGTGGCCACCGTGAGCTCTTTGACTGTCAGCCTCATGATTGCGGCGGTGACCGGCAGCATCGCCATGTTTCTAGCCATCCGCTTCATGAAGGACCCGGGCCAGCAAGAAGACCTGACGCCATCACGTGAGTTCAAAGTCCCTGTGAGCCAAACAGCACCCCAAACAGGCCACGTTGTCGTGACCTTCGAATACCGTATTGACCCTGCCCGCGCCGCGGCCTTTGTGGCGCTCATGCAGCAAAGTCGACGCAGCCGGCTGCGCCAAGGCGCCCTCAGCTGGGAATTGCTTCATGATTTGGGTGAGTCTGGGCGCTACATCGAACAGGTTGTCGATGAGTCATGGACCGAGCACTTGCGGCGCTTTGACCGCGTTACAGCCGCCGATGTTGCATTGCGCGATCGCAAGCTGGCCTTTCATGTGGCGACAGAGCCTCCCGTTGTCACGCGTTATGCGATAGAGGGCTCTGAACGAACGCAATCAACGAATGGCGACTGAAAACCTAGAAACGCTCATGAGAGGCTAGGTAGCGCCACTGACCGACGGGCAGATGCCCCAAATTAACGCGGCCAATGCGCACCCGTTTGAGGCCAGTGACAAACAGGCCCACCTGCTCGCACATGCGGCGAATCTGCCGCTTTTTGCCCTCTTTCAGCACGAAGCGGAGTTGCTCCGGGTTTTGCCAAGACACTTGGGCTGGCTTGAGTGCCACGCCGTCCAGACTCAGGCCGTGGCACAAACGCTTGAGTTGCTCAGCAGGAAAAGCCCCCTGCACGTTCACGGTCTCGACACCGTAGCTCACGCGCACCAAGTATTCTTTTTCCATCTCAGAGTCTTCGCCAATCAACTGGCGCGCCACCCGACCGTCCTGCGTCAGGACCAAAAGGCCGATGGAATCAATGTCGAGGCGGCCGGCAGGTGCCAAGCCGCGCAACTGCTCATGTCCCCAGCGCATGCGGCTGTTGCATTCGGTCCAGCGATTTTGCGGCTGCACCAACACCACGGCCGGCTCATGTCCGTCTTCGGCTTGACCACTGACATAGCCCACCGGTTTATTGATCAGAATCGTCACTTGCTGGCGCTGCTGATGCTCGGCCTGCTGCGCCACTTCAATCCGGTCGCTGAGCAACACGGGTTGCCCCATCAGCGCCGGCTTGCCGTTGACGCGCACCCAGCCTCTGTCGATCCAATCGTCGGCTTCACGCCGCGAACACATGCCAAGTTCAGCCATGCGCTTGTTCAGTCGAATCGTGGCAGGTGCGCCACTGCCGGGCAACGCGCCGGAGGTCACGGGCTTGGGAATACGGCGAGCGCCGGAGGGTGGGAGAGGAGCAGTCATGAGCCTTCTATTTTGCTACAAGACCACTTAGTCGCAACAAACACTGATTCTCCAATATAGAATGATTTCACAGCGGCGCATGACCGGATATGCGACGGGTAAAAAAACTTACAACACAGGAGACACTTTCATCATGCGTATTCAGAAAATTCTGGGCGCCGCTGTATTGGCCACACTCGCCAGCACCGCTTTCGCTCAACAAGCTGCAGCACCTGCCGCACCGCCATCTTGGAAGCAAGGCAGCGCAGCGGATCAAGCCTCCTCCACCCTGCACCCTTTTGCGCCGCACTTAACAGGCCGGCCAGCCAGCGAATTGAAGATGGACAAACTCAAGCTTCCAAAGGGCTTCAAAATTGAAGTCTGGGCAGAAGGCGTGCCGGAAGCCCGCACCATGGCCCTGGGCGACAAGGGCACTGTGTTTGTGGGCAATCGCAACTTGTCGGTGGTTCACGCCATCATTGACAAAGATGGCAAGCGGGAAGTCAAAGTCCTTTTAAAAGGCATGAACACACCGAACGGCATCGTCTTTGACAAGGGGACGTTGTATGTTGCTGAGCGCAATCGCATCACGCGCTATGACAACATTGAATCCAATCTGGACAACCCAGGCGAAGGCAAGGTGGTGATCGACAACCTTGACCCGAACAAGGCGGCTGGCCATTTCTGGAAGTACATGGTCATGGGTCCGGACGGCAAGCTGTATTTCAATATCGGCTCGCCACAAAACATCACCATGCCAACCTATAACGAGGCATCGATCATCCGTGTGGACCCCAAGACCGGCATCATGGAAAACTATGCTCAAGGCGTGCGCAACAGTGTGGGTATGGCCTTTCACCCTGTCACCAAGCAACTCTGGTTCACCGAGCATGGTCGCGACTGGCTGGGCACCGATTTGCCAAACGACGAGCTGAACGTTGCAACGAAAAAAGGTGAAAACTTTGGCTTTCCCTTTTGCCATCAAGGCGATACGCTTGATCCGGTTTATGGCGCCAACCGCAGCTGCGACGAGTTCAAAAAACCTGTCTTGAAATTGGGTGCACACATCGCACCTTTGGGCTTGAAGTTCTACACCGGCAACATGTTCCCGGCCGAATACAAGAACAGCATGTTGATTGCACAGCACGGTTCATGGAACCGCAATCCTAAGCAAGGCTATAACCTGATCCGCGTGAGCGTCGATGCCAAGGGCAAAGCCACCAAGCATGCATTCATCGATGGATTCTTGGAAAATGAACAGGGTGACCCGCCTATGTGGGGTCGTCCAGTTGACGTGCTGCAGATGAAGGATGGCGCCATCTTGTTTTCTGACGACTTCAACGGCATCATTTACCGCGTGAGCTACTCAAAGTAAGCGCATGACATTGCTCCAACCCACGCGTTCAATCAACGCGCGGCGCTGGAACACCACGGCGGCCCTGAAAATGGCTGCCGTTTTTGTTCTAGCCGCGCTCGCTTCTCATGCACAAGCAGGTCTCGAAGAAGGCCGTGTTAAAGCGCAGGCCTGCATCGCCTGCCACGGTGCTAATGGCAACTCTGTCATCCCAACCATTCCATCCATAGCCGGTCAGCCGCGTCAGTTCATCGTGACGGCCCTCTACATGTTTCGTGAAGGTCGGCGCAAAAACGATGTCATGGCACCTTTCGCCGCCAAGCTGAGCAATACCGACCTGAACGATCTAGCGATGTTCTTCAATGCCCAAAAAATGACACCCCCGACCGGCCAAGCCAGCGAGGAGACCGTCGCCAAAGGCCGCGCCGTGACAGCCGCCAACAACTGCGTGGCCTGTCACACCGCCACGCTGGTCGGCCAACAGCAAATGCCAAGGCTGGCGGGACAGCACAAGCCTTATTTGCTAGAGCAACTCAAGGCCTTCAAGGCCGGCACGCGTGGTGACTTGGATGGCACCATGACATCCGCCGCACAAGGTTTAGTCGTCGAAGAGCTGGACATGCTGGCGGAATACCTGTCGACATTGCAAGTACCCTGAAACCGCTGTCCGCTTGACGGTGACTAACGTTTTAAATGAGTTCGGGATAACCATGCCATTGAAAAAGACAATCCGCCGAAACAGCCTTCCGTTGATCGGCCGTTCTTGGGAAAAAGCATCATGGGCACTGGTGGTTGCGGGTGTTTCGCCCCTTCCACTGGCAGCCCAGTCACTTGAAGAAGTGGTGATCTCTGCAACCCGGTCTGAGCAGCGCAGCTTTGATGCGCCGGCGGCGATCAGCGTGGTCGACCGCGACACGATCCAGAACGCCGGACCGCAGATCAACCTGTCTGAATCACTGAATCGTGTGCCGGGTCTGACCATTCTGAACAGGCAAAACTACGCGCAAGACTTGCAGTTGTCGATACGTGGCTTTGGCGCACGCACGCCCTTTGGGATCCGCGGCATTCGGCTGATGATCGACGGAATTCCTGCGACCACCCCCGATGGTCAGGGCCAAGGCTCGTCGGTCAGCCTGCCGTCCACCGAGCGCATCGAAGTGCTACGCGGACCACTCGCGCTGATGTATGGCAACTCTTCTGGAGGCGTGATTCAGGCCTTCACCCGTGACGCCCCTGAAGTACCAGAGTTCACCGCGCAGGCCTACACCGGCTCGTTTGACATGCGCCGCACGGCCTGGCAATACGCCGGTCGCATCGGTGACTACGGCTTGGTCGCTGACTACAGCACCTTTGACACCAACGGCTACCGGGACAACAGCAAGACACAACGCACGCAGTTCAACGGCAAGCTCAGCTTCAACCCGAACGATCAAACCCAGGTGAACGTGGTTTTCAACCAGTTCGACATGCCGCTGGCGCAAGATCCGCTGGGACTGACAGCGCAGCAATTGGCTATCAACCCGCAAATAGCGGGTACCAATGCGGTCAGCGCAAGCGTCAGAAAAATCACCAGCCAAAACCAAATTGGCAGCGCCATGACTTACACGCTGGACGCCGACCGCTCATTGACAGCACGCGCCTACTACGGCGTGCGTGAGAATCTGCAGTACCAAGCCACTAGCGCTTGGGTAGGCCTCAACCGGGATTATTACGGCACAGGTCTGCAATACAACGAAAAAACATCGCTGGCAGGCAGACCAGTGCGCTTGGCCGCTGGGTATGAATTCGACTACTCGACTGAGCGACGCCAAGGCGGCACGGCCACAAACGGCCAACAAACACCGGGTTCTTTGACACGTAATGAAGACAACCGGTCGCAGAACAGTGATTTTTTTGTGCAGGCGACCACACTGGCAGCCGACAACATTTCGGTCGTCACCGGTGTGCGCTCCAGCACCGTGAGCTTCGCCAGCCAAGACTATATTCCGACCCCGGTTGACGGCTCTGGCTCAGTGACCTACCGGGCCACCAGCCCGGTGTTGGGTCTGAC
Organism: Comamonadaceae bacterium; assembly: GCA_947450695.1. Classification (GTDB taxonomy): domain Bacteria; phylum Pseudomonadota; class Gammaproteobacteria; order Burkholderiales; family Burkholderiaceae_C; genus Polaromonas. The sequence goes on from CANFWV010000040.1 coordinate 8,322, forward strand.
GTATCACGCTACCGATCGGCTCAACCTGTATGCCAACTATGGCAAAGGTTTTGAAACTCCGACGCTGGCCGAAGTTGCTTACATCGACAATGGCGTTAGCACACCAACGGCGAAGTTCAATCCCAGCTTAAGAGCGGCCAGCAGCCGGCACTATGAAATCGGCGCCAAGTGGCTGCCGAGTAAAACCTCACGAGTTGATCTGACGGCCTACCAAATCGACTCACGCGATGAGATCGTGGTGGCGTATGGCGGCTCAGGCCCCACTTCCTACAAAAACGCGCCAGGCACCCAACGCCGGGGCTTGGAACTCTCAGCCACCAACTGGCTGACACCGCATGTCAGCGCCCTGTTGTCATCGTCATGGATTGATGCCAACTTCACGCAGGCCTACACCAGCAGCACAGGCAATGTCGCGGCCGGCAATAAAATGCCCGGCATACCGCAGCACTTTGTGTTTTCAGAGCTGCTGTGGTCCAGCCAAGCCATGGGCGGTGGCAGACGCGCCGCCATGCTGGGCACACGCGCCGGCTTTGAGCTGGTCAGTGCCGGCCGGCTTTATGCCAACGACACCAACGCAGACTCAGCCCCCGGCTACAACGCCTTCAACGCCAAAGTCAGCCAAGGCTGGGCGCTGGGAAATAATCTGCTGACGGCCTACGCGCGCGTCGACAACCTAGCCGACAAACGGTACGTGGGTTCGGTTATCGTTAACCAGTCATCTGGGCAGTTCTATGAACCAGCCCCTGGCCGGAACTGGACACTGGGCTTGCGTTTTGCCATGCCGATGTAAGGAAACGCTGGCGCTTCATTAGGCTTAGGCGGCTTCAAGACATGCGGCTGCGCAGCGCCGCCAAGTCCAGAACCCGCAGGCCACCGTATTCAATGCGGATCGTGCCCTGAACCTGTAGCGCGCTCAAAGCCTCATTGACACGCTGCCTTGACAGCCCAACCAGATAAGCCAGCTCCTGCTGCGTGATGCGCAGGATGTCGCCAACGCCTGGGTACAGCACCGGGTTAAATAACGCGGCCAGACTGCGCGCAACGCGCAGGTCAGGGTTGTTCATGCGGTCAATTTCACGCGCGGCAATGAACTGCCCCAGCCGCTCATTGAGCTGGTTCATAACGAAGCGGTTGAAGCCTATGGAATGGTCTAAAAGCCAGTGAAAAGTTTCTAAAGGCAGCCCGGCCACAACGCTGTTGCGCAAGGCTTGAATGTTGTAACGGTAAGGCTCGCGCTTAAGGGCGGTACCTTCACCAAACCAGCCGCCCGGCGGCACACCCGTGAAGGTCATGGTCATGCCCTGCGCGTTGTCAGCGCTCATTTTGAGCAAACCCTCGACCACGCCAAACCAATAAGTGACGGGTTTACCGAAACGGCAAATGAAATCACCGGACTTGGCGTCAGCCACCACCAGTTCAGCTTCAGCGCGCGTTCGCTCAGCCGGCGACAACAACGCAAGCCATGGAATGCTTTGCAGTTCCGTGAACGAAGGTTGCCGGCGCCGCTGGTGCAAGCTCGGATCTTGTTGATGGACGAATTGAAGTGCCATGACTACGGGAAAGTCCTGAGAGGAATGACCCTTGAATTGTCGCCCCAGTGACAACTTGACGTCAAACTGAGTCGTAGGATCCGCCTCATACCTGTGCTAATAAAAAGTCCAATCGGACAGCCGCAAGAGAGATCCCGCCGATGCAGACCACGTTTCCAAGACTGCTCCTGAAACATGCCGCCGAGCGCCCGGACGCGCCAGCCATGCGGGAAAAAGAATACGGCATCTGGCAAGCGCACAGCTGGGCCAACATGGCTGCACTGGTGGAACACATCGCCTGCGGTTTGCACCTAGCCGGACTAAAACGCGACGAGCACATGGTGGTGATTGGCGCTAATCGGCCGCGGCTTTACGCCACCATGCTGGCCGCGCAATCGCTGGGCGCGATTCCGATTCCGCTGTACCAAGATGCCGTGGGTGCCGAATGCGTATTCCCCATCATCAACGCCGATGTTCGTTTGGCCGTAGTCGAAGACCAAGAGCAAGTCGACAAGTTGCTCGAGATCCGCGACCGCTGCCCGGACCTAACCACCCTGATTTACGACGAGCCACGCGGGCTGCGCAACTACGAAGAGCCCGGCCTCAGCTCGCTCGACGCACTGATCGAAGCAGGCCGCGTATTTGCACAAAGCCACCCGCACTTTTTCAAAGGTGAAATTGACAAAGGCCAAACCGGTGACGTAGCAGCCATGTTTTTCACCTCCGGCACCACGGGCAACCCGAAGGGTGTGGTGCACACCCACAACAACTTAATCGACCGGGCACAAGCTGGCGCCGAGTTCGACAAACTCAGCTCGGCCGAAGAAGTGCTGGCTTATTTGCCGCCCGCCTGGATCGGTCAGAACATCTTCAGCTACGCGCAGTGGCTGTGCTGCGGCTACGTGGTGAACTGTCCCGAAAACGCCAGCACCGTCACTATCGATTTGAAGGAAGTTGGGCCGACCTATTACTTCGCACCACCGCGTGTTTTTGAAGGCTTGCTCACCGGCGTGATGATCCGCATGGAAGATGCCGAGAGCCTCAAGCGGCACATGTTTCATTACTTCATGGACGTGGCCAAACGCGTCGGCCCTGACCGCATGAATGGCAAATCGATCGGGGGGTTCCAACGACTTTTGTATGCGCTTGGAAATTTCATGGTGTACGGTCCGCTCCGTAACAATCTTGGCTTCTCGCGGGTGCGCGTGGCCTACACAGCAGGCGAGGCGATTGGTCCTGACCTCTTCTCTTTCTACCGCTCCATCGGCATCAACCTGAAACAGCTGTATGGCTCAACAGAAACCGCCGTCTTCGTCTGCCTGCAGCCTGATGATCAAGCGCGTGCCGACACCGTGGGTGTGCCGATCCGCGGCGTGCAAATCAAGGTCGCCGACAACGGCGAGATTTTGGTCAAGTCAGCCGGGCTGCTCAAGGAATACTATAAAAATCCAGCGGCTACGGCCGAGGTGTTGAGCGCCGATGGCTGGTACCACACCAGCGACGCCGGCTTCATCGACGGCAGCGGACACTTGAAGATCATTGACCGCGTCAAGGATGTCGGCCGCATTCAGGGAGGCGCCAACGATGGCGCCATGTTCGCGCCCAAATATGTTGAAAACAAGTTAAAGTTTTTCCCCTTCATCAAAGAAGCAGTGGCCTACGGTGACGGTCGTGAAAAAGTCTGCGTCATGTTGAACATCGACTTCGATGCCGCCGGCAATTGGGCCGAGCGCCGCAACCTGCCTTATGCCGGCTACACCGACTTGGCGCAAAAACCCGAGGTCTACCAGCTGATCAAAGAATGCGTTGAAAAAGTCAACGCTGACCTGAGCGCTGACGCGTTGCTGGCGGGCTCGCAGGTGAGCCGCTTTTTGGTGCTGCACAAGGAACTCGATGCCGATGACGGCGAACTGACGCGGACAAACAAAGTCAGGCGCGGCTTCATCGCTGAGAAATACCAACCGCTGGTTGATGCGCTGTACAGCGGCAAGACTGAGCAATTCATTGAAACCGTCGTGAAGTTTGAAGATGGTCGCAGCGGCAGCGTCAGTGCCACGCTCAAGCTCAGCGACGCCCAAACCTTTGCGCCCGTGAAGGCTGCCGCATGACTAAAAAAATCGGCGACGTCATTCTCGACGTCAAAAACATCACGCTCAGCTTTGGTGGTGTCAAAGCACTCTCTGACATCTCGTTCAACGTGAAAGAGCACGAAATACGCGCCATCATCGGCCCCAACGGCGCGGGTAAAAGCTCAATGCTCAATTGCATCAACGGTATCTATGCGCCGCAGCAAGGCTCCATCACGTTTCGGGGTAAAACCTTCAAGCACATGAACAGCCACCAAGTGGCGGTGATGGGCGTGGCCCGCACTTTTCAAAATCTGGCTTTATTCAAAGGTATGAGCGTGCTCGACAACATCATGTCAGGCCGCAACCTGAAAATCAAAAGCAATCTTTTCATGCAGGCTTTGCGCATCGGACCCGCGGAAAAAGAAGAATTCCAGCACCGCGAAGCCGTCGAGAAGATCATCGACTTTCTTGAAATTCAAGCCTACCGAAAAACACCTGTCGGGCAACTGCCTTACGGACTACAAAAACGCGTCGACCTCGGCCGCGCACTCGCCATGGAACCTCAAGTGCTGCTGCTGGATGAGCCCATGGCCGGCATGAACGTCGAGGAAAAGCAGGACATGTGCCGCTTCGTCCTCGACGTCAACGACGAGTTCGGCACCACGGTCGTTCTCATTGAGCATGACATGGGTGTGGTGATGGACATCTCCGACCGAGTCGTGGTGCTGGACTACGGCAAAAAAATCGGCGATGGCACACCCGACGAAGTGCGCAACAACCCTGACGTGATCAGCGCCTACCTCGGCACCAGCCATGACTGACATGACGCCCAAACAAACGTCCGTTCGCGCCCCTCAAGTCGAACGCAAAAACTCTCGTCATGGCAAGCGCAGCGCGGCAATCCACCAATCCTTGGATTGCCGCGCTGCGCTCGCCCTGACGCAATCATATTTAACCCTTCACCGAGATCAATAGCATGGCAAACTTCCTTGAGACATTGCTCGGCGGCTTGATGGCCGGCATGCTGTATTCGCTGGTGGCGTTGGGCTTTGTATTGATCTTCAAAGCTTCAGGTGTCTTTAACTTTGCACAAGGCGCGATGGTGCTATTTGCTGCGCTGGCGATGGCCCGTTTTTCGATGTGGCTGCCTCAGTGGCTTGGCTTCGAAAGTCTTCTACTTGCCAACGCACTAGCATTCATGATTGCCGCGGTCATCATGTTTGCAGTGGCTTGGCTGATCGAACGGCTGGTGTTACGCCATCTAGTGAATCAGGAAGCGGCAACGCTCCTGATGGCCACGCTGGGCATCGCCTACTTCCTTGAGGGCCTTGGACAAACTCTTTTCGGCGGGAGCGTTTACAAAATCGATATAGGCATGCCGAAAGACCCGGTCTTCGTGCTCGACTCTATTTTTCCGGGCGGCATCCTCATCAACAAAGAAGACCTGTATGCAGCGTTGATCGCAGCGTTACTGGTGAGTGCGTTGAGCTTGTTTTTTCAAAAGACCGCGACTGGAAGAGCTTTACGAGCGGTAGCCGACGACCATCAGGCCGCGCAGTCGATTGGCATTCCGCTGAATCGGATCTGGGTCATCGTCTGGTGCGTGGCCGGCGTGGTGGCGCTCGTCGCCGGAATGATTTGGGGCAGCAAACTCGGCGTTCAATTTTCACTCGCGACAGTCGCGTTGCGTGCTTTGCCGGTGGTCATTCTGGGCGGCTTGACATCGGTGCCTGGCGCCATCATTGGCGGTCTGATCATCGGCGTCGGCGAGAAACTCTCGGAAGTGTTTCTCGGCCCCTTCGTGGGCGGCGGCATTGAAATTTGGTTCGCCTATGTGCTGGCGTTGTGCTTCTTACTGTTCCGTCCGCAAGGCTTGTTCGGCGAAAAAATTATCGACAGAGTATGAGGCCCCCACGCTTGTCACTTCGTGTACTGCGCTGCCCCCCGAGGGGGTCGCTGCGCCTGCGGCCCGGCGAAGCCGGTTCCGCGGCCCCTGCTGAGTGGGAGACAACTCTTCGGCAAAAAAATTTTCATTGTGATTCAACCGCGGCTTAACTTTATGTTCTACAGAGAAAACGGCCAGTTCAAAACCAACTATCGGGATGACCAGCAGATCTTCCCAATCTTGCAGGACCGCATCGCTATCGGCCTGTTGTTAGCAGTCGCCTTCGTGGCTGTGCCGATGCTGGCCAGTGACTACTTTTTTCGCGCGGTTTTGATTCCTTTTGTGATCATGTCGCTGGCTGCTCTGGGTGTGAATATTTTGGTGGGTTACTGCGGCCAAATCTCGCTAGGTTCGGGTGCATTTATGGCGGTCGGCGCCTATAGCGCTTACAACATCTTCGAGCGCATTCCAGGTATGCCGCTCATACCAGCGCTGATCCTGGGCGGTTTATGCGCCACCGCTTTCGGCATCCTATTTGGCTTGCCCAGCTTGCGCGTCAAGGGCTTGTATTTAGCGGTAGCAACACTCGCCGCGCAGTTCTTCAGCGACTGGATGTTTCTGCGCATCAAGTGGTTCACTCTGGACGCGCCATCCGGCTCTGTCTCGGTGTCAAACCTACAGGTGTTTGGTCTGCCGATTGAAAGCGCCGTGAGCCGTTATCTACTGTGCCTGACGCTGTTACTGGTCATCGGCGTGATGGCCAAAAACTTGGTTCGGGGTGCTATCGGCCGTGAGTGGATGGCGATCCGCGACATGGACGTGGCCGCCGCCGTCATCGGCATTCGCCCCATGTACGCCAAACTCAGCGCCTTTGCGGTCAGTTCCTTCATCATCGGCATCGCGGGTGGGTTGTGGGCCTTCATCTACCTAGGCGCGTGGGAACCCGCCGCCTTCTCATCCGAGCTGTCCTTTAGGCTGCTGTTCATGGTGATCATCGGTGGCCTCGGCTCCATCATGGGCAGCTTTTTTGGCGCGGCTTTTATCGTCGTGTTGCCGATTGCATTGAATCAGTTTTTGCCATTTTTTGCCGGCTTGTTTGGCATCGAGATTTCGACAGCCGGCGTCTCCCATGCCGAGTTGATGGTTTATGGTGGCTTGATCGTTTGGTTCTTGATTGTGGAACCACACGGGCTGGCCAAACTGTGGTCGATGGGCAAACAAAAGTTGCGTTTGTGGCCCTTCCCACATTGAGTACCCCCAGTTTTTTTAAGTGCGTTTTAAATTTTCATAGGAGACAAAAATGAGATCAGGTAAATTGATTTTGGTGCTCGCAACCCTCGCCATGAGCGCCTCCGTCCTCACCAGCGCCATCGCGCAAACCAAAGAACAGTTCTTTCCGCTGCTGTCTTACCGGACAGGACCCTACGCACCGAATGGCGTGCCTTGGGCTAACGGCAAACAGGACTATCTCAAACTGATCAACGCCCGAGATGGCGGCGTGAACGGCGTGAAGCTGACGTACGAAGAGTGCGAAACAGGCTACGCCACTGACCGAGGCGTGGAATGCTACGAGCGCCTGAAGAGCCGACCGGGAGTGGCCGTGTTTGATCCACAGGCCACCGGCATCACTTTTGCACTGACTGAAAAAGTGCCGACAGACAAGATCCCTCTCATCACGCTAGGCTATGGCCTGTCGGTGTCGCAGGACGGACAGGCCTTCAAGTGGAACTTTCCATTGATGGGCAGCTACTGGACTGGCGCAGATATTCTGATTCAGCACATTGGCAAAAAAGAAGGTGGTCTGGACAAACTCAAGGGCAAGAAAATCACGCTGGTCTACCACGACTCGCCGTTTGGTAAGGAGCCTATTCCACTATTGCAAGAACGCGCCAAGATGCACGGCTTTGACCTGCAGATGATTCCCGTCACAGCACCTGGCGTTGATCAAAAATCAGCCTGGCTGCAAGTGCGCCAGAGTCGTCCCGACTTTGTCTTGCTGTGGGGTTGGGGCGTGATGAATTCAACCGCCCTGAAGGAAGCTCAGGCCACGGGCTATCCGCGTGAAAAAATGTACGGCGTCTGGTGGGCCGGCGCTGAGCCCGATGTCAAGGACGTTGGGGAAGGCGCCAAGGGCTACAACGCGCTGGCACTCAACACCTCGGGTACAGAACCCAAGGTGATTCAGGACATCTTGAAATATGTTCACGGCAAAGGCCAAGGCACCGGCCCGAAAGATGAAGTCGGTCAAGTGCTCTACACCCGCGGTGTGATCATCCAGATGCTCAGCATCGAAGCCGTTCGCCGTGCGCAAGAACGCTTCGGCAAAGGCAAGGTCATGACCGGCGAGCAAGTGCGCTGGGGCATGGAAAACTTGGCGCTGGACCAGAAGCGTCTGGACGCACTGGGCTTTGCGGGCATCATGCGGCCGCTCTCAACCTCTTGCGCTGACCACATGGGCTCAAGCTGGGCACGGGTCCAAACGTGGGACGGTAAAAAATGGGCCTTCAGCTCTGACTTTATTCAAGCTGATGAGCAGATCCTCAAGCCCATGGTCAAGTCGGGGGCAGACAAGTATCTGGCCGACAAGAAAATGACACGCCGCCCACCGGCTGACTGCCAGTCGTGATGTGATGGTTGGGCTGGCCTTTGTCAATGCAAGCCCGCCTGAGCAGCCCTCTTTATCTGCTTGATCGGAATTCAGCCCATGCATGATCCAACCATCGTTCTCAATGTCAACGGCATTGAGGTCATCTACAACCATGTGATTCTGGTGCTGAAGGGCGTCTCTTTGCAGGTGCCTGAAGGGAAAATTGTGGCGATTTTGGGCGGCAATGGTGCGGGAAAAACCACCACATTGCGGGCCATCTCCAATCTGCTCAAGGGCGAACGCGGCGAAGTCACCAAAGGTTCGATAGAGCTGCGTGGTGAGCGCATTGAAAATCTCTCGCCGTCTGATTTGGTGCAACGCGGCGTGGTGCAAGTGATGGAGGGCCGCCACTGCTTTGCGCATCTGACCATCGAAGAAAATTTGTTGACGGGTGCATACACCCGCAAAGACAAGGCCGAAATAGCGGCCACTCTCGAGAAGGTTTACAACTACTTTCCCCGCTTGAAAACTCGACGCACATCGCAGGCCGCGTACACCTCCGGTGGCGAACAACAGATGTGCGCCATTGGCCGCGCGTTGATGGCCAACCCCAACATGGTGCTGCTCGATGAGCCGTCGATGGGGCTGGCCCCGCAGATTGTTGAAGAGGTTTTCAACATCGTCAAAGACCTCAACGACAAAGAAAAAGTCACCTTCCTGCTGGCCGAACAAAACACTCATATGGCGCTTCAATACGCCGACTACGGCTACATCATGGAAAGCGGCCGGGTCGTGATGGATGGCGTGGCCAGCGATCTGGCCAGCAACGAAGACGTCAAGGAGTTTTACTTGGGCGTGGGTGGCGGCGAACGCAAGAGTTTCAAAGACGTGAAAAGCTACAAGCGGCGCAAGCGCTGGTTGGCTTAAGGCACACAACATGACTGACTATTTCGACACCTTGGAATGCCGCGACCCCGCCCTGCGGGAGGCCGCACAGATGGCGGCACTGCCGGGCCTGATCGCTCACGCACAGCAACACAGCCCCGCTGCAAAACAAATACTTGTTCGCATCGATCCGGCCCGAATCAATTCGAGGACAGCGTTAGCCACCTTACCTGTCACGCGAAAGCACGAGCTGCTAGAACGCCAAAGCACGACTCGCCCTTTGGACCCGTTTGGCGGCTTTGCCGCCGTGCTACGGGGGCGCAGAATGTCACGAATATTTGCGTCTCCCGGTCCCATCTACGAACCTGATGTGACTCGCCCGGATTACTGGCGCGTGGGGCGCGCCCTCTTTGCTGCCGGATTTCGGGAAGGTGATCTGGCGCACAACGCCTTCAGTTACCACATGACGCCTGGCGCCTACATGATGGAGTCTGGTGCGCTGGCGATTGGCTGCACGGTATTTCCGGCCGGCACGGGCCAAACCGAACAACAACTCGCGGCCATCGCCGACCTTCGGCCTGAGGCTTACGTTGGCACACCCAGCTTTCTGCGCATCCTGATTGAAAAGGGGTTGGCCAGCGGTTCGGACATCTCAAGCTTCAAGCGCGCGCTGGTCTCGGGCGAAGCCTTTCCGCCGTCGCTGCGCGACTGGTTGGCGGGCAACGGTATTGCCGGCTACCAGTGCTACGCCACTGCCGACCTCGGCCTGATCGCCTATGAAACTGAAGCACGCCAAGGCTTGGTGCTGGACGAAGGTGTGATCGTTGAGATCGTGCGGCCCGGCACAGGTGACCCAGTACCCGACGGCGACGTCGGCGAATTGGTCGTGACTACGCTGAACCCCGATTACCCTTTGATCCGTTTTGGTACCGGCGATCTATCGGCCGTGCTGCCCGGCTTGTGCCCGACGGGTCGCAGCAACACACGCATCAAAGGTTGGATGGGTCGCGCTGACCAAACCACCAAGATTCGCGGCATGTTTGTGCATCCGGGTCAGGTGGCCGAGATCGTCAAACGATTTTCGGAAGTCCTGAAGGCGCGGTTAGTCGTGTCCGGAGAAATGGCAAACGATCTGATGACGCTCAAAGTTGAAGTCTCTGCTTCACCGGACGGTTTGACAGCGCGCATCGGCGAGGCCATCCGCGATGTGACCAAGTTGCGTGGCGATGTCAACCTGCTCAGCCCCGGCAGCTTGCCGAACGACGGCTTGGTCATTCAGGATGCGAGAAGCTACGAGTAACACCATTGTGAAACGCAGGATACGGGTTATCCCATTCACACGGCGTGGCGCTTAGCGGTACAAACTGAAGGTAGCTAATCATGTCAATCGTCACAATAAAGAGGCCTTCATGTCTTTGAAATTAACACCCCGTCGCACACTCCTGCGTGTCCTGACCCGCACATTGGGGCTCGTCGGCATCACGACAGTTTCTGCGTTGCTGGCCCTGCCCTCGTTTGCACAAACAACTTGGCCGTCCAAACCCGTCAAAATCATCGTCCCCTTTGCAGCCGGCGGCACCACTGACATCTTGGCACGGGCCATCGCACCGGAGTTGTCCAAGGCCTTTGGCCAAGCTTTTGTCATTGAGAATCGCGGCGGCGCTGGCGGCAATATTGGTGCCGACATCGTCGCCAAGTCGCCCGCTGACGGCTACACACTCCTGATGGGCACGGTCGGCACACACGGCATCAACCAGTCGCTTTACGCCAAGATGCCATTTGACCCGATCAAAGATTTTGCGCCCATCACCATGGTAGCCGGCGTCCCGAATGTGATGGTGATGAATGCGGAGAAAGCACGCGCGCTGGGCATCAACAGCGTGACCGACTTCATCAACTACGCCAAAGCCAATCCCGGCAAGCTGAACATGGCTTCCAGTGGCAATGGCACCTCGATTCACATGGCGGGCGAGCTGTTCAAAAGCATGACCGGTACCTTCATGGTGCACTTTCCTTACCGAGGCTCCAGCCCTGCGCTGCTAGACCTCGTGGCCGGAAACACTGACGTGATGTTCGATAACCTGCCGTCGTCTTTGCAACATATCAAGAGCGGCAAACTGAAAGCTTTTGCCGTCACCAGCAGCCAGCGATCGGCCGTTTTGCCCGACGTGCCAACGGTCGAAGAAGCCGCAAAACTCAAAGGCTTTGAAGCCAGCAGCTGGTTTGGCTTGTTAGCCCCCGCTGGCACGCCGCCAGACATCGTCAGTCGCATTCAACAAGAAGTGGCGAAGTCACTGAACACGCCTGCCATCAAAGAAAAGCTGATGCTACAAGGGGCGATTCCCAGTGGCAACACGCCGCAAGAATTTGTCAAACTCATTGAGTCAGAGACCAACAAATGGGCCAAGGTGGTGAAGGTTTCGGGCGCCAAGATCGACTGACGACCTAGCGCCGGTCGTCGACATTGGGGGGTGCCGCGTTGAACCAGTGTGCCTGCACTGCTCATACAGGCAGCTCGTTCAGTTCATCACAAGGAGCCACTTGCCATGCCCTTTAAATTCACCGCCTGCGCAATCTTATTGGTCGTACTCAGCGGCTGCGTTGTTCAGCCTGCCGTTATCCGACCGGCTTATCCCGTTGGCTACGGACCGCCACCAGGCGTGGTGTACGTTGCACCGACCTATGCGCTACCAGCGCCGGGCTATGTCTGGCTTCACCATCCAAATTATGGGTGGGGTTGGCACCACCCAAACCGGGGTTGGCACCGCGGTTGGCGCTGACACGAGTAGCGGCTGTCACGGTGTTGCGAGGCTAAACACCCCAGACAACATCGCTGCCGTCACGGCTGCAGCGTTTGAGCATATCGATAAAAGGCAGTGCCCGCTGACGCAAACTGAGCAGTGCCTTGTCATCTTCGTCGACCCCCTTCGCCTTAGCTGAGGCCGCTTGAAGTTCAATTTGCTCCTGCGCAATCGCCGCCTCCAAACTGGCAATCGCTGCAGGCATGTGTGCCGCCAGCAAGATGCCCTTGGGGTCCGGTGCTTTACCGATGATCTCCAAGACACGTCGGCCATTGGGCTGAAGCATGATCAGGTCGCCGGTCGTTTTCGATTTAAATTTGTAGAGCATGTGGATGTCTAGCCTAGTTTGGATGGATGATCGCTTACGACCATCGTAATGGGGCATTCATGCATTGGCATTCAGCCATGCGCGAATGCATGAAAATAATGACCTATGTTCACTATTCCTTCAGTTCAAAAGCCTGCCTCCCAGGGACTCAGCCAAGATGGTTTGAGTTTGCTCCAACCCACCGAGTTACTGACCACACTGGCGCTCGATGCGGCCGACTGGAAACAGCGATGGCCGATGCTGGCAGACTCTTGGAATCGCCTGCCGCCTGACCTTCATCTGCGTGATGGCGGTCACTACCGCAAACGCCGTCATGCCTGCTTTGTGCAAAATATCATCGCACAAACCTTTCAGCCCGTGCCGCACCGAGCACACTGGCAGCCGGTCGATTACAACGCCTTGCATGGTGGCTTTGAACGCTGGTTTGATCCGATTGAGCCGGACATTGCAAAAGATCCTTTGTGGATTAACCTGTTAACCACATTGGGGCAACTCTTTGGCAGGGTCAAGCCCGTCAACGAATGGTTCATTGAGGCACATCAGTTTCGCATCGACACCGCTGGCGGCGTTGGCCGCCCGACCCCGGAAGGGGCACACCGTGACGGCGTGGATTTTGTCGTCGTGATCTTGGTTAACCGCAACGGTGTTAAAGGAGGTGAAACACGGGTCTTTGATGCGCATGGCCCGCACGGCCTGCGCTTCGTCATGGAGCAGCCGCTGACCACCTTGTTGCTGGATGATGAGCGCGTGATTCACGAAACAACGCCCATCTTGCCGGCGGATACATTGGGGGACGGGTTTCGGGACACGCTCGTATTGACGTACCGCGCGGGCGGGTTTCAAGCGCCGCTATGAACCTGTCAGTGACGTCAACAAGTTTCAGACAACCGTCTTTTTGAATCCTTCGTTCGCATACCTTGCAAGCGGCTGTTCATCAAATTGGGAAAACCATAGGGTCCAAGTTCTGCTTGCGCGACGTCCATGTCGTCGAGTAGTTCCAACAGGCTTGCACGACTGCGGACAGATTGGCGTTCGCGTTGATTGCGGGCAAAGATACGCCAAGTTTCCACCGATTGAAGCTCAATGCCGCCGTAGCGTACTTTGAGCCAACCAGCTCGAGCCAAGTGCTGGAGGTACTCAGAAAACAAGGTTCGCGACACGCCGCAGAGTGCGGCGATTTGGCTCTGGGTGATAGGAATATCCACCCCTCCTTTGGCGACGCTTGTCGATCCCAATCGCTTTCTGCAGTCCAATGCTTCGGCATATTGCGCCAAACCCATGACGACCCGTAGCGGGGAGCTTCCGAGTCGCATCAACATCAGCATTTCTGACTGCTGCTGAACCCGCCATGCCATCAACGTGCTGATGTAACGCACGAAATCTGGTTCCTCCAAAATCGCTGAGTCAAAGCATTTTTTGCTCATGCCAATCACCTCCACAGGCGTCAGGCAGGTGTATTCAAAGTGAGTGGGCTGCTTGTTGATCAACGGCTGTTCACCGAACCATGCCATGGGTCCATAAATGTGAACAGGTAGTGGCTTACCCCCGTTGATCGGGATGCTAGCGGCGACATAGCCAGTCATGACGCAGTTCCAAGACTGCACGCTATGACCTTTATTCCAAATCGCCACGCCCTCATCAAATGATGCCAAGGTCAGATGGGGTAGAACGCCGAGTATGCGTGACCTGCTGAACTGGATGTCTTGCAGTAATCGATGCGTGTAAGAAGACACATTTTCCCCATCTCAAAATTGTCAATTGTGGCCGCTTATTAATTCCAATTAGTTACTTTCAAAATTTAATCCTTCGAAATTGACACCTGGCCATTCCGATAATGTCTGGCGTTTCTGAACCAACATGCCGGTTAGCGCATATCAGCTGTTCTGCTTTTAGGGTCACGCTAGCGCCAGTGACTTTTACACTTTCCAAGTAGGCCTCCGCCCTGTAGCGTTAACTGATGTTTTAGGAATTGACGATGCTAAAAAATGCGTTTTTTAAATCCATCTTTCATCCGTTCTGCGCCGTCACCTATTTATGGCTAGCGACACTTGCGGCCAACGCCCTGCCGGCAAGCGCACAAACCTATCCAACTCGGCCGATCACGCTCATCGTTGGCTATGCGCCGGGTGGACCTGTTGACACAGCCGCGCGCATTATTCAGGCGCCACTTCAAAACCGCCTCGGACAAACAGTGGTCATCGAGAACCGAGGCGGAGCTTCCGGCTTGTTGGCAGGCACGGCGGTTGCGCGAGCCGTTGCAGATGGCTACACACTTTTTTTTGCCGCAAGTGCGACACAAACCATGGCGCCCCATGTCCAAAAAAGTATGCATTACGACCCGTTAAAGGACTACTCGCCTGTCGGTCTCGTGGTCAATGCGCCCAACGTCTTACTGATTAACAAGGATGTCCCGGTCATAAACATGACCGAACTGATTGCTTACGCCAAAGCGAACCCCAACAAGGTCTCTTTTGGTTCCGCCGGTCCTGGCGCTGGCAATCATCTTGCGGGCGAGTTACTCAAAAAAGTGACCGGCACCCAGATGCTGCACGTGCCCTACAAAGGCAACGCACCCGCGATGACAGACCTCATGGCGGGAACGATCACCTTCATGTTCGATGCAGTGAGCACAGGTGCGAGCAGTGCCGCCAGCAAGCGTGTCATTCCACTGGCCATCACTGCTGCCAAACGTCACTCACTTTTACCCCATGTACCGACGATGGCCGAGGCCGGCATTGCCAACCTGATGGTTGAAAGCTTCTATGCCATCGAGGGACCTCCCGGCCTGCCAACCTCGATCGTTAAACGCTTGAACCTTGCTTTGCGCGATGTCTTAGCAGATCCGGTTGTCATTCGAAAACTCGTCGATGCCGGTTATGACGTCATGCCATCTACACCCGAAGAATTGTCGGCTAAGGTGAAATCGGAATATGAGCTATGGGGCCGTGTTGCGCAAGGGCTGTCTTTCGATTGAGATGCAACCTATATTCAGAAGAATCTCATGCCATGAAGTACAAAAACATCGGCCGAACAGGCATTCGTGTGTCCAATCTGTGCCTGGGCACCATGTCCTTTGGGAACTGGTCCGATGTCGCCAATTCGAAAGCGATATTTGCCCACAGTCGCGAGGCCGGTATCAACTTTTTCGACTGCGCCAATTCGTATGCAGGCGGTAAGGCTGAAACTGTATTGGGGCAATGCATTACAGACCAAAAATGTCGCGATGACATTGTGCTTATCTCGAAGGTCTGTCGCCCGATGAGCTCCGATGTGAATGGCCGTGGACTGTCCCGCCGGCACATCATGCGCGAAGTTGAGAACAGCCTGCGACGACTTCAAACTGATCACATCGACTTTTATTTCGCACATCACTACGACCCTTTGACGCCGGTTGACGAAACACTTTGGGCCTTTGACGATTTACAGCGTCAAGGCAAGATCCGTTACCCGGGCGTGAGCAACTGGTCGGCGTGGCGCATAGCCAAGGCGCTCGGCATTTCTGAAAAGGAATCGCTTTCGCGTTTTGAACTTGTGCAACCCATGTACAACCTCGTCAAACGCCAAGCAGAACTCGAACTGTTCCCGCTGGCCGAAGCCGAACAACTGGGTGTGATTGTTTACAGCCCTCTTGGCAGTGGCTTGCTCACCGGCTTGTATGGGGTCAACCGAAGTCCGGAAAAAGGACGCTTACTAGAGGCGCGTTATGCCGAGCGGTATTCGGATGCGGCCAATTACGAAATTGCCGATCGCTTTACCCAGTTTGCCAACGAACTGAACGTCGAGCCATCGACGCTTGCTGTAGCTTGGGCGATGTCGCATCCCGCAGTGACGGCACCGATCATCGGACCCGACAACCTCAAGCAACTGGATGCGTACCTTGCCGCCGCGTCTATAGACATGGACGCATCACTGCGCGAGCAAATTACCGCCCTCTCCATTTCGTATGACTACGGCATCGAGCGAGCTGTTGACTGAAACTCGATGCCCATGAAACCTATACGGACCTCTGTGATAAAAACCGAACTTCTCATTGACAACCTAGACATCGCGACGAGCCAGTACTTGGACGTCTACGACCCCGGCAACTTTTCTCAACTTGTGGGCATGGTGGCTCAAGCAACGACGTTTCAAGTTGATCAAGCGGTGTCCTCGGCGCATGCAGCGTTTAAGGAATGGAGCAAGACAGATCTGCTGACTCGGTCAGAACTACTGCTCAAAGCAGCGGCCATTTTGGATGCCGAAGCGCCTCATGCGATAGAACTGATGGCGCGCGAATCTGGCATGTTGTTGAATATCAACAAGGCCGAAATCGGCATGGCTGCCAATATTATTCGGGACAACGTTGAATTGGCCGCTGAGTTCTTGCAGCCTAAGAAGGTTGAAGACGATGCCAGCTGGGTCAGCATCGAAAAACGCCCCATAGGAGTGATCGCAGGCATTGTTTCGTGGAATGCACCGGTCATATTGACGATGAGAAAACTTGCACCGGCCTTAGTTTGTGGAAACACAATTGTGATCAAACCGTCGCCGCTTGCATGCATGGGTATCTCAATGCTACTCAAGAAAATGGCAGCGATCTTCCCTCCTGGCGTGATCAATGTTGTTCACGGTGGCGCAGAGGTTGGTGATGCACTGACAACCCACCCGCTGATTCGAAAGATTTCGTTCACTGGCGGCGCGAAAGTGGCTGAAGTCATCATGAAGAACGCTGCGGGATCGATCAAGGACGTTCAGTTTGAACTTGGAGGAAATGATCCCGCTATCATTCTTGACGATGCGAACATTGAAGACCTGATTCCCAAGCTGGTCGGTGGAGTTTTCCGTCGGTCTGGTCAGTTTTGCTTTGCTGTTAAACGGATCTATGTCCCGGAAAATATCTACGATATATTTTTCAATCGCCTGATACAAGAGGTCGCTAAATTTAAGGTCGGTCACCCGTTGTCGGCTGGGGTTACTTTTGGCCCCATGAACAACAGGCTTCAATACCAGTTCATCAAGGATCTTATCGAGCGCACGCGTCAAGCGGGTGCAGAGGTTATTGAACTCGGAGAAATAATGGACCCCGCAACTTGGGCACAAGGCTACTACTTGCTCCCAGCAGTGGTGAAACACGCGAACCCAGAGCTTGAAGTTGTTTTGACCGAACAATTCGGTCCTGTGATTCCGGTTGTTTCGTATCGCACGGAAGCAGACGTGATCCGGATGGCCAATCAGACTGAATTGGGATTGGGTTCAAGCGTCTGGTCAAGTAACTTCGATCGTGCGTTAGCCGTTGCACGGCAACTCGAAGCAGGAATGACGTTTATCAATCAGGCGGGCACTTCGCGCCTAGGCCAAAAGAACATTCCATTTGGTGGGGTCAAGCGAAGCGGGATAGGCCGCGAGAGTTCAGAAATAGGTTTAGGCGAATACGTCGAGTACCACGGCATCAATTATCACAAGATGTAATCGATCTCATATCGACAAACTGATAAGACAAAACAAAAAGCCATCAAGGTCAAGGATTTCGTTCTTCGTCATGCCACACAGCAAAAAGCCCACTTATAGTGGGCTTTTTGCTACCGATCTGAAAGATAGGAATTTGGTTGCGCGGGCAAGATTTGAACTTACGACCTTTGGGTTATGAGCCCAACGAGCTACCAGGCTGCTCCACCGCGCGATAAGTTTCTATTATAACTGTTATTCGGCTGCTGTGCCAGCCGAAGCTGCATTTTCTTCCACATCTGGACGATCAACCAACTCGACCAAGGCCATAGGTGCATTGTCGCCAACACGGAAACCCATTTTCAGGATACGTGTGTAGCCGCCTGGACGTGTGTTGTAACGTGGGCCGAGTTCTGCAAAAAGCTTAACGACCATGTCGCGATCGCGCAAACGATCAAATGCGAGACGTTTGTTAGCAAGCGTTGGATTTTTAGCCAATGTGATCATGGGCTCAACAACGCGGCGCAATTCTTTGGCTTTTGGCAGCGTAGTCTTGATGGCTTCATGCTGAATCAGCGAGTTCATCATATTGCGCAGCATCGCCAAGCGATGTGAGCTGGTGCGATTGAGTTTACGTAATCCGTGTCCGTGGCGCATGGTGCTATTCCTTCCAGTTTTTTAATTCAGGCAGCCGTATCAGGTACTGCCTGTGCACTGCCTCATTGAAGAGACATTTTTCAAATTAACGCTTATCGAGGCCGGCAGGTGGCCAGCTTTCAAGGCGCATGCCAAGGGTCAGGCCGCGGGATGCCAAAACTTCCTTGATTTCGTTGAGCGATTTACGACCCAAGTTCGGCGTTTTGAGAAGTTCATTCTCTGTGCGCTGAATCAGATCGCCAATGTAGTAGATGTTTTCGGCCTTCAAGCAGTTAGCTGAACGGACGGTGAGTTCAAGTTCATCGACTGGACGCAACAGTATCGGATCGAACTGCTGTGAACTTCGTTGAACTGGCGCATCAAATGCAGCCAACTCATTGCCTTCGAGTTGGGCGAATACAGCCAACTGCTCAACCAAGATCTTCGCCGAAGCGCGGACGGCATCTTCTGCAGTCACTGCACCGTTGGTTTCGATTTCAAGAACCAGTTTGTCCAAGTCAGTGCGCTGCTCAACGCGAGCGCTCTCGACTGTGTAGCTCACACGTTTGACTGGTGAAAAAGAGGCATCCAAGACAATGCGGCCAATGGACTTTGTCGACTCGTCACCATAGCGACGCATCGTTCCAGGGACATAACCACGGCCGTTTTCGACCTTGATCTGCATGTCGATCTTGCCGCCATGCGACAAGTTGACGATGACGTGCTCAGGGTTGATGATTTCGACATCATGCGGAGTCTGAATATCAGCTGCAGTGACGGGACCTTCGCCATCTTTACGAAGACTCAGAGTCACTTCATCACGGTTATGCAATTTGAAGACGACGCCTTTAAGGTTCAGCAAAATGTTCAAGACATCTTCCTGCACACCGTCAATTGACGAGTACTCGTGCAATACGCCAGCAATGGTCACTTCAGTGGCGGCATGGCCAACCATTGACGACAGCAGAACGCGACGCAGAGCATTGCCAAGCGTGTGACCGTAACCGCGCTCGAACGGCTCCAAGGTCACTTTTGCGCGGTTGGCAGACAACTGCTCAACGTTGATTGTTTTTGGTTTCAATAGATTAGTTTGCATACGGTCTTCCTCTCAATACCCTCGGCTCGTTACGCCGATAAGGCCGGGTGAAGCAGACCTGAGCTCGGGTGAATCCGGGCTCAGGAACGGGGAAAATTAACGTGAGTACAGCTCGACGATCAACGATTCGTTGACATCAGCAGCAAATTCGTCACGATCAGGCACCTTCTTGAAAATGCCTTCGCCTTTGTCAATGCTGACATCCACCCAAGCTGGCATGCCAACTTGTTGAGCCAACTGCAGTGCTTCAAGGACGCGGTTCTGCTTCTTGGACTTTTCGCGCACACCGACCACATCGCCGGTTTTAACCAAGTACGAAGGGATGTTCACTGAATGACCGTTTACAGTGATCGCTTTGTGCGACACCAACTGACGTGCTTCAGCGCGGGTTGAGCCAAAGCCCATACGGTAAACGACGTTGTCGAGACGGCACTCCAGCAGGAACAACAGGTTGGCACCGGTGTTGCCCTTACGTCGGTCAGCCTCTTCGAAGTAACGGCGGAATTGCTTCTCGAGCACCCCGTACATGCGCTTGACTTTCTGCTTCTCACGCAGTTGCAGACCATAGTCCGACGTACGCATGCCCGAAGTGCGGCCGTGCTGTCCTGGCTTCGAATCAAATTTTGCCTTGTCACCGATCGCGCGACGTGCGCTCTTGAGAAACAGGTCAGTGCCTTCACGGCGGGAGAGTTTAGCCTTTGGGCCTAGGTAGCGTGCCACTTGAATTTCCTTTTGTCATCTGCTGCACTGTGTGCAGGAGCCCTCGGTATAAAACCTAACGGCGGTGGGCTTGATAAAAATGCCAAAAACCTGGCTGGTCACAGAGGCAACCGACCAGGCCAGAGGCAAGGTGAATTAGATGCGACGGCGCTTTTGCGGGCGGCAGCCGTTGTGCGGAACCGGTGTCACATCAGCAATGGAGTTGATGCGAATACCGAGAGCGCCCAGGGCACGCACTGACGATTCGCGACCAGGACCAGGGCCCTTGATTTCGACGTCGACGTTCTTAATACCCTGTTCAATGGCAGCACGACCAGCCACTTCTGACGCGACCTGAGCTGCGAAAGGTGTGGATTTACGTGAACCCTTGAAACCCTGACCACCCGAAGAGGCCCACGACAAAGCGTTGCCTTGACGGTCAGTGATCGTGATGATTGTGTTGTTGAAAGAAGCGTGAATGTGGGCGATACCATCGGCCACATTCTTACGGACTTTCTTGCGGACGCGTTGTGACGCGCTATTGCTTGGTGCTTTTGCCATAACTTACCTTCGATTATTTCTTCAAGGACTGCGCGGCCTTACGCGGACCCTTGCGGGTACGGGCATTGGTACGCGTACGTTGACCACGCATTGGCAGCCCACGGCGATGGCGGAAGCCACGGTAGCAACCGATGTCCATCAAACGCTTGATGTTCATGGTCGTTTCGCGACGCAAGTCACCTTCGATCGTGAACAGAGCGATCTGGTCACGAATCTTTTCGAGATCGCCGTCAGTCAGATCTTTGATCTTTTTGGCATAAGCGATGTCACACGCTTCGCAAATTTTGCGAGCACGTGTGCGACCGATGCCAAAAATCGCAGTCAAGCCGATTTCGGCGTGTTGCTGTGGCGGAATGTTGATACCTGCTATACGAGCCATATGCGTCCTCTAATACTCTTTGA
>CANFWV010000041.1 GCA_947450695.1 Comamonadaceae bacterium
CGCGCCAAGACTATCTTGGCCGAAACCATCGTCAAGCAAGGAGCAAACAAATGACGGAAGCTAAAAAATCCCTCACGCGTACCTTGGTTGGTAAGGTTGTGAGCGACAAGCGTGCCAAGACCGTGACGGTTCTGGTCGAACGTCGTGTTAAACACGAGCTGTACGGCAAGATCGTTTCCTTGTCGAGCAAGTACCACGCCCATGACGAAAAGGGTGAGTACAAGATGGGTGACTTGATCGAAATCACCGAAAGCCGTCCAATTTCTAAAACCAAGAATTGGGTTGTTTCCAAGTTGCTGCAAAAGGCGGAATTAGTTTAAGTCTTTCTGGCTGATAACTGCTCTTCCAGAAAACGGCCCACATCGTGGGCCGTTTTTCATTTGAAGTTTGTTTTCGTTGGTTTGGCCTTAGCCCCAATTTGGGAAACTAAGGCATGTCAGCGGGTCTTGCCAGTCTGGTACAAAATACGCATCAGAACCTCAACAGGCTTCTTTCTATCCACATACACGCTATAGGAGCAAAAATGATCAAAGTTGGCGACACACTTCCGGCCACCACGCTGATGGAATTTTCTGAAGTCGAAGGTAACGGTTGCAGTCTCGGCCCCAACCCAGTTGAAGTAGCTAAAGCTGCAGCTGGTAAAACCATCGCATTGTTTGCACTGCCAGGTGCGTTTACGCCGACTTGTTCGGCTAAACATATTCCAAGTTATTTGGGTTTGTTCAATGAGCTCAAGGCCAATGGCGTTGATGAGATCTGGTGTGTCAGTGTCAATGATGCATTCGTGATGGGTGCGTGGGCTCGCGATCAAAAGACAGACGGAAAAATCCGTATGCTGGCCGATGGAAGCGCTGATTTTGCAAAGGAAACAGGACTAACTTTAGACTTGACAGCACGCGGTATGGGGTTGCGTAGCAATCGATACTCCATGCTTGTCAAAGACGGAAAAGTCATGACCCTGAATGTGGAAGCTGCTGGTAAATTTGAAGTCAGTGATGCCACCACCATGCTGGCTCAAGCAAAGGCATAAATAACATTGTTGTCCAACTCTGTACAACCAAGTAAAACCACCGGTTATCCGGTGGTTTTTTTATGACTGAACGAGAGTCAGCTCAATGATGATGTGCCACTGGCACAGCTTGGTGATGGTCGGTTGTCACTTAAAAAACCGGTGGCATCAAGGACGCTACCCAGTAAGCGGCAGCTGAACAGACCGCAAAAATAATAAGTGCGAAGAACCGGGTGTAAAGATCGTCCCGGGAGCCTGGGATAGGCGCTGCGAAATGTTGGTCTCCATGCAACATCGCACTCACTAGGCGATGTTTCCGTCGGGTGTACAAGACAATCGCCGTTATATGTACCAGTACCAACGCCAGCAAGATCCATTTGCCGATGTCCGCGTGATAAGTTGTTGCGAGGCTGACCGTCGCGTTAGAAACAAAATGCGAGAGAGGTCCAGAGAACGAGATTTCGTCATCACTGACAAGGCCTGAGGCAACTTGAACAATCAAGAAAAAAATGAATGCCCAGACTGACAGTGCACCCAACGGGCTGTGGCCTGGAGTTGCGTCCACCGAGTTCACACGCTTGATGTAAGTGAGAATCTCCTTAGGACTGAACAGGAAGCTACCAAACCGTGACCAACGACCGCCAAGAAAACCCCAGATCAGGCGGAACAAGAGCAATGCAAGCATGGCATAGCCAAAGCGAAAATGAAAAACAAGTGCGGCATCACCGACCGTCCCGGTGATCACCAACCCAGAAAAACAGATCACCAGAGACCAATGAAAAAGACGGGTAGGAAGATCCCAAACCCGAACACGAATCAAATTGTGTTGATATGACATGGATAATTTCGAATATTAAATAATGGTTAAATCGGTATCGAAAACCTATTTTCGCTAAACTTAATGCCCGCACTAGATTCTGTCAACTCGGCAAGGCCGATCCCAACTCAAAAAGGAACATCATGAAATTTTTTGCTCTGGCAGCCGTAGCGTCTACTTTTTTCACCTTGGCTGCGCCAGCATCCGCTCAGTTTGTAAAAGCTGAGGACGCTATCAAATATCGCCAAAGTGCGCTGTTCGTGATGGGCCAACATTTCGGAAGGATTGGCGCAATGGCTTCTGGTCGGGCACCGTTTGACGCCAAAGTTGCAGCGGACAACGCAGATGTCGTCGCCAGCATGGCCAAACTACCATGGGCAGCCTTTGGTCCTGGCACCGACAAAGGTGGCGACACGAAAGCCAAGTCGGAGATCTGGACCGAACAGGCTAAGTTCAAGGACGCCAACGAAAAGCTGGTAGCAGAGACGGTAAAACTGGCTGCCGCAGCTAAAACCGGTAATCTGGAGGCAGTAAAAACTGCGGTGACAGCGACAGCTGGAACATGTAAAGCTTGCCACGACGCATTTCGCAACAAGTAATGAAAGCTTGAGGCGCGCAGTCGCTAAGTAAAAAGCCGCTTCTAAACAGAAGCGGCTTTTTTGAGCGAAATCAAGGTTCGATAACGGATCATGTTTCCGCTAAAAGTTTTTCAATCAATTGATGCAGGGCGGCAAAGTCAGGTTCACCGACATATTGCTTGACGACTTCACCGCGTTTGTTCAGCAGGTAGGTGGTCGGTGTGAGTGAAACATCTCCCCACGCCTTAGCGATGGAGCCGGTGTTGTCGATGGCCACTTTAAAAGGGAGTTGCCGCGTCTCTGTGTAGTTGACGACATAACTTGGTGGGTCGTAACTCATGGCCACGGCAACGGTGTCGTAACCTTGGCGGGCGTATTTTTGATGCGTTGCAATCAGCTTTGGCATCTCAGCAACACAAGTGACGCAACTGGTCGCCCAGAAATTAACCAAGGTGACCTTCCCTTTGAAATCTGCAGTCGATTTGGAGCTGCCATCAAGGAGCACAAAAGTGGATTCAGGCGCAGCCTGAGATCCGCTGCATGCGGACAAGCTGACGGCTAACCAAAGCACAACAAGTGCGGGTAAAAAAACACGCAACACAAAGGCTCGCGAAGTGAAAATTTGAAACATGGGAAGCGCTCTCATAGCCGTCATCTTAATCTGCATCGAACCTGAACGTAGATCTCAGCTCGTTTAAAAAGTTCAGACGCGATGCCGCCGCTAGAACCGCTTACCCGAGGCCGCGCTGACCGCTTGCCGTGCCGTGGCAAGCCGTTCGTCTAAATAAGCACCATAAAAATCCACGGATGCGATGCCTATCAGGCGCTCGGCTACTTCTTGCCCACGAGCGTTGAGAAACATTAAGGTGGGGGCCAATCGTATTTTTGCGCGCGCAATCAATGCGGCCGCGTGGCTCATTTGACCATCAAAGCCGGTCAGCGGGCGTTGCTTATCTTGCATGTTGATTTGCCAGACGGGTAAACCATCTGCGCTTGCTGGCAGCAAATAGTTGCGCCGTGCCAGTTCGCAATACGGACAGCCACGCAGACTGATCAGCAACACCAGCGGCTCACCCAGACGCTCAGCCGCCGCAGCCACATCTGGCAGTGAGTCGGGAATAGGCAGAGCACTTTCTTGTGCCCAAGCTGGACTGAGGATGCTGCTCATGCCGGCACCGAGATGTAGGGCTAGGCCGGCGAGCGCCACGCTGAAGTGCCTGCGATGTAAAGCTTGATTCATGCCATCATCTTTAGCGACCCTGGCGGGGGCATCAAATCACCTCGTTGATTTTCAACGAGGTGATTTGGGCCGCAGAGTAGTTCAACACGCTGCGCAACACATCTTCAGTGTGCTGGCCAAGCAGCGGTGGTGGCAGGTCGATGCGCACCGGCGTAGCGCTGAGCTTAAGCGGGCTGGACACAAGGCGCAAGCCGTCATTGAGGGGATGCTGCCAATGGGTCACCATGCTGCGGGCTTCGATTTGCGGATCAGCAAATACTTCGCCTAAATGGTTGATAGCACCACAGGGTACTTTGGCCGCCTCAAGGGCCGCCAGCCAGTCGGTCTTATTGCGGGTTTTCATCACCGCTTCGAGCATCGGCACCAGCTGAGCACGGTTCAGCACGCGGTCACGGTTCTTCGTGAATAAAGGGTTGCTGGCCAATTCCGGCACACCGGCCACAACACAGAATTTGGCGTATTGAGAGTCATTGCCAACCGCCAAAATAAGATGATCCTTGGTGCCATCAGAATGGGACGCGACTTCAAACACCTGGTACGGCACGATGTTTTGATGCGCATTGCCAACGCGTGTTGGCACCTTGCCATTGACCAGGTAATTCGCGCCCAAATTAGCCAGCATGGCGACTTGTGTGTCTAGCAGGGCCATGTCCACTTGCTGGCCTTCGCCGGTTTTTTCGGCATGCCGAAGCGCGGCCAGAATGCCAACAGTGGCGTACATGCCCGTCATCAGGTCGGCTACGGCGACACCGACTTTTTGCGGCCCGCCGCCCAAGTCATCACGCTCACCAGTGATGCTCATCAGCCCGCCCATGCCTTGAATGGCGTAGTCGTAACCCGCACGATCAGCGTAGGGGCCGGTCTGGCCAAAGCCGGTGACGGAGCAGTACACCAAACG
The DNA here is from genome assembly GCA_947450695.1 of Comamonadaceae bacterium. Taxonomy (GTDB): domain Bacteria; phylum Pseudomonadota; class Gammaproteobacteria; order Burkholderiales; family Burkholderiaceae_C; genus Polaromonas. The sequence continues at coordinate 4,543 of CANFWV010000041.1, forward strand.
CGGGTTGAGGGCCTTGAGCGAAGCGTAATCCAAGCCGTAACGCGCCATGTCGCCAACTTTGAAGTTCTCGACAAACACATCGCAATGAAGGGCCAGCTCGCGGATCAGCGATTGCCCGGCGGGCTGCGAAATGTCGCAGGTGACCGAGCGCTTGTTGCGGTTGGTGCCGAGGTAGTAGGCCGCTTCGTGGGTTTCATGGCCGGCGTTGTCCTGCAAAAAGGGGGGGCCCCAGCTGCGCGTGTCATCACCGGCGCCGGGGCGCTCAATCTTGATGACGTCTGCACCGAGGTCGGCCAGTGTTTGGGTGCACCAAGGACCCGCCAATACGCGGGAGAGGTCGAGGATACGGATGCCTTGAAGAGAGTTCATCCCTGTATTTTGCCCGCACAGCTTGCCCCCTGAGTTCCGGGCCTGAAACTTGCTCAAAAAGGCTCATGAAAACACGACCAGACAGCGCTACCGTCAACCCGACGGATTGGCACGCGCAAGAGTTGCTGTTGCTCCATGAGGTGATGCGGTTGGTCGGGAGTAGTTTGGCCCCCGAGCGTACCCTGCGGGAAATGCTGCATTTGATGAGCGAATTACTGGGGCTAAACCGAGGGCGAATCGTTCTCATGGACCCGCTCGGCGACGGCGATGCTTTGCACGCGAGTCCAGAAATGCGAACGGCCTCTATTCATCATTCTTATGGCTTGACCCGGGAAGAAGTGCAGCGCGGGCGCTACGTTTGGGGAGAAGGTCTGACAGGGTGCGTGCTGGCCACTGGCCAACCGGTCATCGTGCAGGACATTGACCGCGAACCCCAGTTCTTGTTCAAGTGCGTTGCCCGTGATCAGTTGCCCGACGAAACAGTCGCTTTTTTAGCGCTTCCCGTGGTGGTGAATGGACAACCCATGGGCGTGTTGGCGTGCCATCGTATCCGCAGTCGTCAGCGCCACCTGAAAGATGACATGGCTGTCCTTCGTGTGCTGGCAACGCTGGCCGGCCAGATGTTGCAGCTGTCGCTACTGGTTGACGACAACACCCGCCGTCTGCAAGCGCACAACGCCATGCTGGCACAAACGCTGGAAACCAAATCTGCCCGTTACGGACTGATCGGAAGTTCGCCTGCGATGCTGCAAGCGCTGGTCGAGCTGGAGCGAGTCTCGCAAGCCAGCGTCAGCGTGCTGTTGCTGGGTGAGTCGGGTACAGGCAAAGAGTTGTTCGCTCGCGCCCTGCATTTGGCCAGTGGTCGGCGTGACCAGCCTTTCATCAAAGTTAACTGCGCGGCCATTCCCGAGTCGCTCTTTGAGTCCGAATTATTCGGTCATGAGCGCGGCGCTTTCACTGGGGCGATCACGGGCCGGCCCGGCTGGTTTGAGCAGGCCGACGGCGGCACTATTTTTCTGGACGAAATCGGCGAGCTGCCACTGGCGATGCAGTCGAAGTTGCTGCGGACCTTGCAGGAAGGCACCTTGGTGCGTTTGGGCGGGCGACGCGAACTCAATGTCAATGTGCGCTTGGTGGCGGCGACCCATCGTGAGCTTTCTGCCGAGGTGCAAGCCGGGCGTTTCCGGCAAGACCTGTATTACCGGCTCAATGTGATTCCTATTCGCCTGCCCTCGCTGCGTGAGCGACGCGAAGACATTCCGGCTCTGAGTCTGCATTTTCTAAACCGAGCCAACCAAGCTCATGAACGCAATGTGCATCTGTCGTCAGGCGCGTTGCAGATGCTGACGCGACTGGATTGGCCAGGCAACATCCGCGAACTTGGCAATCTGATCGAGCGGCTGGTTTTGCTGACAGACGCAACGGTGGTCACCGAAGAGGCGTTGTCGCGCTTTGTTCAGCAGCCGCCGGCAGGCCTTGGCGAAGGGGTTGAGACGACAGCAACTGCCGGCTTGATCGCGGGTTCTGCAGGGCTAGTGCGTGCTTACACATCAGCGAGTTCGCACTCTGCGCAAGTTTTGCAGCAAGCCCTGTTAGCGAGCGCTGGTAACCAGTCTCGTGCAGCGCAAAGCTTGGACCTGACGCTGCGTCAGTTCGGCTACCGCCTGCGCAAGGCAGGCCTACTTTAGGGATGCCTGACATTGTGTTTACATTTTGTTTGCACAATGTCTAAGAGGGGCTTGATTCGCCTGTCTCATGCGTATAAAAAGACGATATTGCTATTTAATGAATAGCGTCAATTGATGTGTTTAAAGGCCTTCCGTCCATTTGTCCGATATTTCGAAGATTCAACTACAGCTGGCATATCTGTTGCAATGAAGCTTGCAGGCAAACCGCCTGCAACTCTTCAAGGACACCATGGCCCACGCATCGTCTTCCCCCATCCTGATTGCACCCGAGCAACTTGCAGCGCTGCAAGACGTTGAGCCGGTGGTCATCATCGACACCCGTGACGCGGACACCTATGCCGCGGGTCACATTAAAGGCGCGGTGAACCTGCGCGAAATCTTTACTTACCTCGCCACCTCTACACCGGAAGGCTTGCAAGCATTGAAGGAAAGTTTTGCCCAACAACTGGGCGATGTCGGTCTGTCTGGTCACGAAACAGCTGTGTTTTACGAAGACGCCATGAACAGCGGCTACGGGCAATCTTGCCGTGGTTACTACCTGCTAACGTGGTTGGGTTACCCCAAGGTGCGGGTGCTCAATGGCGGCTTTTCTGCTTGGACGGCGGCGGGCTTGCCGGTGTCCACAGTGTTGCCAACGCCTGTGCCAAAGGTCTTTCCCACGGACCTGACGATGACTGACGTGATGGTGACCTTGGATGATGTCAAGGCCGTCTTGGGCACGAGCACCGTGCTGATGGATGTCCGCGACGTTGACGAATGGATTGGCGACAGTTCTTCCCCCTATGGCAAAGACTTCGCGCCGCGCAAAGGCCGACTGCCCGGCGCCAAATGGCTGGAGTGGTATCGCTTCATGAAGCCCTCGCCGCAGGGTCCCGTGTTCAAGTCGCCAGACGAAGTGAGAGCCGAATGCGCCACCGCTGGCATCCTGCCAGACGACTCGGTCTTTCTGTATTGTTTCAAAGGAGCTCGCGCTTCGAATACTTTTCTAGCGCTTAAGCAAGCGGGTTTCAAAGACGTACGCATGTATTTTGGGTCTTGGAACGAGTGGTCCCGTGACCCGTCCTTGCCAATCGAAACCGGCTTGCCAATTGCGCATCGACTGGCGGCCTAAACGCTGAAAATTGACCGGTCTGCTGTGAGGCAGGCCCACCTTTTAACTCTCTTGCCGAAAGCTCCTTGATGTCCGACACCTCCACCCTCCAGCCGGTTCAAACGCTCAAGAGCGCGAGCATCTATCTGCGGCCCATTGACCGCGACGGCCTGCTGGCGTTTGCCGAAAAAGGCCGCAACAACCCCCAGTCACGCGGCACCAACAAAGTCCACACCGTCATGCAAGGGCAGTACCGTTCGCTCAGTCAAGTGGGGCAACACAACCCGGTCGTGGTGGACGAACCGTTGCACTTGTTTGGCGAGGACACCGCGCCGGCGCCTGGAGAAATCGTGCTCTCCGGTTTGGGTGGTTGCTTGGCCGTGGGCATCACCGCCGTGGCCACCTGGAAGCAGGTCAAACTCACCCGCTTGGAAGTTTTCATGGAAGGCGACATTGGAAATTCAGCCGCGTGGGGTGCTGGCGGCGCGCTCGACAAAGAGCCAGGACAAATGGGCTTTCAAGCCATCCGCGTGAAAGTGCTGGTCGAGGGCGATGCAACGCGCGAGGTGCTCGACGAGATCGTGCGTCACGCCAATTTTTATTCGCCAGTGGCCAACAGCGTGCGCAACCCAATTGCTTTTGACATCAGTCTGGCCGATTGACACGGTGCAGGATGTTGCCACGCTGGATCGAACCGTTTGTAAAGGAATCACCATGAATTTTGCAGGCTTGTCCGTGGCTAATTTGTCGCCACCTGCCGCGCCCATGTCAGAGCCGGGGCAGGGCCTGATAGACGCGGTCCGTGCGTTAGCGCAAGGGCCGCTGAAGGCCCAAGTCGAAGCCATCGACCGCGGCCACTACCCAGGCGATTTACTCAAAGCGCTGGGCGCCGCTGGTGGTATGAGCGCGCACTTGGCGCAGCCGGTGGGACCTTTCGACTACGGCTTGGCCATTAGCGCCATGGCAGAGGTCTCGCGGGTTTGTGGCGCGACGGGTTTCATGGTTTGGTGTCATGCGGTGTGCGGCTTGTACATGCAGCAGTCCGGCAATCCAGCGCTCATGGGTGACGCTTTACAGCGACACGCACGGGGCGAAAGACTCGGTGGCACGGCGTTGTCCAACCCGATGAAGAGTTACGCGGGCATTGAAAGCTTGCTGCTCAAGGCGACGCCGGTGGACGGCGGCTGGCTCGTCAATGGGGCACTGCCTTGGGTCAGCAACCTCGGCCCCGATCATTACTGTGGCGCTGTGGCGGGGGTGGTCAATGCCGCTGGCGAATCAACGCATGAGTTGATGTTCATGCTGCGTTGCGACGCAGTGGGTGTCGAGCTGCGAGAGTGCCCCAGCTTCTCCGGCATGGAGGGCACCGGTACCTATGCGCTTCGCCTGAGCAATGTGTTTGTCGGCGCCGATGACGTGATGGCCGACCCGGCCAAACCGACCATCGCCCGGATTCGTGCGGCTTTTGTAATGCTTCAGTGCGGCATGGCTGTGGGGGTCACGCAGGGTGCTATCGACTCGATCTGGGCGGTCGAGGGACAACTCGGGCATGTGAACCAATTCCTAGAAGATCGTCCCGACACTTTGCAAGCCGAGCTGAATGCGCTCACCGAGCGGGTCATGATTCTGGCGCGCACGCCTTTTGACACCTCGACAGAATTTTTCATCAACGTGCTCGATGCCCGTGCGCATGGTGCCGAGCTGTGTCTGCGGGCTGCGCAGTCAGCGCTGATGCACCAAGGTGCGCGGGGTTATCTGCTCAGTTCTGACGTGCAGCGACGCGTGCGTGAGTCACACTTTGTGGCCATCGTCACGCCAGCTATCAAGCATTTACGCAAGGAAATAGCGCGGCTCAGCACCGAGGAAAGTCCAGCATGACCCCAGCTCCCAGCGGTGTTGACTTGGCGTTGGCGTTGGCGTTGCCGCCTTTCCTGTCTTTCATTTGCGATGCTTGTGGCTACATCTACAACGAAGCCGACGGCGATGTGGACGGTGGCCTAGCCGCCGGGACGCGCTACGCAGACATCCCTGAAGATTGGGCCTGTCCGCTGTGCGGCGTCACCAAGGCGGACTTCACACTTTACCAAGCACCCGGTCTGGATGCGCTGATGGCGCAGCTCCAGGGCCGCAGCGCTGGCTCCGTGGCGAGCCGTCGCGAGAGCACAGGCGTGGTCATCGTTGGCGCAGGCCGTGCCGGCTGGCAGACGGCCGAAGCCCTCCGCGCTTTGGATCCTCATTTGCCGATCACTGTCGTGACCGCTTGTCCTGGCGATGTTTATGACAAGCCGCAGCTGTCAGTGGCGATGGCGCGTGGTTTGGCTTCTGACCGACTGGTGCGTGAAAGCGGTGCAGATGCCGCGCAGCGCTTGAATGTTCGACTGCTGAGCGAGACCCATGCGGTGCATGTCGACAGCGCCACGCAAACCCTGCGCACCACGCGCGGCACACTGCGTTACGAGCATCTGGTGCTGGCGCACGGTGCGCAAGCGGCGCTGCCGCCCAGCCTGCCGGCGTCGCTGTGCTGGCGTGTCAATCACTTGGGCATGTACCTTCGCTTATGCGCGGCTTTGGGCGATGTGAAAACCGCCGGCGCCAAAGCAGTGTTGATCGTCGGTGCGGGTTTGGTGGGCAGCGAACTTGCCAATGATTTGGCCTTGGGCGGTCACCACGTCACCCTGATTGATACACAGGATCAGCCGCTTGCACGCTGGCCGTCTGAGCAAGCCGGGCAGCCATTGCTGGCCGCTTGGCAATCCCTGTCTTTGCGATTCGTCGGAGGGGTTAGCGTGGCCAGTTTGGCTCGGAAAGGTCAGGGCTACCAGCTCCGCACTATGGACGGTCAGACTTTCGATGCCGACCAAGTGATTGCGGCTACGGGTCTGCACACGCCCAGCCGCCTAGCCCGGAGTGCAGGGCTGGCTTGGCGCGATGGTATTGCTGTCGATGCAGAAACACTGTCGACCAGTGTGCCGCGGATTCATGCACTCGGTGACTGCATCACCATCGACGGTCGATCAAGCCGTTTCATAGAACCGATTGCCCGTCAGGCACGCACTGTGGCTGCAGCCATCTGTGGCGCAGAGCCCGTGCCTTACGCGTCCCGCGCAGCTGTGGTACGCGTCAAAACCAGCTCACTTCCGCTGACCCTGCATTAACGTCGTTGACTGGCTTTTGAATTTTTCGAAGGTCGTCATCATTGAAAGAAGACATGTCTGCCAGCATCACCTCGTTTGAACTTTATGCTTTCTGGCGTACCTCAGCGACCTACCGCGTACGCGTGGCGCTGAGGCTCAAGGGATTGCAGGCACGAGAGATCAACATCGATCTGGATGCCGGCGAGCAGCGCAGTCCAGCGTATTTGAAGGTCAACCCGCTGGCGGGATTGCCAACGCTGATTCAGGCTGGGCATCCCCCCATCACGCAGTCGCTGGCCATCCTGGAATTTTTAGAAGAATTGCAGCCAGCCCCCGCGTTGTTGCCAGCCGATTTGCACGGCCGCGCACGAGTTCGGTCACTCGCTAATATGCTCGCCGCCGACACGCACCCGCTGATCACGCCGCGCGTGCGTAAATACCTGACGTCAGCCGCTGACTTCGATGATGCCGCATGGCGAGCTTGGCAGCAGCATTGGTTTGGTACGGGCCTGTTCGCTGTGGAAAAGCGCTTGGCCAGTGAGGCTGCGACAGGGACCTTCTGCCATGGCGATCAGCCAGGCATGGCCGATGTTTGTCTGGCCAGCGTGATGGCGGTCATGCAGGTGTTCAAGATCGCGGTTCCAGACATTCCGCTGATCGAGCGAATTGTGCAGCGCTGCCAGCAGTTGCCGGCTTTTGCTGAAGCTGCGCCCCTGCTCCAGCGCGGAGCTCCTACAACCTGAGCGACTCGTTGCCGAGTCGCTGGATTTTTGTATTTTCAGTACTGCTTGTAGGGCAGAAATTTGCCAGACAAAACAACATTCACACGGTCACCTTTGGGGTCCGGCTGGCGCACGATGTCCATCGAAAAATCAATCGCGCTCATGATGCCGTCACCAAACTCTTCGTGAATCAGTTCCTTGATGGTGGTGCCGTAGACGCTGACAATTTCATACCAGCGGTAGATCAGCGGATCGGTCGGCACTTGTGTTGGCAATGAGCCTTTGTACGGTACAACTTGGAGCCACTTTTGTTCTTCAGCCGTGAGGCCAAAAATCTTGCCGAGGACCTTTGACTGTTTTTCGTCAAAGGTCATTTGACCGAGGCAACCTGCGGTGACCCATTCTTTGCTGAGGCCGACCTTCTTGGCGACCGATTCCCAGGTGATGCCTTTGCTGACCTTGACAGTGATAATTTTTTCGGTGATGTCGTTGCGATTCATAAATAGCTCCTGATGTTTTGAATGAAAAATTGACGGGAAAAATTAAAAATAAGGGAAGGCGTTCAGGCCACGGCTTGGAGGTCCGCAACACCCGCCGCCGTTCGCCCCGGCTCGACGGTGGGCGGGTGCGTCGGGGCCTTGCCGTGCGACAAGTGTTTGGAGCGCGTGACCAGAAAGTCCACCAAATGGTTGCGCAGCGGGTAGTACTGCGGGTCGTGGTGCAAGGTGGCACGTTGCCGGTCTCTTGGCAAGGTGTTGCGCACAATCTCCGCCACGCGCGCTTGCGGCCCATTGCTCATCAGTAAGATTTTGTCGGCCAACAACACGGCCTCATCGACGTCGTGCGTGATCATGAAAACGGTTTGTTGGGTTTCCCGAACGATCGACATCAACTCGTCCTGAATGGTGCCGCGCGTCAGTGCATCCAACGCGCCAAAGGGTTCGTCGAGCAGCAGCATCTTGGGCTCGATGGCAAAGGCGCGGGCGATGCCAACCCGCTGCTTCATACCGCCTGACAGTGCTGAGGGTTTCTTGTCGATGGCTGCCGTCAAACCCACCAGTTCAATGTATTTCTGCACATGGACAGATACCTTGGCGGGTTTCCACTCCGGCCATTTTGAACGGACTGCAAAGGCAATGTTTTGGCGCACAGTCAACCAAGGCATCAAGGCATGTCCTTGAAAGACCACACCGCGCTCGAGACTCGGACCGGCGACTTCTCTGCCGTCCATAAAAACATGGCCGCTGCTGGCGCTCTCTAAGCCTGCAAGGACGTTCAAAATGGTGGTTTTTCCGCAGCCGGAGTGGCCGATGATGCAGACAAATTCACCGCGCGCAATGTCGATATTGACGCCGTCAAAAACAGGTTCAGTGTTGCCGGGATAAGTTTTAGCCAGCCCCTCGATCTTCAGGAATAGGGAGGCGCTGGACGCACCTGCAATGTCTTGTTTATTCAGCATAGGTCACCCACTTCTGCAGCTTCGCAAAGACCAAGTCCAGCAGCATACCCATCACGCCAATCACAACGATGGCAAAAATCACATTGGTCAGGGAAAGGTTGTTCCATTCGTTCCAGACGAAGTAGCCGATGCCGGTGCCGCCCACCAGCATCTCTGCGGCCACGATGACCAGCCAAGCGATGCTCATGGAGATTCGCATGCCCGTCAAAATTGTCGGTGCCGCGGCTGGCAAGATCACCAAAAAAGCCTTGCGCAGCGGATGGACTTCGAGCGTCTTGGCGACGTTGAGCCACTCACGCTTGACGGCAGACACACCAAAGGCGGTGTTGATCAGCATCGGCCAAACAGAGCAGATGAAAATCACGAAAATGCCGGAAGCCGAGGAGTCCTTGATGGTGTAAAGCGCCAGCGGCATCCAGGCCAGTGGCGAGATAGGCTTGAGCACTTGAATGAATGGGTCCAGCGCGCGCCGCATCAACGGCGACATACCAATCAAGAAGCCTAGAGGAATCGCCACGATGCAGGCCAGAAAAAACCCCAGTCCTACCCGGGCGAGTGAATGGCCGAGCTGAATGCCAATGCCTTTGTCGTTTGGGCCGTTGTCATAAAACGGATCAGACAACTGCTTCCAGGCGGTCTGGCCTAATTGCAGCGGTGTTGGAAAACCGCTGGCCTTGGCGGTGCCAGGGTCTTTGCCCAGCATCTTCAGGTACTCGGCTCGCTCGGCAGAGACTGCCGGATTGGTCGCCGCGCTGCTCACTGGCAGCGTCGCCATATGCCATGCCGCCAGCAGTACAAAAAGCAACAGCACTGAAACCAGCGAGGCCTTGATGTTCAAAGACTTCAGCATGGATGAACTCCGTTGGTCGCGCAGTGGATGATCATCGGTTTCATGACTTGCTGATCGGGAAGCTTTTTAGGTATTCATCCGGCTTGGTGGAGTCAAACACCTTGCCCATGATGGTGAACTTGGGATACGCGCCCTCGGCCGGCTTCTGCCCGAGCTCGACCATGCGTTTTTTGGCATCTGTCAACAAGAACACTTTCTCAGCGATTTGCTTGTAGTTGATATCCCCTTTGACATAGCCCCAGCGCTTCATCTGCGTCAGCATCCAGACCGCCATGGATTGCCACGGCATCGGGTCAAAGTCAGCACGATCTGGGACGGTTTTGATGTTGCCAAGACCGTCGGCAAACTTGCCGGTCAGCACTTGACTGATCACCACTTCGGGCTGGTTCAGGTACTGTGCAGGCGCAATGACTTTGGCGATCAGCTCGCGGTTGTTCGGGTCGCGTGCCATGGCTGCTGCGGTTAACACGGAGCGGTAAAGTGCCGCAAAGGTGTTCGGGTTTTTCTGAATGAATTCGGTGGATGTGCCAAACGCGCAGCAAGGGTGGCCGTTCCAGATGTCTTTGGTCAGCAGGTGAATGAAGCCAACTTCTTCGTAAACCGCACGTTGGTTGAAGGGGTCGGGGCCGAGGAAACCGTCGATGTTGCCGGCGCGCAGGTTGGCCACCATCTCCGCTGGCGGCACCACGCGCAGTTGCACGTCGGTGTCAGGGTTCAGGCCCGCTTCGGCCAGGTAGTAGCGCAACAAGAAGTTGTGCATCGAGTACTCAAAGGGAATCGCGAACTTGAAGCCCTTCCAGTTTTTCGGGTCGCGGTTGTTCTTGTGCTTGAGCGCCAACGTGATGGCCTGGCCGTTGATGTTTTGGATGGTCGCCACATTCATCGGCGTGGCGTTGGAGCCAAGGCCCATTGAGATGGCCAGCGGCATTGGCGACAAGAAATGGGTCGCGTCATATTCCTTGTTGATCATCTTGTCGCGAATAAGCGCCCAGCCAGCAGTCTTGGTGAGCTCGACACTCAGACCCTGCTGCTTATAAAAGCCCAGCGGCTGCGCCATGATCAACGGCGTCGCGCAAGTGATGGGGATAAAGCCAATTTTTAGGTTGGTTTTTTCCAGCGAGCCAGCTTTTTTCCCCGCTTCTTGTGCCATGGCTTGCATGCTGGCGACAGGCAGCAGACTGGAGATGGCGGCCATCGCTGTGCCTTTGCCAACGGCGCGTAAGAATCGGCGGCGCACTTCGTCTTGCGGAAAAATCGCTTTGACTAACGTGGCCTCAATGAATGCGTTGGAGTAAGACTCGAACTCGCTGGTCAAGCTGCGACGGCGCAGTTCGGTGGTGGCGCTGGCCGCGCTTTCCGCTTCGTGGTCGGCGGCGGAGTGTTCTTTGCCGCAGCTGCACTTGAGCATCAGCGGACGATCTGCGTCGTACGGGGAAAAGTAGTCGGACATGCTGCACACCTTTTCAAATGAAGATGCGTTGGGTAACGCAAGTGTCGCGCCACCTAGGCTGCAAAGTCTTTGAGGTGCTGAGCTGAGCCCGCTAGGGCGGAGTTTTTTGAATAGCCACCCGTCGCCCCAAATCGGTGCCTCATGCGGGTTTGTCGAAGCGCTGGTTTGGTGCACTCTTCGAAGTTTTGTCGCGCGACAGTCATCGTGCGCAGAGAACTGCAGCAGTGCAGAACCATGAATGGTTGTAAAGTCAGGGTTGCACTTCGCTCATTCTTGTTACGCTCCAAAGCCTAAGGCTCGCATTGACATCCCCTGACATGATCTTTCATTCCTCACCTTTCTTGGGTACCTTGCATCGTTTTTCCCACGCAACTGTGACTCGCTGGGTTGTCCGTGCCGCCTGGGGTTTGCTTGCCTTGTCCGGGTTGCTGCTGGCATCGGCTTGTAGTCCGAAGCTGAATTGGCGTGACGTCCAGCCCGGTAACAGCGGGCTCACTTTGTTGTTGCCCTGCAAGCCAGACCAGGGCGAGAAAATCGTGCCGCTGGGCGGGCGCTCCACCAAGATGACGATGCTGGGCTGTGACGCCGGTGGCGCTACTTTTGCAGTGGCTGTTGCTGACTTGGGTGATGCCCCGAATTTGCCGGAAGTGCTCACGCAGTGGCAGGGGCTCACACTGAGCAACATGAAGGCCGCGCCCTCAACCACGCAAACGCGTTCTCTTCGGGTGCCAGGGGCTTCTGCCGAGCCTGCCCCGGTACTCATGTTGGCACAAGGCCAGCGGCCTGACGGCAGTGCCGTCAATGGCTGGGCAGCTTACTTTAGCAAAGGCTCACAAGTGGTCCAAGTGGTGATGTACGCGACGGCTATTGAGCCAGTGGCGGCAGAAATTTTTTTCGCCAGTATCAAGTTTGACTGATGCCGCTAAAGCCGTCAGCCAGACATGACGATTAACACGAACGCCGGCACTCTGCACGACAGCGGCAGACTGGATCGCAAGGCTGCTGCGTTTGTTTTCTTGGCCTTTGCTGCAGCCTACTTTTGCTCGACCTTGGTGCGGGCCATCACAGCCACACTGTCACCAGTGCTGACGCAGGATTTCAGTTTGAAGGCGAGTGACCTCGGGTTGCTTGCCGGCGGTTATTTTTTCGGCTTTGCGGCAATGCAGTTGCCGCTGGGCCGTTGGCTTGACCGGTACGGCCCTAAGAGCGTCATCCTTTATTTTTTGAGCTTTGCGGTCTTGGGATGCGTGGCTTTTTCGATGGCCAGTAGTTTTGCTTGGCTGCTGGCGGCACGGGTACTGGTGGGCATGGGCGTTAGCGCTTGCTTGATGGCGCCGCTCACCGGTTTCCGGCGTTGGCTCGATGGTCCTACTGTGCTGCGTGCTAATTCCTGGATGCTCATGACGGGCTCGCTCGGTATGTTGTCGTCGACCTTGCCAGTGCAGTGGCTGATGCCTTTGACCGGTTGGCGCCCGTTGTTCTGGTTGCTCGCCATCTTGATTCTGCTGTGCATGGCGGTGATCGCTTGGGTCGTGCCGGCATCACCTCGTGCGACCGTAACTGTTGAAGCCAGTTCCGCGACCTATTCGGAGGTCTGGAAAAGTCGCTATTTTCAGAAAATGTCACCTTTGGCATTTTTCAATTACGGCGGACTGATCGCCGTGCAGACGTTATGGGCCGGGCCGTGGATGGTCCGTGTTGCCGGCTACACCCCCTTGGATTCGGCGACAGGCCTTTTTTACCTCAACGCTTGCATGCTGGTGACTTTCTGGGGTTGGGGCATGTTGATGCCATGGTTGCTGGGTCGGGGCTGGAGTCCCGAGCGGCTCATTGCTTGGGTTGTGCCGCTGAGCCTGCTGGCCCTTGCGATCAATATTGCGGGTGCCAGCGCCACTGGCTGGATCGGTTGGGCCTCGTTTTGTGTGTTGTCAAGTGTCATGGGATTGGCCCAACCGGCGATGGGTATGGCATTCAAGCCGTCACTGGTCGGGCGCGCGCTGTCTGCCTATAACCTCATGATTTTTTCTGGCGTCTTCTGCGTTCAGTGGGGGATTGGTTTGCTAATTGACGCCTTCAAGGTCGCCGGCATGTCTGAAATCGTCAGTTTTCAGGCTGCTATGCTTGTCTTTTTGTGTTGTTGTCTCGCGTCATATGTCTGGTTTCTCAGGGGTAAGGCGGATAATTAACACCAATGAACGGCATTTTTATCATCGCACACGCGCCCTTGGCTTCGGCGCTTCGCCAATGCATCGCGCATGTGTTCACAGATAGCCCAGAAGGCGTGATTGCCTTGGACGTGCAGCCGCATATGCCACCAGAGGAAACGCTGGCACAAGCCCGCATCATGCTTGAACAACTGGGTACGTCGGACGTGTTGGTGCTGGCCGATGTGTTTGGAGCTACACCCTGCAACGTGGCACAAAAATTGGTCGATGGCGTGCATTCCAAGTTGATCACCGGCGTTAATCTGCCGATGTTGCTGCGGACGGTGTCGTATCGGCATGAGACGCTTGACGCGCTGGTGGCGCGCGCCCTGATTGGCGCCACGCAAGGGGTGATGCAGGTTGCTATCACCGCCCCCCAAAACCAGAAACGCCGACATCATGATCAAGACCAACACCATCATCAGCAATAAATTGGGCCTGCACGCCCGCGCCTCAGCCAAGCTGACCAAGCTAGCCGGTAGTTTTCCGTGCGAAGTCTGGATCAGCCGCGGCGAGCGCCGTGTCAATGCAAAAAGCATCATGGGCGTGATGATGCTGGCCGCGGGAATGGGCAGCACAGTGGAAATTGAAACAAACGGAGCCGACGAACAAGCCGCGATGGATGGCTTGCTGACCTTGATCGCTGACAAGTTTGGCGAGGGCGAATGACATTTTCCATCCACGGTCTGGCCGTCTCGCGCGGCATTGCCATTGGCCGCGCGGTGTTGGTGGCGTCCAGCCGGGCAGACGTGGCACATTACTTTGTCGATGCCAGCCAGGTCGACGCAGAAATTCAACGTGTGCGCGCCTCGCGCAATGCGGTCACTGACGAAATCTCTCGCCTGCAGCGTGAACTGCCGCGGGACGCACCCAATGAGTTGGCGGCGCTGCTGGACGTTCACCTGATGCTGCTTCAAGACGAGCAGCTGATCAGCGGCGTCAAGAACTGGATTTCGGAGCGTCACTACAACGCGGAGTGGGCGTTGACGACACAGTACGAGATGATCGCGCGTCAGTTTGACGAGATGGAAGATGAGTACTTGCGCGAGCGCAAGGCTGATCTGGAGCAGGTGGTTGAACGCATCCTGCGCCACATGAAGGGTGTCGCTTCGCCAGTGCAGCCGCAAACGCAAAGTGCTCGAAAACTGCAACAGGAGTTGTTGCTAGACGACAGCATGGACGTACCGCTTATTTTGGTGGCGCATGACATGTCCCCGGCCGACATGCTGCAGTTTAAGCAAAGCCTTTTTGTCGGTTTCGCCACCGATGTCGGCGGTCGCACCTCGCACACCGCGATCGTGGCGCGCAGCATGCACATTCCGGCGGTGGTTGGCGCTCGCAGTGCCAGTCAACTGATCAAGCAAGACGACTGGGTCATCATTGACGGCGATGCCGGCGTTCTGATCGTTGACCCGTCGCCCATCATCCTGGCCGAGTACGGCTTCAAGCAGCGTCAGGGTGAGTTGGAGCGCGAGCGTCTTAACCGCTTGCTGCACACGCCAGCATTGACACTAGACGGTCAGAAAGTCGAACTGCTGGCCAACATTGAAATGCCAGAGGACACGCCCGGCGCAGTCAAGGCGGGTGCAGTGGGTGTGGGTTTGTTCCGCAGCGAATTTTTGTTCATGGGGCGCGTTGGCAATCTGCCGGACGAGCAGGAGCAATACTTGGCATACCGGCAAGCAATTGACGGTATGCAGGGGCTGCCGGTGACCATTCGCACCGTAGACATTGGTGCAGATAAGCCGCTGGATAGGCACACCAAGGCGCAAGAGGCGCACCTCAATCCGGCGTTGGGCTTGCGGGCAATTCGCTGGAGCCTGGCTGACCCACCGATGTTCCTGACGCAGCTGCGCGCCATCTTGCGTGCGGCTGCACATGGTCAGGTGAATCTACTGGTGCCGATGCTGGCGCACGCTTCTGAAATTCGCCAGACCATGTCGCTGATTGACCATGCGCGGGCAACACTTGACAACAAAGGGGTACCTTACGGGCCAGTCAAACTGGGTGCCATGATCGAGATTCCAGCGGCGGCGCTGACGCTCAAACTGTTCCTCAAGTACTTCGATTTTTTATCCATCGGTACCAACGACCTGATCCAGTACACGTTGGCGATTGATCGTGCGGACGAAGCCGTGGCGCATTTGTACGACCCGTGTCACCCGGCCGTGCTGCGGCTGGTGGCGGACACCATCGCCGAATGCAATGCGCAGGGCAAAGGTGTCAGTGTGTGCGGCGAAATGGCCGGCGACGCGAGCATGACGCGGCTGCTGCTGGGAATCGGGTTGAGAAGTTTTTCGATGCACCCGTCACAGATTCTGGCCGTCAAGCAAGAAGTCTTGCGCGCAGATGCCGGCAAGCTCAAGGCTTGGGCGCAGCGCGTGATAGACAGCGAAGACCCGGCTTCGCTGCTGTAGTTTTGCTGTTTTAAATTCAGCGCTCAGTTCAGCGAGCAGCCGCCAGTGCGACGGCTTCTGCTGCAGAGTGCGCTTGCTGGTCGGCGTGGTAGCTTGAACGCACCATCGCGCCCACTGCCGCATGTGAAAACCCCATCTCGTAAGCGCGCTCTTCAAACATCTTGAAGGTGTCTGGGTGGACGTAGCGCCGCACCGGCAGGTGTGAGGTGGATGGCGCCAAGTACTGGCCGATGGTCAACATGTCGATTTGGTGATCGCGCATGTCCTGCATCACTTGCAGCACCTCTTCGTCGGTTTCGCCCAAGCCGACCATGATGCCGCTCTTGGTCGGCACGTTCGGGTGCAACGCCTTGAATTTTTTCAGCAGGTTCAGCGAGAACTGGTAGTCGCTGCCGGGGCGTGCTTCTTTGTACAAGCGCGGCGCAGTTTCTAAGTTGTGGTTCATCACGTCGGGTGGCGCGGAGGTCAGGATGCTCAGTGCGCGGTCGTCGCGGCCACGGAAGTCGGGCACCAGCACTTCAATCTGCGTGCGGGGTGAGAGTTCACGAATGCGCGTGATGCAGTCGACAAAATGCTGGGCGCCGCCGTCGCGTAAGTCATCGCGGTCGACGCTGGTGATGACGACGTAGCTGAGCTTCAGGGCGGCAATGGTCTTGGCCAGATTCTCAGGCTCATTCACATCGAGTGGATCAGGTCGGCCGTGGCCAACATCGCAAAACGGGCAGCGGCGCGTGCACTTGTCGCCCATGATCATGAAGGTGGCCGTGCCTTTGCCGAAGCATTCGCCGATGTTTGGGCAACTGGCTTCTTCGCAAACAGTGTTGAGTTTGTTCTCGCGCAGGATCTGCTTGATCTCGTAAAAGCGGGTGGTCGGGCTACCGGCTCTGACACGAATCCAATCTGGTTTTTTGAGGACTTCGGCACGCTCGACCTTGACCGGAATGCGCGAGAGTTTGGCAGCCGCTTTTTGCTTGGCCAGCGGGTTGTAGTCTTGCTGGCTTTGGGCTTCGCGGACGACTGGATGGCCGTTTTCTAGTGTGCTCATAGGGTGCTCGTCTTGGAGATACATCAGGGGGAGAGATACGTGACGAGCTTGTGACTCAAGACGTCGGCGGCTTCCTGCCAGCTCACCGAGACTCCAATTGTAGAAAGATCCGTGGTTTGCAGCCCAGCGTAACCGCAAGGGTTGATACGGGAATAGGGTTCAAGGTCCATCGCGACGTTCAGGGCGACGCCGTGGTAAGTGCAATGCCGGCTGACCTTGATGCCGAGAGCGGCGATTTTGCCTAGGCCGTGAAACGGGTCTGCCGGATGGCGTGGGCCGCTCAGCGCAGCGTGTGATGTCGGGTCATCGAGCCGGACATAAATGCCGGGCGAGCCTGTCACGCGGTGCCCGGTCACGCCAAAGTAGGCGAGCGTCTTGATGACGGACTCTTCAATGCGGTAAACGTATTCCTTGACGAAATAACCGGCGCGTTTCAGGTCGATCAGCGGGTACGCCACGACTTGGCCCGGCCCATGAAAAGTGACTTGGCCGCCGCGGTTGCTTTGCACCACCGGAATATTGCCAGGGTTCAAAACATGGTCGGCCTTGCCCGCCAAACCTTGGGTGTAAACCGCATGGTGCTCGCAAATCCATAGCGCATCGGGTGACTGCGGGTCACGGGTCTCGGTGAAGGTTTGCATCGCCTCAAAAGTGGCGATGTAGTGCACCAGACCCAGCTGCCGCGGCTCAATGTTTGCCATAGGCGGAACCGTCACAGGCAGCATGTCATCAGGCTAGGCTCACAGCACAACTTTGACCATCGGATGCGTCGATAGCGTGCGGTACAACTCGTCGAGCTGCTCTCGGCTGGTGGCGGTGACGGTGACGGTGATGCCCAAGTATTTCCCGCCTTTGCTTTCGCGCAGCTCTATGGTGCTGGCGTCAAAGGCTGGGTCAAAGGCATGCGCGATCATGGTGATGGCGTGCACCAAGCCGTCGACCTTGAGTCCCATGACTTTGATGGGGAACAGCGATGGGTATTCGATCAGCGATTCAGGCTGCGCTGCTGGAGTAGACGGAACAGTTGGGGCTGTCGGGCTGTTCATGGCGCTGGTTCTGACTTGGCGCGCTGATAGCCTGCGTACAACTTGGCATAGATGGGGCCCGGTTGGCCGCTGCCAATGGCCAAGTCGTCGAGCCGGGTGATCGGTAAAATTTCCTTGGTGGCAGATGACAGCAGCAACTCGTCTGCGGCAAAAACCTCCGCGCGGCTGATGCGGCGCAATTCAAAACCGAGTCCCGCATCGCGGCACAAGGTTTCGATCAAACCATAGCGAACGCCTTCAAGTACCAGGTGGTCTTTGGGGGAGCCCAACACGCAACCGTCTTTGACGACCCAAACATTTGAGGCAGCCGCTTCGCTGAGGTAGCCGCTGCGGAACATCACGGTTTCCATCGCGCCGACATCTGCGCTGATTTGTCGTGAGAACACCGCGCCCAGCAAGCTGGTGCTTTTAATATGGGCCTTTTCCCAGCGGAAGTCATCGGCTGTGACGCAGCTCACGCCTGTAGCCCGTTGCGCCGCTGGCACCGGTTTCATGGGGTTGGTCATGACGAAAATGGTGGGCGTCACACCGTTGGTCATCACGTGATCGCGCATCGCCACGCCGCGCGTGACTTGAATATAAATCAGTTGATCGGGTGGCGTTTCAGTGTTGTTTTCGCGAGTGAAATCTGTCACCAGCTTGCGAGCGATTTCGCGCCATTCGGCGTGTGTCAAGGGATTGGAGATGCGTAATTCGGCCAAGCTGCGGTCTAGTCGTGCCATGTGCTGCGCAAAGCGAAAGGGCTCACCGGCATAAACCGGCACCACTTCATAGACCCCATCGCCAAAAATAAAGCCGCGATCCATCACACTGATCTTGGCATCGCGCAGGGCCGTGAAGTTGCCATTGAGATAACACAGCGTCGTTGGCAGGTCCGCGCTGGGAACAGATGGTGATTGCATTGTAGTAATAGTGTTCATTTGATTAATTGTCCGGCAAAGTCAGGCTCTTGGCTGCCCCATTCATGAACGGTATCGGCGTTTGAACCAGATACGCACTCGCCAAGCCAGCTTCACCATGATGTACGCCAATGCCGCGCCAGCCATAGCGAACAAACCCATGCCCAAAGCCGCCGGTGCACCGAAGCTGGTAATCCAGTCCATGATTTCCGCCCCCCGGCTGACCATTGGTTCGAGGTTGGGGCCAGGGCCCGGCGCGCCCAGTAAGGTGCCGCCCACCTTGTATGCCATCCACAACCAGAAAGCTAGCGTAAAGGGGTTGGTGATCAGCGTCAAACCGGTAGCGACGGGAATGTTGCCGCGCCACCAGACGCAATGAGCAGTCGCAAATAAAAATTGACCGAACGGAACTGCGAAAGCCCAAAAAATCCCGATAGCTGCGCCACGCGCAACGGCTTCGTGGCGAACATGCCACAAACCCGGCTCCAGCAGCCGGTGCGACAGAGGCTTGAGCCACGGGTGCATCGCGAGCCGTTGAGGGTTTGGCAGGGATTGCTTGATGCGTTGCATCCAAGATCGTTTCATATCCACAGAAGGCGGTTTTTTGTGAAATTGATACGCTGCAGCATCAATTAAGAGAAAATTTTCTTGACGGTGCGCACGGGTTTCTACTTATAATAAGCGGCTTTGCTAGGTAGCTGCTTGTAACCTTGGCGTAACCCATGGTGAAGACAATGACAGATGCAACACACGGTGCGCAAATTGCAATGCTTGGTAATGAGCCGGATGGTGAGGAAAACTTCACCCCACTGACGCGCGAGCAGGCGCAGCGGCTGCGTGAGCAAGAGCCTTTGGTGTCGATCTGGTGGATTGTGGTGGGGCAATTGGTGGTGGGAATTTTGGCCGCACTCGTGGCCTTGGTTGTTGCTGGCAAAAGCAATGTGGCTTGGTCGGTGATGTATGGGGTGTTGGCAGTGGTGATTCCAGGAGCGCTTTTCGCGCGTGGATTGACGAGTCAGTTTTCGTCCATCAGTCCGGTCACGGCAGGATTTGGTTTTTTTGTGTGGGAGGCGGTCAAGATCGGCGTGAGTGTCGGCATGTTGGCTGCAGCCCCTCGGTTGGTTGCAGGTCTGGACTGGTTGGCAATGCTAATCGGCTTGATTCTGGCTCTGAAGGTGTATTGGCTGGCGCTTTTGTTGCGCCATAAACGAAAAACGGCTTAAAGAGTAAACAATGTCTGAAGTAGAAAATCAACCGTCAGCCAGTGACTATATTGTTCACCACCTGACGCATTGGCAAAACAAGCCGCAAACCGAGATTGTTGACTTCACCGTTTTCAATATCGACTCGATCTTCTTTTCCATATTACTGGGTGTGGTGGGTTGTTTCTTTTTGTGGGCGGCTGCTCGCAAAGTGACTTCTGGCGTCCCTGGTCGCTTTCAGGCTGCCGTTGAGATGCTGTTTGAAATGGTTGATGGTCAAGCCAAATCCATTGTCCATAACGCCACTAGTCGCAAAATGGTCGCCCCTTTGGCCTTGGTGGTCTTTGTTTGGATTTTCCTTCTCAATTCAATGGACTTGTTGCCACTGGATTTGTTGCCCGTCATCTGGAGTTCGGTGTTTGGTGCGGCGGGGCTCGATCCGCACCACGCTTACCTTCGCGTTGTGCCTACCGCCGACCTCTCGGTGACGATGGGTCTGTCGGTCTCTGTATTGTTCATCTGCCTGTTCTATAACATCAAGATCAAAGGTATTGGTGGTTGGGCTCATGAGCTGGTTTCTGCGCCCTTTGGCACCAGCAAAAATCCGATTTTCGCCGTGATTTTGGGTGTTATCAATATCGCTGAACAGCTGATTTCTTTTGTCGCTAAAACTGTTTCGCATGGCATGCGACTGTTTGGCAACATGTATGCGGGTGAGCTGGTTTTTATGCTCATCGCCTTGCTGGGTGGTTCATGGGCTATGTCTGCAGAGCCGTCAAGCTTGATGTTGTTGTTGTTGCACGTCGCGGCTGGATGGGCGTGGGCAGTGTTTCACATCATCATTATCTTGCTCCAGGCCTTCGTGTTCATGATGTTGACGCTGGTCTACATCGGGCAAGCGCACGACGCTCACTGATCTGGTTTTCGTTTCGTTTTCGTTTTTTCTTGTTTCGTTTTTTTTGATAATTTAGGAGTCAATCATGGAAGTTATTAGTTTTGCTGCTCTGGCTGCTGGTCTCATCATCGGTCTGGGCGCTTTGGGTGCTTGTATCGGTATCGGCATCATGGGTAGCAAGTACCTCGAAGCAGCTGCTCGTCAGCCAGAACTGATGGGTGAATTACAGACCAAAATGTTCGTTTTGGCCGGTCTGATTGACGCTGCTTTCATTATCGGTACCGGTATTGCTCTGTGGTTCGCCACGGCCAATCCGTTCCTCGCTCAAATCGCACGTTTGGTCAAGTAAGCCTAGCCTGTCAACCCCGGTCTAGGGAGATCAACTGTGAACATTAATGGAACACTGATAGCTCAAGCTATCGTCTTCGCATTGCTGGTCCTGTTCACGATGAAATTCGTGTGGCCGCCATTGGCGGCTGCATTGGATGAACGTGCCAGCAAGATCGCTGAAGGCTTGGCAGCTGCCGACAAAGCCAAATCTGAACTCTCCGTTGCCAACAAGCGCGTGGAAGAAGAATTGGCCAAGTCGCGCAACGAGTCAGCTGTGCGTCTGGCAGAAGCCGAGCGCCGCGCTCACGCCATGATTGAAGAAGCCAAAGGCAAGGCCACCGTAGAGGGTGCGAAAATTATCGCCGCTGCGCAAGCTGAAGCCGAGCAGCAAACCGTCAAGGCCCGTGAAGTCCTGCGCGAGCAGGTCGCCGTGCTAGCGGTTAAAGGTGCCGAACAGATCCTGCGCAAGGAAGTCAATGCGAGCGTGCACGCTGACTTGCTGGGTCGACTGAAAACCGAGCTGTAAACATGGCAGAACTCGCCACTATTGCCCGCCCCTACGCTGAAGCGCTTTACAAAGCCTCTGGTGCCGAGTTGGCTGCGACTTCTGTCTGGCTCGATGAGCTGGCACTGATCGCGGTCGATGACCAGTTGCTGCAGTTCGCTGACAGCCCCAAGGTCACCGTTGCCCATACTTTTGATGTGATCGTCGGTGTGGTCAAGACAGCTTTGCCTGAGAAGGCTAAGAACTTCTTGCGCGCCGTTCTCGACAACGGTCGGCTCAGTGTCTTGCCTGAAATCGCCAGCCAGTTTCGTGCATTGAAAAATGCACAAACTGGTTCGTCTGACGCAGTTGTCTACAGCGCTTTTGCGCTGGATGCTGCGGCACTGGCTGAGCTGGCAGTCACGCTTGAAAAACGTTTCAGTCGCAAACTCAATGTCCTGCTTGAAGTCGAGCCGGCGTTGATTGGCGGCGTGCGCGTTGTGGTGGGTGACGAGGTGCTAGACACTTCCGTCAAAGCCCGTTTGGAACAAATGAAAGTGGCGCTGGTCGCCTGAGCGTTTGCTCCGGTCCAGCCCTCAACCTAGAAAGAAGGAAAGAGTCATGAAACTCAATCCAGCAGAGATTTCTGAGCAGATCAAGAGCCGTATCGAAGGTCTTGGTGCCAGCAGCGACATTCGCAACCAAGGCACCGTGGTGTCAGTGGCCGATGGTATCGTTCGCATTCACGGCTTGTCTGATGTGATGCAGGGCGAGATGCTTGAATTCCCAGCAACTGCCGACGGCACGCCGACTTACGGCTTGGCCTTGAACCTCGAGCGTGACTCGGTGGGTTCTGTGGTGTTGGGCGAGTACGAGCACATTGCCGAGGGCGACACCGTCAAATGCACCGGTCGTATTCTGGAAGTTCCCGTCGGTCCTGAGTTGCTTGGCCGCGTGGTCAACGCACTGGGTCAGCCGATTGATGGAAAAGGCCCGATCAACGCCAAAATGACTGACGTGATTGAAAAGGTTGCGCCTGGCGTGATCGCCCGTAAATCTGTCGACCAACCATTGCAGACCGGCCTCAAGTCGATCGACTCGATGGTGCCGATTGGCCGCGGACAACGCGAACTGATCATTGGTGACCGTCAGACGGGTAAATCCGCTGTCGCGATTGATGCGATCATCAACCAGAAGGGACAAAACGTCCCTTGCATTTACGTTGCGATTGGTCAGAAAGCCTCTTCCATTAAGAACGTCGTGCGCTCACTCGAGCAAGCTGGCGCGATGGAATACACGATTGTGGTGGCGGCTTCCGCTGCTGAATCAGCCGCTATGCAATACGTCAGCGCCTACTCAGGTTGCACGATGGGCGAGTACTTTCGCGACCGCGGTCAAGACGCGCTGATCGTCTATGACGATCTGTCCAAACAAGCTGTGGCTTACCGCCAAGTGTCGTTGCTGTTGCGTCGTCCACCAGGCCGTGAAGCCTACCCTGGCGACGTGTTCTATCTCCACAGCCGCTTGCTCGAACGCGCAGCCCGTGTGAATGAAAAATACGTTGAAGACTTCACCAAAGGCGAAGTCAAAGGCAAAACCGGTTCACTGACGGCACTGCCGATCATTGAAACGCAAGCCGGCGACGTGTCTGCTTTCGTGCCAACCAACGTGATTTCGATCACTGACGGCCAGATCTTTTTGGAAACCAGCTTGTTCAACGCCGGTATTCGCCCCGCTATCAACGCCGGTATCTCGGTATCGCGCGTCGGTGGTGCTGCCCAGACCAAGCTGATCAAGAACCTGTCTGGTGGTATCCGTACCGACTTGGCACAGTACCGTGAACTGGCAGCATTTGCGCAGTTCGCCTCTGATCTTGACGAAGCTACCCGTAAGCAGCTTGACCGCGGTGCCCGCGTGACCGAATTGCTCAAGCAAGCGCAGTACTCACCACAGTCGATTTCGATCATGGCCGCCACACTGTTCGCAGTGAACAAAGGCTTCATGGACGACGTTGAAGTCAAGCAAGTTCTGGCTTTTGAAGCCGGTCTGCACAGCTATCTCAAAGACAAGCACGCAGCCCTGATGAGCAAGCTTGAGACGGCCAAAGCCATGGACAAGGATGCCGAGGCCGAGATGACGACCGCCGTCACCGCGTTCAAGAAGTCGTTTGCCTGATTCATACCTGAATAGATAAAAAAGCCAAAAGCTTTCAAAAACATTTAGGAATACATATGGCAGCAGGCAAGGAAATACGCGGCAAGATCAAATCGGTGGAAAACACCAAGAAGATCACCAAGGCCATGGAGATGGTGGCCGCTTCCAAGATGCGCAAGGCGCAGGAGCGCATGCGCGCAGCGCGTCCGTACAGCGAAAAAATTCGCACTATCGCGGCTAACCTGAGTCAGGCCAACCCCGAGTACACGCATGCGTTCATGCAGACCAACGAATCCAAGGTGGTCGGCTTCGTCGTCGTCACCACGGACAAGGGTTTGTGTGGCGGCATGAACACCAACGTATTGCGTGCGGTGACCGGTAAGCTCAAGGAAGCGCAAGCTGTAGGGCACACAGCGCAAGCAGTTGCTATCGGTAACAAGGGCCTGGGTTTCTTGAACCGAGTTGGCGCTCAGGTGGTGTCGCACGCGACCCAGCTGGGTGACAAGCCGCATCTGGACAAGCTCATTGGCCCGGTCAAAGTGATGCTCGACGCTTATAGCAAGGGCGAGATCAACGCGGTGTATCTTTGCTACACCAAGTTCATCAACACCATGCGGCAAGAGCCCGTGATTGAACAGCTGCTGCCTTTGGCAAAGCTGGAAGTCAATAAAGGCGAGCACAGCTGGGACTACATCTACGAGCCAGATGCACAGAGCGTCATTGACGACCTGCTGGTTCGTTATGTTGAAGCGCTGGTGTTCCAAGCTGTGGCGGAAAATATGGCGTCCGAGCAATCGGCTCGCATGGTGGCCATGAAGGCCGCGACCGATAACGCAGGTAGCGTGATTGGCGAACTCAAGCTGATTTACAACAAGACGCGTCAAGCGGCGATCACGAAAGAACTTTCGGAAATCGTCTCGGGCGCCGCAGCTGTCTAGGCCAGTGGCCGCGCAGCGATTCAGAATTTA
>CANFWV010000042.1 GCA_947450695.1 Comamonadaceae bacterium
GCCGGTCGGGCTGGGCACCCAAGCGGTGTTGGCACCGGCCATCGGGTGGCCGATTTTTTGTTCCATCATGGCCTTCATGAGGTCGGGCATGGCCCACATGCCTTTGCCGATTTGCGCTTTGCCGCGCAGGCCGCAACTCAAGCCGACCAACACGTTGTTGCGCTCGTAGGACTGAATCCAGGCGCTGGATTTCATGTCGCCTTTGCGGATCATCGGGCCAGCGTACATGGCGGTGTGCATCTCGTCGCCGGTGCGGTCCAAAAAGCCGGTGTTGATGAAAGCAACGCGGCTTTTGGCAGCGTCAATGCAGGCCTTCAAGTTGACGCTGGTGCGACGCTCTTCGTCCATGATGCCGAGCTTGACGGTGCTGCCGGGCAAACCCAGCATTTTTTCAACACGTGAGAAAAGTTCGTCCGCAAAAGCGACTTCCGCCGGGCCGTGCATCTTCGGTTTGACGATGTAGACCGAGCCTTTGCGCGAGTTGCGAATCGCGTCTTTGGCGCTGCGCTTGAGGTCGTGCATGGCGATGGTGGTGGTCACCACGGCGTCCAGAATGCCTTCCGGGATTTCGCGGGTTTCGCCCTTTTTGTCGGTGTACAAAATCGCCGGATTCGTCATCAGGTGGCCGACGTTGCGCAGGAACATGAGCGAGCGGCCGTGCAACACGACCTTCTTGCCTTTGCCGGCAGGCGGCGTGTAAACGCGGTCCGGGTTCAGGCCGCGCGTCAGGGTCTTGCCGCCTTTTTCAAAGCTTTCAGTCAGCGTCCCTTGCAAGATGCCGAGCCAGTTGCTGTAGGCCAGCACTTTGTCGTCGGCGTCGACCACGGCCACAGAATCTTCGAGATCGAGAATGGTCGAGAGCGCCGCTTCAAGCACCAGGTCACTGACACCGGCCGGGTCGCTTTTGCCGATCAAGGTGCTGCGGTCGATTTGAATGTCGAGGTGCAGGCCGTTGTGTTGCAGCAGCACGGCACTAGGCTTGCTTGGCTCGCCTTGGTAACCGGCCAGTTGTTTGGCGTCGGCCAAGCTGGTGTTGCTGCCGTCTTTGAGTTTGACGGCGAGCTTACCGTCTTTGATGCGGTAGCCGACAGAGTCAACGTGCGAGCCTTTGCGCAGCGGTGCGGTGCGGTCCAGCACGTTTCGGGCGTAGTCAATGACCTTGGCGCCGCGTTTCGGGTTGTAGCCTTTGCCCTTTTCGCAGCCCTTGTCTTCAGAGATCACGTCGGTGCCGTACAGCGCGTCATACAAAGAACCCCAACGTGCATTGGCGGCGTTCAGTGCGTAGCGTGCATTGAGCACCGGCACCACCAGCTGCGGGCCGGCTTGCACGGCGAGCTCGGCATCGACCTGGGTGGTGGTGATACGGACTTTTTTCGGCACCTCGGTCAGGTAGCCAATTTTTTCCAAAAATGCACGGTAAGCCGGCATGTCGGTGATCGGGCCAGGGTTGGCCTTGTGCCAAGCATCTTGCTCGGACTGCAAGCGGTCACGCTCGGCCAGCAAGGCGATATTTTTAGGTGACAGGTCGGCGACGATGGCGTCAAAGCCTTTCCAGAAGGCGGCGCTTTTGACGCCGATGCCAGGCAGCACGCGCTCTTCGATGAACTGGTACAGAGGCGTGGCGACTTGCAGGCGGTGGCTGGGGGTGCGGGCAGTTGACATGTTTTCTCCTAAAGACTGATTCAAAAACGAGGACTAAAAATACAAAATACGCCAGCCATCAAGCCAGCATTCAGCGATCAAAAAAGGCCAACACCTCGCGCAGATTGCTGCCGGTGCGCGCAGGCTGCGTGCCGAGTTCTTCGAAGGGTAAGTTGTAGCGGTTGACCCACAAGGTTTGATAACCAAACCAGGTAGCACCCAGAGCATCCCAACTGTTGCAACTCACAAAAACCACTTGCGAGGCTGGCAAACCGACGGCCTCGG
Organism: Comamonadaceae bacterium; assembly: GCA_947450695.1. Lineage (GTDB taxonomy): Bacteria > Pseudomonadota > Gammaproteobacteria > Burkholderiales > Burkholderiaceae_C > Polaromonas. The sequence continues at coordinate 1,927 of CANFWV010000042.1, forward strand.
TGCCTAGCGCATAAGCATCGGGATGCGTCTTGTACTGCCGAAGACTGTCCACGCTCAGCACGTGGTCGAGCAAGTCCTCCAAGCCGGCGCTGCGCACGGCTATGCCCAGCATCTCAGGGTCACCATTGCTCAAAATACCGGTGATGATGCCGCGCGCTTTCAGCGTTTGCAGCACCTCGCGATTTTCCGGAAAAGCCGACAAATGCCGGTACTGGTTCATCAGCTGCTGCTCGGCGTCAAGCGTCAGCGTCAAGCCCAAGCGCTTGCAGGCGTAACGCAGACCGGCGCGCGTGAGTTCCCAAAAAGGCTGGTACACCGACTCGCGCTGGGCCCCAAGTTTGCTGGTAGTGACCAGGCGCGTGTACTCAATTTGCTTGTCCCGCCACAGCACGCCAAGTGCCTGACCGTGGCCGGGAAACAGCTGCTCGGCCAACAAGCCAACGCTGTAAACATCAAACAATGTGCCGTAGGCGTCGAACAGCACAGCGCCCGGAAGAAGCGGCGCAGCAGCAGACCGAGGGCGTTTTTTATCCATGCCATGACTGTATTGGCTACTTGGTCAAAGATTAATTGCTAAAAATAGGATTTGTCTGTGACTTTTTGGGTGGTAATCTAAATGCGATCGCAGACGCGCTTGCGCTGTTTGCTGAAACAATGACGCCAAGTCAGACTCTGCGCCTTACCCAACCATTGAGATTCACGAGACCACGCCTGTGCCCATGCAACACCCCGCTCTGCCCCCATCACCCCAGATATTGATCAGCGAAGTCGGCCCGCGCGACGGCCTGCAATCGGTCAAGCAGGTCATGCCCACGGCCAACAAAAAGCGCTGGATCACCGCACTCTACGAAGCCGGTCTGCGCGAAATCGAGGTCTGCTCTTTTGTGCCGGCCAAACTGCTGCCGCAAATGGCCGACGCCGCTGGCGTGGTGGCGCACGCGCTCACGCTGCCCGGCCTGACGGTGATGGCGCTGGTGCCGAATCTGCGCGGCGCCGAAGCGGCTTTGGCGGCCGGCGTGCACAAGCTCACCTTACCGGTGTCGGCTAGCCACGCGCATTCGCTGGCCAACGTGCGCAAAACACCACTGGAAATGGTTCAGGAAGTCCGATTGATTGCGGAATTACGACGCGATAAGGCACCACACGTCGGCCTAGAGGCCGGCATTTCAACCGCCTTTGGCTGCACCCTGCAAGGCAACGTGCCCGAGGACGACGTGATCAGCTTAGCCGCCCAGTGCGTGTCCGCTGGCGCTGACGACGTCGGCCTGTCGGACACCACCGGCTACGCCAATCCGGCGCAGGTACGCAGACTGTTCAAGCGCCTGCGCGCCGAGCTCGGCCAGCACGCCGGTGCCGCGCACATGCACAACACGCGCGGCCTTGGTCTGGCCAATTGCCTGGCCGCTTACGACGAAGGCGTGCGCACCTTTGACGCCTCGCTCGGTGGACTCGGCGGCTGCCCCTATGCGCCAGGTGCCTCGGGCAATGTGGTCACCGAAGACCTGATCTTCATGTTTGAAGCCATGGGCATCAGCACCGGTGTGAACCTGACCCGACTGATGGCGGCACGTGACCCGCTGCGAGCCGGCTTGCCAGATGAGGCACTCTACGGCATGACACCAGAAGCCGGTCTGCCTAAAGGATGGGTAACACATGACTGAGCACAACGCGACAGACACAAAGAACGCGTCAGCCAAGCCACGCCTGCCCTACGAAGGCTTGCGCGTCGTTGAATTCACCCACATGGTGATGGGGCCGACTTGCGGCATGGTGCTGGCCGACCTCGGGGCCGAAGTCATCAAGGTCGAGCCGATTGGCCACGGCCGCGACGGCGATGCCACCCGAAAACTCATTGGCTCGGGGTCGGGATTTTTTCCGATGTTCAACCGCAACAAAAAAAGTCTGGCACTGGACCTGCAAACGCCCGAAGGCCTTGAGGCCGTTCTCAAACTGATCGCCACCGCCGACATCGTCAGCGAGAACTTCAAACCCGGCACCATGGCCAAGCTCGGTTTGGACTACGCCAGCCTGAAGGCGCTGAATCCGCGTCTGATTTATGTCAGCCACAAAGGCTTTTTACCCGGCCCGTATGAGCACCGCACCGCGCTCGACGAAGTCGTGCAAATGATGGGCGGCTTGGCCTACATGACCGGCCGCCCCGGCGACCCGCTGCGCGCGGGCACCAGCGTCAACGACATCATGGGCGGCATGTTCGGCGCGATCGGCGCGATGGCCGCCTTGGCGCAACGCGACCACCCGCAGCACGGCACCGGCGCGGGTCAGGAAATTCAAAGCGCCCTGTTTGAAAACAACGTCTTTTTAGTGGCCCAGCACATGATGCAATTCGCCGTCACGGGCCAGCCGGCTGCGCCGATGCCGGCACGCATTTCAGCCTGGGCGGTGTATGACGTGTTTCAAGTCAAAGACGGTGAACAGATTTTTCTGGCGGTCGTCAGCGACACCGCTTGGGCGGTGTTTTGCGAGGTCTTTGGTTTGGTCGACCTGAAAGCTGACGAGCGCCTTAAAACCAACAACGACCGTGTCCGCGCCAGAGACTGGATGATGCCGCTGTTGCGCGCACAAATGGCGACCTACAGCGCGGCCGAGTTGTCTGCGATTTTTGAAAAATACGCCTTGCCGTTTGCCCCCATCACGCGACCCGAAGCGCTGATGGAAGACCCGCATTTGCTTGCCACGGGCGGCCTAGCGCCGATCACTTTGCCCGACGGCAGACCGAGCAAAACCGTGCTGATGCCCTTTACACTGGGCGGCCATCGGCCGGGCGTGCGGACCTCAGCGCCAAAGCTTGGGGAACACACCCACGCGCTGTTATCCGAACTCGGTTATGACGCCGCGGCGATTGCGGACATGGCCGCGCGCAGTGTGACGCGCAACTGAGCTTAAAGCTCAGCCAAACACCGCCACCCACAGCGCCTGAATGGCCGCACGCTCAGCTTGTACTGAGGCGGGGCGGACCTGTGTCGGCTCTTCATTGAGCCTCGCCTCGTGCTGCACACGGCGCAACTTGCGGTAAGCGTCGGCAGCCTGATAGCCGACACCAGGGGGTAACAATCCGGCCCGTTCAGCACGTTGCAGCAGGGCAATATTGCCGACGTTGTCCGCGAGTTCCGGGTGCTTACCTGATTCCGCCAAGACCAAAAATTGCACGGCAAATTCAGCATCGACCATGCCGCCTGTGGCATGCTTGACATCGAAGGGTTCGACCTCAGGCACCGACACCAGCGCCGATTGCGCAAGACCTGCCGGTTTGCGCTTGGCAGGATGCGCCAATCGGACTTTGTCGCGCATCGCGACAATCTCGGCACGCAGCGCAGCAACATCGCGCGGCGCGCTGATGACGGCGTGCCGGACCTCGTCAAAACGCTGGTGTAAAGAGGCCTCACCCAACACGCATCGGGCGCGTGTCATGGCTTGGTGCTCCCACGTCCAAGCGGTATTGCTACCGCGTTGTTGTTGGTAATTCGCATACGCCGCAAAGCTGATGACCAGCAGACCCGAACCGCCATTCGGCCGGAGCGCGGTATCGATCTCAAACAGATCGCCTTCTGCGGTTTTGATCGTCAGCCAATTGATGATCTTGCGCACCAGCGTGGCATAAACCTCACTCGCCTGATCGTCGTCGTCTTCATAGACAAAAACGATGTCAAGGTCGCTGCCGTAACCGAGCTCTTTACCGCCCAGCTTGCCATAGGCAATGACCGCGAATTGGGATTGCTCGCGATGTCTGTATTTCAGCCGCTGCCAGCACCAGTCAGCGGTCAGGCTGAGCACGGCTTCAGCCAAAGCGCTGAGATCGTCGGCCACGTGTTCGACTGTCAGCATGTCTTCCAGATCACGCGCCAGTGTGCGAAAAACTTCGGCATGGTGCGCACGCCGCAGCAGGTTCAGACAGGCCTCGTCGTCGTCCTCGCCCGTCCGCTTGAGCGCAGCAAGACGCAGCTCAACCTCGGCTTTGAAAATGGCGGCGTCGAAGCGCTGATGCAGCATGTCGTCATTGGCCAATTCATCGATCACGCTCGGATGCTGCTGCAGGTAACGCGCCGTCCATTTGGCCGCCCCCAACAGGCGCAACAAGCGCTCGTGCACCGAAGGCCGTTCGAGCAGCATGGCGAGGTAACTTTCGCGCCGCAGCAGGGGTTCAATCCAATCGATCAGCCGCAACGCAGCTTCCTCAGTGACCTTGCCTTCGCTCAGCAAGACGGCCGTACGCTGCACCAGCCTAATCAAGCGGCCGCGGGACTCTTCGCGCAGCGCTAGTACCCGCGGATGACTGCTCCACTCGGCGATACGCGCCCGGAAACGCTCTGGCCAAGCGGTGGCTTGCTGGTCGACCAGCTCACTCAGCTCTTGCGGTGCGCTGGCTATTTTGTTGCAGCTTTTGCACTCGGCATTGCCACCGAGCAGCTTGTCAAACTCACCCGCGACCAGCTCGCGGTGGGTGTCCAGTTCAGCTAAAAAAGAGCAGCAATCCCGGTAGCCTAAGGTGTGTGAAATCCAGGCCAAGTCGTCGTCGCGGGTCGGTAACACGTGCGTCTGCTGATCGTCTAAGTACTGAATCCGGTGTTCGACGCGACGCAAAAACACATACGCACGGGCCATGGCTTCGGCGGTTTCTTGCGGCATCAAGCCAGCGCTGGCAACCCGCTGCAAGGCATCCAGCGTCGGGCGGGTGCGCAACTCGGGAAATTGCCCGCCACGGACAACCTGCAGCAACTGCACGGTGAATTCAATTTCACGGATGCCGCCGCGCGACAACTTGACGTCGTTGGCGCGTTCAGGGTGACCTGCGCTTCGTCGCTGGGCCTGCTCGCGGATTTGACGGTGCAAGATACGCAACGCATCAAAGACGTTGTAGTCTAGGTAGCGTCTAAAGACAAAGGGCAGGACCGAGCTGCGCAACGCCTGAGCCGAGCCGTTGCGGCTGCTGTTACCGGTCTGGCTGCCGGTTTCGTGGCTGTTGCCAGTGACCCCGCCGCTGAGGCTGGAGGATGGCGCGACCACGCGGCTTTTCAGCCATGCAAAGCGCTCCCATTCGCGGCCTTGAACTTGGAAATATTCTTCCAGCGCGTTGAGGGATAGCGCCGCCGGGCCTGAGTTGCCGTTGGGTCGCAGCGCGAGATCGACTCGAAACACAAAACCATGCTCGGTGGTGTCGCCAATCAATGCATACATGGCCTTGACTTGGTGCGCGAAATATTCGTGGTTCGAAATGTGGCCGCGACCATCCGCGCGGCCGGCAGTCTGGCCGTCGTGGTCATAGACATAAATCAGGTCGATGTCGCTGGAGACATTCAGCTCGCGTGCGCCCAGCTTACCCATGCCGACAACCCACAGACTGGCGCGGACGGTTGAGTTCACTGGAGTGGCGTCAACATCGAATTCGGTCACCAAGTCAGTTGGCACCAACGGCGCGCCATACAGCGCGTCAAGCTCCAACTGTGTGGCGCGCATGGCGACGTCGAGCGCCAATTCCGCCAGCTCGGTCATGGCGCGTGTGACCACCGCCAATGGCGCTTGGGTCGGGCCGTCGCCTTCGCAATCCAACACCACCAAGCGCTCCATCACGATTTGGCGCAGCACCCGCAAGGCCGCGCCCGTGGCCAACCCCTGAGCCAGTAACGCGTCCAACGCCATTTGCATGGCCGGACGCTCTGGCGGACCGGCGGCTAAAAGGTTCAATTGGCCGTCATAACGTCGCCGCAGGCGTTGAACGCAACGGGAATACGCGGCGCCTTCTACCTCGAGGCCGGTGGTGAAAGGGGTTGAGATGGGTTCAGACAAAGCGGGAAATGAGTGTCATGCGTTGAGAACATCAAGGTAAACAGTTTTCAAATTGAACCCCTGCCAGCCGCGACAGTCATAATTCCGAAGCCAATGGATCCTGTAAAGCCCCCCTCAACCCTGCTGCCACCTCACCACGTTCGCCTGACAGCCCGCGTGTCGCGGGTCATGCTGTGGCTGCTCGTGGCATTCTGGCTGCTGGTAGGTCTCAGCTATGGACTGCTACAAATCTGGATTGTGCCGCGTATTGGCGACTTCCGCCCACGCCTTGAAATCGAGGCCAGCCACGCCTTAGGGGTACCCGTTCGCATCGGCAACATCAAAGCCCATTCCGGCGGTTTGATCCCCTCTTTTGAACTCACCGAAGTCAGCTTGCTTGACCGAGAAGGGCGCACCGCGTTGCGACTGCCACGCGTGGTGGCTGCGCTGTCACCCCGCTCGTTGTGGAGTCTGGGGTTTGAGCAGCTGGTGATCGATGGCGCAGAGCTTGACATTCGTCGCACGGCAGACGGTCAAATCCAAATCGCCGGTCTCGACCTGTCGGACACCGCGCGTGGCAACACGGCGTTTGCCGACTGGGCTTTTGAGCAAACCGAACTGGTCTTGCGCGGTGGCCTGCTGCGCTGGACAGACGAAACCCGGCCAGCCCCCCCACTGGAATTGACAAACGTAGTTGCCGTCCTTCGCAACCCGGGCAAACGCCATCTGATGCGTATCGACGCGACACCGCCAACCACCTGGGGTGAACGCTTCAGCCTGCGCGCCCAGCTGCGACAACCTCTGCTGTCGGGCAGCGGCTCATCGTGGAAGACTTGGTCTGGCCAGCTGTACAGCGAGTTCAGCCGAGCCGATGTCTCTCAGGTTCGGCAATACCTCAGCCGGGACCAATTTGGCATTGACGTGAGCAGCGGTCAAGGGGCGTTGCGCGTTTGGGCCGATCTCACCGCCGGCCAGATCACCGGTGCAACCGCCGATGTCGCCCTGAAGGACGTCAGCACCCGACTGGCCCGCGAACTGCAGCCGCTGACGCTGGCATCAGTCGCCGGCCGCTTTGGAGGTCAACGGCGGGTCAACGGTTTTAGCTTGCAAACCGAAGGCTTGTCCTTTGAAGCGGACGATGGTTTGGTCTGGCCGGGCGGTCATGTATCACTGACGCACACCGATGCCGAAGGCCCCCAACCTGCCAAGACCGAACTCAAGGCTGACCAATTGGACTTGGCCTCTTTGGCCCGCATGGCCCAGCGTTTACCGCTGGACGCCAACACCCACACCTTGCTCAACAACTTCGCTCCCAAAGGACGGGTCGAGCGCATCGAAGCGAGCTGGTTTGGCGCGCTGACGGCGCCACTCACACTGACGGCGCGCGGCCGTGTAACGGGTCTCGCGCTGGCCCCCGCTGCGGCCACTTCAAGTACACCGACGCACCCGCTGCCGGGACGTCCTGGCGTCGAAAACGCCACGGTGGACTTCAACCTGACACAAGACGGCGGACAAGCTCAGGTCCAACTGACGCAGGGGGCGCTTGAATTCCCAGGTGTTTTTGAGCAACCTCGCTTGCTCTTCAACGCGCTCACCACCGACGTGCAATGGAAACACAATGGCCAGCGGCTTGAACTATTACTGAAAAAACTGCGCTTTGCCAATGCCGATGCCGAAGGTCAAGCCGAGGTCCGCTGGACCAGCGCAGACTCCGCCGCAACAAGCGGTGCTAAAGCGCTGACGAGCCATCCGGGTGTGCTGGACTTACAAGGCAGCTTCAGCCGAGGCGACGCCAGCCAAGTGCATCGCTACCTGCCGCTGGTGCTCCCGGAGTCGGCACGTCACTATGTGCGCGATGCGGTGCAACAAGGCCGGCTCAGCGAGGTCAAGTTCAAGGTCAAAGGCGACTTGCTGCAACTGCCCTTTGCGAATCCGAAACAAGGTGAATTTTTGGTGACCGCCAAGGCCAGCAACGTGCGCTATGCCTATGTCCCACCCACACTGTCCGCCACGCCCGGCAACGCTACCGCCAAGCCCTGGCCGGTGCTCGATGCGCTGCAAGGCGAGTTGATCTTCAATCGCCAAAGCCTTGAAGTACGTGCAGCACAAGGGCGCGTGGCAGGCCTTGACGGGCTTCAGCTTTCGCGGGGCAGCGCACGCGTGCCGAACCTGGCTGAGCCGGTCATCGAAGTCAACACCAACATCAAAGGCCAACTCGCGCAAGGCCTGCAGTTTGTCAACGCCTCACCGGTCTCCGACATGTTGGGCGATGCACTGCTGCAAGCCACCGCGAGCGGGCAGGCCGACTACACCATGCGCTTGTTGTTGCCTTTGGCTAACCTCGACAAAAGCACTGTCCAAGGGAGTCTTGCGCTGCCAGGCAATGACGTGCAATTCACCCACAACACTCCGGTTCTGGGACGCTTGAAGGGTGCGCTGGTGTTCACCGAGAACAGCTTTCGCGTGAGCAATGCGCAAGCACGCATGCTCGGCGGTGACATCCGCTTTGAAGGCGGCATGCGGGCTGGCGCAGCGGCCACGAACACCAGCCGCAGCACGGCCGCCGAACCCGTCGACGCGCCCATCCTGTTTCGCGGCCAAGGCAGCATTTCTGCCGAAGGACTGCAGCAAGCACGCGAATTGGGCGTCGTCGCGACGATGGCAAGTCATGCCAGCGGCAGCACCACCTACAGTGCGGCGCTGGGCTTTCGCCGTGGCAACGCAGAGCTCAGCGTTAGCAGCAGCTTGCAGGGCATGGCGCTTAACTTGCCAGCGCCCTTGCGCAAAGTCGCTGCCGAGGCGCTGCCCCTGCAGTTCGATCAGACGCTGCTGCGCGAGTCGCTGGTACCGGGTAAAAACTTACAAGACCAATTGACTCTGACGCTCGGCAAACTCGCCAACGTACGCTATGTGCGCGACCTCAGTGGCACCGATGCGCGGGTGCTGAGCGGCAGTATCGCCATCGGGCTGGAGGCTGGCGAATCAGCAGCACAACCTGCTAACGAGGTGGCCGCCAACGTGAACCTGCTGCGGGCAGATGCCGACGCTTGGCGCAACGTGATAAACGTGGCCACGACAGCACAAAGTACGGCCACGAAAAAGTCGGCCAACAGCTCAACCAGCGTCGTTGCATCATCAGCGTACGGCTACCTGCCCACCGTACTGGCATTGCGCGCCAACGAATTGACGTTCGAAGGCTACAAACTCAACAAAATCGTGCTGGGTGCTTCGCGCGTGGGTGCCAACTGGCGCGCCAACATGGACGCTGACGAGCTCAGTGGTTACGCCGAATTCGGTCAAGCTAACGCAACACCTGGCGGTTCGGGTGACCGGCTATATGCGCGACTATCCCGATTGCGGCTTGGCGCCAGTACCGCGCGTGATGTGGAAACCCTGTTAGAGGGTCAACCCACCGCCATTCCGGCACTCGACATCGTCGTTGAAGACTTTGAGCTCAAGGGTAAAAAACTCGGCCGCGTAGAGGTCGATGCGGTGAACCGCGGCGCGCAGTTATTGGCACGCGACAGCGGCGTGCGCGAATGGCGTTTGAACAAACTCAACATCAACTCGCCTGACGCCACGTTCTCAGCCAATGGCAACTGGGCCGCCAACACGCCCGGTACGCAGAGTCGCCGCGTGCTCATGAATTTCAAGCTCGACATCAACAACTCCGGCGATCTCTTGAAACGGCTGGGGATGGAAGGTTTAGTGCGCCGGGGCAAAGGCAAACTTGAAGGCCAAGTCGGCTGGCGCGGCTCGCCACTGAGCTTGGATTACCCGAGCCTGACCGGACAGTTCAACGTCAATATCGAGGGCGGTCAATTCCTCAAGGCTGAGCCCGGCATTGCCAAACTGCTGGGGGTACTCAGCCTGCAGTCCCTGCCGCGCCGGTTGACACTGGATTTTCGCGACGTTTTTTCGGAAGGCTTCGCCTTTGACTTTGCCCGTGGCGACGTCAGCATTGAGCAAGGACAAGCGCGCACCAACAACCTGCAAATGAAGGGCGTGAGTGCCGCGGTGCTGATGGACGGCAGCGCTGACATTGCCCGTGAAACGCAAGACTTGCGGGTTGTGGTGATCCCTGAGGTCAACGCCGGCACAGCCTCGCTGATCGCCACCGCCATCAACCCGGCGATCGGCTTGGGTACTTTTTTAGCTCAGATGTTTTTCCGCCGTCCATTGACAGAAGCGGCGACGCAGGAGTTTCACATCGACGGGCCTTGGAGCGATCCGCGCATCACCCGCGTTGAGCGCAAACCCGCCAGCGCGGCGCCCGGCAAAGCCATGGATGGTGTCCAGCCATGAGCCGCCTGAAATTCAAACTCAATCCCTCGGCCGCGACTTTTATTCAAACCCTCTGGGCCAACCGACGCCATTGGCGTCTAACCTTGAAATGGAATCGTCGCTGGTCGCTGTGGGTGCTGCTGGTGGCGCTGCTGGTGAGCATGCTGGGCACGCTGGTCTGGCTGGCCGGGCGCTACGAAGGCAGCCTGATACAAACGCGCCTGGAGCGCGACACCGCCGAAATCGTCACCGACATCCGCACGGGTCTGATGCGCAACATCCAGCGACTGCAGGCCCTGCAATCGACAGAGCGCAGTGCAGACACTTGGCGCTTGCAAGTTAACGAGCTGCTACGCCAGCACCGTGAAATCTTGCGCGTCGAATGGCGCGATGAGTCGCTGGACTTGCTGCGGGCCGACGACACCCCCTTCCGGCAATCGGTGTTCGAGCGCATGAGCCGGGCCAGTGCTATGCAGGACACCGCCCAAGCTTGCGCCACGGCAGTGCGCGTGAGTGGTCCGGCGTATTCGGGCAGCTACTTCATGCCGCAAAAAGATGGCCTCGGCATGGAGCTGCTTGACCTGTGCATTCCGCTGACGGAAGAAGGTCAACTGACCGGCTACACCGTGGTCACCTATTCGCTGCAAGAAATCTTGTCAGAGCTGGTGAATAAACAACTGTCGCGCGGGCAAGGACTGTCGTTCACAGAGGCTGATGGCACACGTCTGGCGATCGCCGGAACGCCCACGCGCGGCAACCGTATTTACAGCGCGCACCAGCTGCTGGATCTGCCCGGCACCACGCTGGTGGTGCGCATGGACAGCTGGCGCGGCACGCCCGACTTTTTCCCTAACGTGCTAACAGCGCTGGTCAGCGCCATGGCTATCGCGCTGGTGGCGGTGCTGCTGCTGTTGGGCCGCGATATGCGAAAGCGTTTGAAAGCCGAGAACGATCTGGCTGATGCGCTGGCTTTCAGAAAAGCCATGGAAGACTCACTGGTCACCGGTTTGCGCGCGCGCGACCTGCAAGGCCGTATCACCTATGTGAATCCGGCATTTTGCGAAATGGTCGGCGTGGACGCCAAAGAATTGCTCGACCACAACTTCCCGAGCCCTTACTGGCCACCCGAACTCGCCGGCGCCTACCAAGACCGACAAGCGATCCGACTGGCCAGTGCCAGCTTGCCGCGCGGGGGGCATGAATCCATCTTCATGCGGCGCGACGGCACGCGCTTTCCAGTGCTAATCATCGAAGCCCCCCTCATCAATGCCACAGGCAAACACACCGGTTGGATGAGTGCCATCCTCGACATCAGTGAACAACGTCGGGTCGAAGAAATGTCACGCACCAGCCAAGACCGGCTACAGGCCACCGCTAGGCTGGCGATGGTCGGCGAGATGGCCTCACTGCTCAGCCACGAACTGAATCAGCCGCTGGCAGCCATCTCCAGTTACGCGACCGGCTCGCTGAATTTGCTCGGTGACGCACGCGGCACCGATGTCACGCTGAGCGCTGATCTACGGCTGGCGCTCAAACGTATCAGTGAGCAAGCCGAACGCGCTGGCAAAGTCATCAAAAGCGTGCACGACTTTGTGCGCCGGCGCGATCAAGTCCGCGAACGTGTAGCACCACGCGCCTTGCTCGACGCCATCATGCCGCTGGTGAGCTTGCAGGCCCGCAAGTTGTCCGTGCGGGTGCTGATCGAGGTCGACCCGGCTTGTGCTGTTGTGCTGTGCGACCGCACCATGGTCGAGCAAGTGCTGTTAAACCTGGCTCGCAACGGCATGCAGGCGATGCAAGCTGAATCGAGAAAAATACATGCCCATGAACGCGTGCTGACGCTGCGCGTGAAACCCGCAGCCGCCAGCGAAGCCAACCGCTGGGTCGAATTTTCGGTGACCGATCAAGGCGTCGGCATCTCAGACGAAGTTGCCGAAAAACTCTTCACACCTTTCTTCACCACCCGCGCAGAAGGTATGGGTCTGGGTCTTAGCCTGTGCCGCACGGTGATTGAACAGCACGGCGGCTATCTGGGTCACGAGCCAGCCAAGCCACGCGGTACGATTTTCAAATTCACCCTGCCCTCCGGCCCGATACCGGGCCACTCGGCCGCGTCGATCACACCCTTTCAAACCACCCCCCATGCCAGCGAGTTCTTGACATGAAAACAAGTCCCCACGCCACTGTTTATATTGTTGACGATGATGCCGGCGTGCGCGAAGCACTGGCTTGGTTGCTGCGCTCACGGCGCTTGGTGAGCGAGTGCTTTGACAGCGCTGAGGCCTTTGATGCGCACATCACGGCCATCAGCGGGATTCGCGAACCCTCCTGCGTTTTGCTTGATGTAAGGATGGCCGGCCTGAGCGGTTTGGCGATGTTTGAAAAGCTCATCACCTACGGCTTATTGCCGACGCTGCCGGTGATTTTTCTCACGGGTCATGCCGACGTACCGACGGCCGTTGATGCCGTCAAACGCGGTGCGTTTGATTTTTACGAAAAACCGTTTTCAGACAACGCGCTGGTCGACCGCATTGTGCAGGCTTTGGCGCTGTCTGCCGAGGGCTTGGCCCTGCACAACCAGTCAACCGGCTTGCAGGCCCGACTCGAAGGACTGACAGACCGCGAACGGGATGTGATGCGGCTGGTGGTGGGCGGCCTGCCGAACAAACTGGTGGCGGATCAGCTCGACATCAGCGTGCGCACAGTAGAAGTGCACCGCGCCCGCGTGTTTGACAAAATGGGCGTCAAGTCAGCGGTCGAGTTGGCCAACCTGATGCGCAATGTTTAGTCGCTGTCTTTGTCTTTTTTCTCGAGCGTTTCATCGGGTTTGATCTCGCCACCTTGTCTTCCTGAGAACATGGTCCACCACACAATGAACACCAGTATCAGCAAGGCCGCGAGGGCTTCAAGTAGCAACAAAATCATGGCCATTTTTTCCAGGTTCGCAAAGAAGCTTTTGATTATCTGCGGCGCGCTTTGGCTGGCTGGTTGTGCTGTCAATACCCCGCTGCCAGCTTGGCCAGCGCCTGGGCAAGGCAGCTTGCCTACAGCCGTCAACCCACCCGGTTCTTCAGTCGTAACACCCGATGCGTCTGGCACACGGGTGCAAGGCAAAAGCCGCTGGGTGCCCGTGCGCTGGACCGATTTACCTGGCTTTGAAAACGACACCTTGTTTGAAGCGTGGAATGCTTGGATCAAAAGCTGCGAGCGACCCGGACCGACCTTTGCGCCGCTCTGCCCGGAGATCAGGCGTCTGAGCATTGGCAGCGTGGAAGAACAACGTGCCTGGATGGTGTCACGGCTACAGCCCTATCGCGTCGAGTCGCTGAACGGTGCGGCCGATGGCTTGCTGACAAGTTATTACGAACCAGTGTTTCGCGCCAGCCGTCAACCCACGGCGGCCTACGCTGTGCCGCTGTACCAGCCACCGGCCGGTCTGGCCAGTCGCAAACCTTGGTTCACTAGGCAAGACATTGAAACCCTGCCTGAAGCGCAAGCGGCCCTGCAGGGCCGCGAGATCGCGTGGTTGGAAGACCCGATTGACGCGATGCTGCTGCACATTCAGGGCTCAGGCCGCCTGCGCCTGACCGAAGCCGATGGCAGCCAACGCACGGTGCGGGTGGCCTTTGCCGGCACCAACGAGCAACCCTACCGCAGCATCAACCAGTGGCTGCTGGACCAAGGCGTCAGCAAGATCAACCCCTGGCCTGATGCCACCAAGGCCTGGGCGGCGCAAAACCCGCAGCGTGTGTCGCAACTGCTGTGGAGCAATCCGCGCTACATCTTTTTCAGGGAAGAAGCGCTGCCCGCGCAAGACGCTGCTTTTGGCCCGCGCGGCGCGCAAGGCGTGCCACTCACCGCAGGTCGTTCCATTGCCGTCGACCGGCAAAGCATTCCCTACGGCACGCCGGTCTGGCTGACGTCCAGCGGCCCGTCCGTGCAATTGCAAAAACTGGTGTTGGCGCAAGACACCGGCAGCGCGATTTTGGGTGCGGTGCGGGCTGACTACTTTGCCGGCACTGGCCCAGAGGCCGGCGCGCTGGCCAGCAAAGTGAACCAGCCTCTCAAACTGTGGGTCTTATGGCCGCGCTGAATCGCTGTCCAAACCATAAAAAACGAAAGCCAACATGCCCGCCACCGAACTCGTCGTCACCTCTGCAGGCAAAGTGGGGGACAAAGAATTATTGGTCCCGACCGGCGTCGAAGGCCCGCTGCTACCGCACGTTCAGGACTGGGTCACGGCCAAACGCACCGCCCGCATTCCGGTGAAAGATGTCAGCACTTCTTTTCTGGTCAAAGGCATCAAGCAGTGGTCTATTTTTGAAGAAAAGAAGGGGTCGAAAACGGTGCGGACTGTTTTCAAGATCACGTAGTGATGTTTTTAGCGCACAGCCGCATCGCCACCGAGCGCCTTGTAAACCGTGACCTGATTGTTCAAGCGCGCGAGTCGATTCGTCGCCAGAGCGATGTCCGCCGTGCGGCGTTTTTCTTGCGCATCTAACCACAAACTCAAAGTAGCCGCACCGGCCCGGTAACGCACTTCGTACAAGCGTTCTGCGGTGAGCGCGGCCTGCAACGTCTCTTCCAGCCGCGCACCCTGCTCGGCCAACTGCTGGCGCGATGACAAGGCGTTTTCGACATCGCCAAGCGCGGTGTACAGCGTCTGCCGAAAATTCACCACGGCCTCTTCATACTGCGTTTCGGACACGCGAATACTTAGTTGCATGGCGGTGCGCTGCAGGAAAGGCAGCGTCACGCCCAAGCCGAGCGTGGCCACCGGGTTTTGCAAAACGCTGCCGAGTTGGGCGCTTGACGAGCCAAGGCTGCCCGTCAGGGTGAAGGCTGGGTAATAGCTGGCTCGGGTTGCATCGATGCCGGTGAACGTTTCCCGCAAACGCAGCTCAGCCGCACGCAGGTCAGGCCGCTGACCCAGCAAGGACGCAGGCACGCCGGCATCCATCGCCGGCAGCGTCAAAACGGGCAAGCTGGCGGGGTTCGAAAAATTGGTGCCGGGCGGGCCATCCAACAACAGCGCCAGCGCCGTGCGGGCTTCGAAAGCCAGTTGCTGCAAGGCGCTTTGGCTGGCCTGTTGACTGGCCAGCGTCTGCTGCGCCTGGGCCACTTCCAAGCCCGACACGGCACCTGCGCGGTACTGCGCTTGTACCAAATTGAAGGTGGTCTGCGCGTAGGCAATGCTCTCCGCATTGGCCGCCAAACGCTGGTTCAAAAATCCCACTTGCCAATACAGCGCCGCCGTGGTGCCGACCAGCGACAGCGCGGTACTTTGCCGGTCTTGCTCGGTTGCCAGCGCTTCCCAGCGCGCCACATCGCGCAGGCTACCAAGACGGTTCCATAAATCAATTTCATAAGCCGCGCCCAGTGACACGCTGCTGCTGGGCGTACTCACCGCGCCAGCTTGCAGCGGCAGGCTGGTGCCGGTGCCGACACTGCCGCTGAAGCGCGGTTGCAAATTGTTGTCGGCCAAGCCTGCCAACAGCTGCGCGCGCCGCACGCGAATCGCGGCAGCCGCTAAGTTGTTGTTGCGCCGCAAGACTTCGGCGACCAGCCGGTCCAGTTCGGGGTCGTTGAAACGTGTCCACCAGCGTGCGCCGGGCGTTGCAGGCACAGCGGTGTCAGCAACGGCTTGGCTGTACTGCGCGGGTAGCGTGAGCGCAGGCGCGTGGTAGGGGCCGTTGAAGTTAGAGGCGCAAGCGCTCACCAACAAGGCAGCCCCAATCGCCGCAGTTAATCGGATGCTGCGAAAATTCAAAGCCAAGGGTGTCAAGGTCATGGGTTTCACAGAGTTCATTCACGCGCCAACGCATCGACCGGGTTGAGTTTCGCGGCGCTGTTGGCCGGCATGAAGCCAAAGATCACGCCAATCAGCGTTGAGCAGACAAAGGCCACCACCATCGACAGCGTGGAATACACCAGCGTGAAGCTGCTGCCCGACTGCTCAAAGCCCCAGCCGATCAGCAGCGATAAAAGAATACCGAGCACGCCGCCCAACAAACACACCAGCACGGCTTCAATCAAAAACTGCTGCCGAATATCGCCTTGGCGCGCGCCGACGGCCATACGCACACCGATCTCGCCGGTGCGCTCGGTGACCGACACCAGCATGATGTTCATCACGCCGATGCCGCCAACGATCAGCGATATCAGCGCGATAGCCGAGATCAGCAGCGTCATGGTTTGCGTGGTGCTTTCAATGGTCTGCCGAATAGAGTCTGTGTTGAGCACATAAAAATCCATCACACCATGGCGCTGTAGCAGCAGCTTGTTGACGCCTTGCTCGGCGGCGGCGGCCGAGACGTCGTCACTGATGCGCACGGTGATGCTGCGCAAGTAATTTTGACCGATCACCCGGCTCATGGCGGCAGTGTACGGAATCCACACATTGAGCGCATCGACATTGCCAAAAGCGGAGTCGCTGCGCTTAGCCATGCCGACCACGCGGCAAGGGACCTGATCTAGCAAAATAACTTCGCCGACCGGGTTGAGGTTGTTCGGAAAGAGCTGCTTGCGCGTGTTGTCGTCGATCACCACTTCCTGTGCGAGGCTGGCCACGCTGTCGGCGTCAAAGGTGCGGCCTGAGGCCATCTGCACGCCGCGCACGCGAAAGTACTGTTCGCCAACACCGTTGACGGTGCCGGTCAAAGCGATGTTGCCGTGTCGCAGCGTGACCGAGGTGTAAACCGTCGGCGTGACGCTGTCGACATAGCTTTGTTCGGCGAGTGCTGCTGCGTCGCTTGGCACCAGCGTGCGCACGCGAGCGGCACGCCGATCGCCAAAACCGCTGCCCGAAAAAATCTCGATGGTGTTGGTGCCTATGGCGCTGATACTTTTCAGAATCTGCAGGCGCGAGCCTTCGCCCAGCGCCACCACAGAGACCACCGAGGCGATGCCGATGATGATCCCCAGCATCGTCAGAAAAGTCCGCAAGCGGTGCGCGTTCATGGCCAACACAGCCATCCGAAAAGCTTCGCTGAAACGATCACGCCCGGCTTGCCAGCGACCACTGCTGCTGGCCACCGGTTTCAACGCTGTGCCGGTCTTGGCCGCCTCAGGCCGAGTCACGCGATCGGCCACCACACGGCCGTCACTCAGCTCAATGATGCGTTCTGCGTGGGCGGCCACCTGCATGTCGTGCGTGACCATGATGATGGTATGGCCCTCGGCATGCAGCTCGAGCAAAATTTTCATCACTTCGGCGCCACTTTGCGTATCGAGAGCGCCGGTCGGCTCGTCGGCCAGCAGCACATGGCCGCCATTCATCAGTGCGCGTGCAATGCTCACACGCTGCTGTTGTCCACCTGACAATTGGCCGGGCTTGTGTTGCAGCCGGTCGGCCATGCCGAGGCGCGTCAGCAGCGCGGTCGAGCGTTCTCGGCGCGACTGCCGGTCGCGACCTGCGTAGACAGCCGGCACTTCCACATTGCTCAGCGCATTCAAGTCGCCCAGCAAGTGGTAGCGCTGAAAAATAAACCCAAAATGTTCGCGCCGCAATTCGGCTAATTCGTCCGGCCCTAGCTCGGCGATCGGTCGACCTGCCACACAGTACGTGCCCACCGTTGGTTTATCGAGGCAACCGAGGATGTTCATCAACGTCGACTTGCCCGAGCCGGATGCGCCCACGATGGCGACCATCTCACCAGCACGGATGTCGAGGTTGATGTCGGTGAGCACAGTGATCGTGCCCTCGCCAGCGGGAAAATCCCGCTGCAGTCCACGCAACTCAAGCAGCGCGGGCGCGGCGTTGGCCGTACTCGACGCCGTGGCGTTCACAGCGTCAGCCATCAAAACCGCATGCGTGGTGGCTGACGCTGTGCAGCTTGACTGCCAGGCGCAGCCGCTTCACTCAGCACGACCTTGTCGCCCACCACCAAGCCTTCGAGGATCTCCGCATTCACGTTGTTGTTGACGCCCACTTTGACCTCGCGTTTTTCGGCTTTGCCTGCGGCGTTCATCACGCGCACGCTGGTCGCGCCGCGCCGACCGGATTGCTCGATCGCGGCGGAGGGAATGGTGATGACGCCCTTGGCTTCGTTCAGCACGATGTAGACCTGCGCCGTCATCGAAATACGCAGCAAGCCATCGGGGTTCGGCACATCGAGCAGACCGTTGTAATAAATCGCCGTGGCCGTGTTGACGGTCGTCGCGGTGTCGGTGACGATCGTGTCGGGCGCTGGCTCTACGTTACGCAAGGTCGTGTAGTAACGTTTGTCAGGCGCACCCAAAATAGTGAAGTAAACCTTTTGACCAGGCTTGACGCGGACCACGTCGGCCTCCGAAATCTGCGCCTTGACGGTGATCGTGTCGAGCAGCGCCAGCTTGATGATGATCGGAGCGTTTTGGTTGGCATTGACGGTCTGCCCCTGCAACGCCACGAGCGCCACGACGACGCCGTCCATTGGCGCCAAAATGCGTGTGTAGCTCAGGTTGACTTGCGCGGTGTCAGCGGCAATACGCGCCTGCGCAATTTGTGCTTCTGAGGTTTTCACATCAGCGCGGCTGGTGCCTAGATTGGCCTCGGCCTGCTCGTACGTTTGGCGCGAACTCGCATCTGCCGCCAGCAACTCTTTTTCGCGGCGAAAGCTCAACTCAGCCTGCTTGAGAGAGGCCTGACGCGACCCCAGCAACGCTTCTGCGCTCAGCAAAGCCGCCTCCGTGTTGCGCAAATCATTCTGCTGCTTCATGGCGTCAATCTCGGCAATCAGCTGGCCTTTTTTGACGCTTTCACCGAGCGCCACATTCAAGGTCTTGATCTGTCCTGAGGCCTGTGCACCCACGCTGACCTGCTTGAACGCCTGCAAAGTGCCCGTGGCCAACACCGATTGCTCTATGTCTGCCAATGCCGCGGTGGCGGTGACATAAGCCGGTGCTTTGTTAGTCGGAAAAAAGTACAGTTTGACGCCGCCAGCCAGCCCCAACAGCACCAATACAGCCAGTGCGTAGCGCCAGCGCTTGAAAAAATTAGACCGTTTGGAAGCAGAAGAAATCATGGATGCGGATTTTGGCATAGGCTGGACTTTACAAGGCTCTCGTGACACGCGTCGTTGCGACGGGGCAAAGTACAGGTAAAGCCGGATTTCGTTTGGCGTTTACTGCGGGGATAGGTACATTCAAGACATCATGACCCACATTGATCTTTCCGCATGGCGCGTCAAAGCTGAGCACGCCTTTCAACTCAAAAATTTAGCCACTTTGCCGGCAGACTCCGACACATCCAAAGATGCGGAAGCCGACACATGGCCAGGGCTGTTCCAAAAAGCCGCCGAGAAGCTCGAAAAACTGCAGCTGATGCTGCACGCTGGAAAAAGCAAGGGCTTGCTCTTGGTTTTGCAAGGCATGGACACCGCAGGCAAGGATGGCAGCATTCGCAGCGTGTTTTCGCACGTGAGTCCCTTGGGCGTGCGCGCCGAAGCTTTTAGCGTGCCCAGCGACGAAGAAAAACGCCACGACTTTTTATGGCGGATACACAGCAAAGCACCAGCGCTCGGTGAGATGGCCATTTTCAATCGCAGCCATTACGAGGACGTTCTGGTGCCACGGGTGCGCGGCTGGATCGACAAACCGGTCTGGCTCAAGCGCTACCAGCACATCGCCAACTTTGAAGCCCTGCTGCATGACCAAGGCGTCACGGTCTTGAAGTGCTACTTGCACATCTCCAAGCAAGAACAAAAAAAGCGCCTGCAAGTTCGGCTTAACGACCCCCTGAAACAATGGAAACTTCAGGCTTCAGACTTTTCAGACCGCCAGTTGTGGCCCGACTATTTGGAGGCCTACCAAGAGGCTATGGCCGCTACCAGCAGCGCCAATGCGCCTTGGTACGTGATCCCTGCTGACTCTAAACGCTACCGCGATTTGTTTTTGGCTGAATTGCTGGTGAACACGCTTGAAAAAATGGACTTGGCTTTTCCGCCCAAGTCCTTTGATTTGTCGACGGTTCAGCTCGATTGATCTGCCGTCAGCTCCGCTGATTCGTCGGCCAATCGCAGCCAGAACGTTTGAATGTCGTCCGCCGCAGCCACGCTAACGGCCAGCGCGTGCGCTTGCCGCAGGTCACGCGCAGAACCTAATCGAGCTTGTAATTCAACCGCCTGCTGACGCCAGCGCCGTCTGCGCTGCGCGGGCAGCAAGTTGCCCAAGGCTTCCACGCCGTAGCGCAGCCGCTTGGCCAAGATGCGGGCGCGGTGCTGCTGTTCCGGGTTGGCGCTGTGACGTGCACTTTTAAATGCCACCTTGAAACATCTGTGCCAGTCAGCCAGCCGATGCCGCGCCCAACGTCGCAGCGGCACAGTTTCAGATGCCGCGCTCTGCGATGTCTTTGACAAGCTATCCACCCATTCGGTGAGCGCCAGCAACGTGGCCACCACGGCGGGGTCCGCGAGTTCGCTGCGGACTAAGCTGCGTTGCTCGTCAGCTGATCGCTGCAAGTCTTCGCTCAACTGCCGCCAACACCGTCTGCGGCGGGCCAGCGCTGCGCTTGACTTAGGACTGCCGTCAATGTAAATGCTGCGCCACTGCGGCAAGGTCTCGGTCAAGGCCACATCCAGATCGCGCAAGGCACCCAAACCCATCAGCAGCGGCTGCAAAGGCGTCAGTGCGGGTATCCCAGCCTCAACGTTCTGCAGCGTAGGTTTGAAAAGCCTGAAGTCACTCTTCCAACGGCGCCAAGCCACCCGTGCCTGATGCACCACCTCGGGCTCATCTGAGACACGCATGGCCGTCAGCTGGCTGATGAACTGCGTCAGTGCTTCGCCCAGTACTTTCACGGCTACGACCCTTATTGAGCGCGCGCTTGAGAGTTTTTGCGGTGCGGCAGCCAAGTGGACTGTAGGGGTCTCGTGATCAAACATGAAGACCAATTTGCACCCTTGGACTTCGGTTGTCCAGTGGACTTTGTCTGAAATTGCTTTGGTCAATCACCCGCCAGCGGTGTCGCTTGAACTTGGTTACGAGTTCTGCCCAACCTCCAAATGCCCTAATGGCAACGCTCCACCAGCCTTCACTTCGCCCAGTGAAAAGCTGGTGTGCAGGTCTTTAACGTTGGGCAAATTGATGATGCTTTGCAGCGCGAATTTGCTGAAGGCTTCGAGGTCGCGCGCGACCACCTGCAGCTCAAAAGTACCGGTGCCGCTGATGTAGTGACACGAGACGATCTCGGGCAGCTTGCGGATGGCGTCTTCCAGCTCCCGGGTGGCTTCGCCGGTGTTGCGCTCGGCGTCTATGCGCACAAAGGCCAACACACCCAGACCAATTTTTTGGCGGTTGATTTCAGCGCGGTAACCGGTGATGAAGCCCGACTCTTCGAGCGCCCGCACGCGACGCCAACACGGTGCCGCCGACAGCCCGATGCGTGACGCCAACTCGGCATTGGTGAGACGCGCATCGGTTTGCAACTCTTTCAGTATGGCCACGTCAAATTTATCAAGTGTTTGCATAAACCGTCAATTGAAGAAAGGATCTTGCGCAGGATAGCGCAAATAGGGCACAAATCGCAAAGACTTATCAGGGCCTCCCGCCTACACTTTGTCGGTATAAAAATTTGAAGATTTGGAGACACCGCCATGAACGCACCGCTGCCCGAGCACATCCGCAAGTCGCTTGAAACGGTCACCCTCGACGACAAGTATTCGCTCGACTATGGCTACGCTTTCATGAGTGGGGTGCAAGCCTTGGTCAAGCTGCCAATGTTGCAGCGACTGCGTGACCAACAGCAAGGTAAAAACACCGCCGGCTTCATCTCCGGTTATCGCGGCTCGCCTCTAGGTGGTTACGACCAGGCTTTGTGGAAGGCCTCCACTTACCTGAAAGCACAAAACATCGTTTTTCAGCCGGGGGTGAATGAAGAGCTCGCCGCCACCGCGGTGTGGGGCACACAGCAGCTTGGTTTTGCGCCACCGGGCAGCAACAAGTACGACGGCGTGTTCGGTATTTGGTACGGCAAGGGCCCGGGCGTCGACCGCACCTCGGATGTTTTCAAGCATGCCAACATGGCGGGCACCACGCCCTGGGGTGGTGTGCTGGCAGTGGCTGGCGACGACCACGTGGCCAAAAGTTCGACCGCCGCGCACCAGAGCGACCACATCTTCAAGGCTTGCGGCTTGCCGGTGTTTTTCCCGGCCAGCGTGCAAGAAATTTTGGACTTGGGCTTGCATGCGTTGGCCATGAGCCGCTACGCAGGCGTCTGGGCCAGCATGAAGACGATTCAAGAAATCGTCGAGTCGTCCGCCAGCACCTTGATTGATCTTGAGCGAGTGCAGATCAAACTGCCGACTGACTTTGTCATGCCGCCGGGCGGCGTGCACATCCGCTGGCCCGATGCGCCGCTGGAGCAAGAGCAGCGTTTGTTTGACTACAAATGGTATGCCGCGCTGGCTTACATCCGTGCCAACCGGCTCAACTACAACGCCATTGAAGGCCCGAACGACAGGATCGGCCTGATGGCCAGCGGCAAGGCCTACAACGACACGCGCCAAGCCTTGGTCGACTTGGGCCTGGACGACGCCACCTGCCGCCAGCTTGGTATTCGCCTGCACAAGGTAGGCGTGGTCTGGCCTCTCGAGGCACAGCTCACGCGCGAATTTGCCACCGGCTTGCAAGAAATATTGGTGATCGAAGAAAAGCGTCAGGTCCTTGAGTACCAACTGAAGGAAGAGCTGTACAACTGGCGCGCCGATGTCCGGCCCAACATCCTCGGCAAGTTCAACGAGGTCGACGGTGACTTCAGTGGCGGTGAATGGGGCATGTCCAACCCGGCAGCCAACACCTTGCTGCGCGCCAACGCCGATTTGTCACCCGCGCTGATTGCCAAAGCCATTGCGGCACGTGTCAAAAAGCTCGACTTGAGTAGCGACATGCGCGCCCGCATCGACGCCCGTTTAGCGCTGATCGCCGCCAAAGAAAGCGCCATGCAGGTGACGGTGGTCGACACCGAGCGCACGCCCTGGTTTTGTTCTGGCTGCCCGCACAACACCTCCACCAAGGTGCCTGAAGGCTCACGCGCCATGGCCGGTATCGGCTGCCATTACATGACGCTGTGGATGGACCGCAACACCATCGGCTTCACGCAGATGGGCGGGGAGGGCGTGCCTTGGGTCGGCCAACAACCCTTCACCCACGAAAAGCATGTTTTCGCGAATATTGGTGACGGCACTTACTTTCACAGCGGCCTGCTGGCGATTCGTCAGAGCATCGCTGCGGGCGTCAACATCACCTACAAAATTTTGTACAACGACGCCGTCGCCATGACTGGCGGACAACCCGTCGGTGAGCGGCCTGAAGGCCATTCAGTGCTGCAAATTGCGCAGTCGATGCGCGCCGAGGGTGCAGTCAAAACCATTGTGGTGACGGACGAGCCGGAGAAGTATGACGGTGTGACTTTGGCTGAAGGCGTGACCGTGCATCACCGCGACGAACTGGACACCCTTCAGCGCCAGTTCCGGGAGATCAAAGGTTGCAGCGTCATCATTTACGACCAGACCTGCGCCACCGAAAAGCGCCGGCGCCGCAAGCGAGGTTCGTTGGTTGATCCTGCTGCACGCGTGGTCATCAACGAGTTGGTATGTGAGGGTTGTGGCGACTGCGGCGTGCAGTCTAACTGCCTGTCGGTTGAACCCTTGGAAACTGAATTCGGCCGCAAGCGGCAGATCAACCAAAGCACCTGCAACAAAGATTTTTCATGCGTCAAGGGCTTTTGCCCGAGCTTCGTGACGGTTGAAGGCGGGCAGCTGAGAAAGAAGTCCAAAGGCGACAACAAGCTCCACCCGTTTGACGATGCCACGCTGGGCGTCTTGCCACTTCCCATCATTCCTTTATTAGACGGATCAGACGGTCGCACGGATCGGGTCTGGGGCATTGTGATCGCTGGGGTTGGCGGCACCGGCGTCATCACCATCGGCCAGTTGCTGGGCATGGCGGCGCACTTGGAGGGCAAAGGCATCGTCACGCAAGACGCTGCTGGATTGGCCCAAAAGGGCGGCAGCACTTGGAGCCACGTGCTGATCAGCCAGCAGCCCTCTGACATTTGCACGACGCGCGTGGGCATGGCCAGTGCCGACCTCATCATCGGCTGCGACCCGATCGTGGCGGCGCACAAAGAAACCATGCTGCGCATGCGCGAGGGCAAAACCCATGTGGCCCTGAACGCGCACAGTGCGCCAACAGCTGCTTTTGTGCACAACGGCGATTGGCAAAATCCGGGCCGCGCTTGCCAGGCTGAAATCATCAAAACCGTAGGAGCCTCACAGGTCCGCGCCTTCAATGCCGATACCGTTGCCACAAAATTGATGGGCGACAGCATTTACGCCAACCCGATGTTGCTCGGCTACGCCTGGCAAAAGGGCTGGGTTCCGCTCGGCTTGACGGCCCTGATGCGCGCGATTGAACTCAACGCTGTGGCTGTAGAGCAAAACAAGGCGGCTTTCACGTGGGGTCGGCGCGCAGCGCATGACCTTTCATCAGTTGAAAAACTCTTTGCGCCCGCGCAAGTCATCAGCCTGCCGACGCCGCGACAAGGACTGGACGCCTTGGTGGTGCGCAGGGTGGAGTTTTTGACCGCCTATCAAAACTCTGCTTATGCCCATCGTTATGCCGAATTTATTGCCCGCGTGGAAGCCGCCGAGGCTACGTTGCCTGAAACCGTCCGCGGCAAAAGCCCGCTGAGCCAGGCCGTTGCCCGGGGGCTTTTCAAACTCATGAGCTACAAGGATGAATACGAAGTGGCGCGCCTGCACACTGACACGGGTTTTGAAGACAAGATCAAGGCCATGTTTGAAGGCGACTTCAAAATAAACTACCACTTAGCGCCGCCCTTGTTGTCTCCCAAGAACGACCTTGGCGAAATGCAAAAGCGGAAATTTGGCCCGTGGATGAACAGTGGCTTCAAAGTGCTGGCCAAACTCAAAGGTCTGCGCGGTACGCCGCTCGATGTGTTTGGCTATACCGTCGAACGGAAAACCGAACGTGCGTTGATCGATGAATACCGCGCCAGCATGGAAGAGGTCTTGGCTTCACTCAATGAGCACAACCATGCGACGGCCTTGGCAATTGCGCGTATTCCGGAGCAGATCAAAGGCTTTGGTCATGTCAAGGAACGCCACTTGGCGGCTGCCCGTTTGACGTGGGCGCAAGCGCTGCAGGCGTTTCGTCTTGGCAGTTAAGTTCAGCCGCTGAAATCGTCTTCGCTGAAATCGTCTGCACCGGAGACGACGCGGCGAATAGCGTCAGAGCCAAAACCGCGGGCGGCTAAAAACCGCATCTGCTTGCCGCGCTCGGCGGCATCTGCCGCTGGCGCACCAAACTTTTTTCGCCAGACGCCACGGGCCCGCTCGGTCTCTGTGCCCTTGAGAGATTGCACCGCAGCGGTCACCGCTTCGGCTTGCAAGCCCTTCCCCTGGAGCTCATGCCGAATGCGGGCCGCCCCAAAGCGATTTGCGCGCCGGTTCAAAACCGACTCGACCACCCGGCTTTCGCTGATGAAATCCTTGGCCTGCAGTTCGTCAAGCAGTTTGGCCAGCTGGCCGGGTTCTTCTTCATGCGCGGCCAGCTTGCGCTCCAACTCGACACGGGAATGCTCCCGGCCGGTGAGCAGGCGCAGCGCCCGACCCTTGAGCGACAAAGAAAAACCCGTCGCCATGTCGTTCGCCCTTAGGCCGCCCGCCACAAGGCGATGGCCGCTTTTCTCAAGACGATAAAAACCCAGGCACCGACAGTCATCACACGGTTAGACATCACATTGAACTCCTGCATATAAAGAAATGATTAAGTGGGTGCCTGGGGATCAGGCTTTAGCGAGTTTCTCGGCCTTGTCGGCCTTTTCAGGCTTGTCGGCTTTTTCAGGCTTTTCGATGGCCGTGGTTTGAATCAAGCGGATGCCGAGTGACTCGCGCACCTTGTTTTCAATCTCAATCGCCAGTTCCGGGTTCTCTTTCAAGAATTCACGTGAGTTGTCGCGGCCTTGACCGATTTTTTCGCCTTTGTAGGCATACCAGGCGCCGGATTTTTCGACGATATTGCCGGCCACCCCAAGGTCCAGCACCTCGCCGAGTCGGCTGATGCCCTCGCCATACAAAATGTCGAACTCCGCCATCTTGAAGGGTGAGGCCACCTTGTTTTTGACCACCTTGACCCGGGTTTCGTTACCGATCACCTCGTCACCTTTCTTGATCGAGCCGATGCGGCGAATGTCCAAGCGCACCG
>CANFWV010000043.1 GCA_947450695.1 Comamonadaceae bacterium
CACCGCGAGCCTTTGTATGGCAACCGTGCTGACTTGCAAGCCAAGTACCCAACCCATGACGACAAGAAATCGTTTTGGCGTTTGCCGACGCTGTACAAGTCGATTCAAGACAAGAACATCGCCGACAAAGTCCACGAGAAATTCCCATTGGTCATGACCTCCGGTCGCTTGGTCGAGTACGAGGGTGGCGGCGAGGAAACTCGCTCCAATCCTTGGCTGGCTGAGTTGCAGCAGGAAATGTTCATCGAGATCAACCCCAAAGTGGCGGCTGAAAAAGGCATTCGCAATGGCGAGCGCGCTTGGGTCACCACCCCAACGGGCGCGCGTTTGAATGTTCAGGCCATGGTGACACCTCGGGTTGGACCCGACACGGTCTTCATGCCGTTCCACTTCTCCGGTCACTGGCAAGGCGCAGACATGCTGGCCTACTACCCGACAGGCGCAGCACCGATCGTGCGCGGCGAAGCGATCAACACAGCAACAACCTACGGTTACGACAGCGTGACGATGATGCAAGAAACCAAGACGCAAGTTTGCAACGTCGAAAAGGCATAAGGAAAAAATATGGCACGCATGAAATTTGTCTGTGACGCTGAACGCTGCATTGAATGCAATGGTTGCGTCACCGCTTGTAAAAACGAACATGAAGTCCCATGGGGCGTGAATCGTCGCCGTGTGGTCACGCTGAATGACGGCGTCCCTGGTGAAAAGTCGATCTCGGTGGCCTGCATGCATTGCAGCGATGCACCTTGCATGGCGGTTTGTCCCGTCAACTGCTTTTACCGGACCGACGAAGGTGTGGTGCTGCACGACAAAGACGTTTGCATTGGTTGCGGTTACTGCTCTTACGCCTGCCCGTTCGGCGCTCCGCAGTTTCCATCTCAAGGCACCTTTGGTGTGCGCGGCAAGATGGACAAATGCACCTTCTGCGCGGGTGGTCCTGAAGCCAATGGCAGTCAAGCTGAGTTTGATAAATACGGCCGTAACCGCTTGGCTGAAGGCAAACTGCCGGCTTGCGCCGAAATGTGTTCCACCAAGGCCTTGTTGGCGGGTGATGGCGACGTGGTTGCCGACATTTTCCGCAACCGGGTGGTGCAGCGTGGCAAGGGTGCTGAGGTCTGGGGCTGGGGCACTGCTTACGGTTCGCAACAGGCTGGCCGGCCGCCTGTCACAGGAGCTAAATAATGATCCAAAGTGCATTCATTTTGGCTGCTGTGCTGAGCTTGGCTGCCTGCGGAGAAAAGCCGCAGACCAGCTCAGCCGCTAAGCGCGACACACCTGCATTCCAAGGCACCAGCAACCCGTACAACGCCCCGGGCTGGACTGCGGGCGACAAGACGTCATGGGAGCAACAACTCAAGACGCGTATCCAAAATTCGCAAAACGAATATAACCGTGTGAATTAAAAGGGGAGTTTTCATGGGACACCCATCACGTTTATTCAGTACGCTGCTCTTGACGGCTTGTGCGGCACTGACATGGTCAGGCGTTTCAGCGCAGACCAGGCCAGTGGCACCGGCTCCGGCTGTCGTTGCCGCTGGCGCCGGCGCCGGCGGCATCCAAAACGCCAATATATTCGACGTCAAGCCTGACGCCAGTGAAGCGCCCGGCTACGCCACGCAGACCAACGGTGAGCGCGCCAAAGTTCAGCCTCGCAACAACGCACCGATGTGGCGGCAGGTTGGTGCGGGCGTCACGGGCTACAGCAGCTTGCCCATCAGCCAGGCGCCTGAAGCCGGCAATCTGATTCAGCCTTTTGTGCAGTACCCCGGCTCACGCCTCACCAACGCTGGTGAAGCTTGGCGTCAGGTGCGTAATGACTGGCTGATCCCCTACGGAGGCGCCCTGTTGCTGATCGTACTGGGCGCGATCGCTTTGGTCTTCAAGACCATGGGCCCAATCAAGCAGCACGGCGAAGACACCGGCAAAAAAATCGAGCGTTTCACTGCCTTTGAGCGCTCTGCCCACTGGGCTAACGCCATTGCCTTTTGTATTCTCGGCATCTCCGGCATCGTCATGGCTTTTGGCAAATTTTTCTTGCTGCCGGTGATGGGTCTGACGCTGTTCGGCTGGCTCACCTATGCACTGAAAAATATGCACAACTTCGCCGGTCCGGTGTTCGCGGTGTCTTTGGTTGTGATCTTCGTGACCTTTCTGCGCGACAACATTCCCAATCGCGACGACGTGATCTGGCTGCTCAAGGGCGGTGGATTGCTGTCTGGCAAAGAAGTGCCGTCACATCGTTTTAACGGTGGTGAAAAGCTGGTGTTCTGGGGTGGCGTGTTTTTCTTGGGTATCGTGGTGGTTTCTTCGGGCTTCGTGCTCGACAAGATTCTGCCGGGCTTGATCTACGAGCGTGGCACCCTGCAGATCGCGCACATGATCCATGCGGTGGCCACCTTGTTGATGTTGGTGATGTTCATGGGGCACATTTACATCGGCACCATCGGTATGCAAGGGGCTTACCAGGGCATGAAGACCGGCTACGTGGATGAAACTTGGGCCCGTGAACACCACGAGTACTGGTATGACGATATCAAGGCCGGCAAGATTCCTGCCCAGCGCACCGAGCCTGTCCAGCCCAGTCAGCCCGTTCAAATTTAAGCGAGAACGCACATGAAAAAAATCTTAGTCGCAGGCCTGCTGCTCAGCGCCTCGGTGCTGGTTATGGCCAAAATTCCTGCACCTGTTCTGGACGATGCCGGCAAGGCAAAAGCCGCTGAAACTGCAGCCAAAACCGCTTGGAGCGGCAAGGTCGACAGCTACCAGCTTTGCAAGGCGCAAGACAAGTCGGCTGCCGCTTATTACAAGGCCGCTAAAGCTGCTGGCAAGCCGACCAAACCAGCGGCACAAACACCGCCTTGTGCAGACCCAGGCCCCTTTGTCTACAAGCCGGTTCCCGCATCGGCTGCGGCCGCAGTGGCTGCCTCCCCAGCTAAAAAATCCTGACCCTAGACCTTATTGCTTCCTTGCTGCCTTTCCTGACCCAAGCCAGCGCGCCGCTGACCTGCGAAGTTGACATCGTCAATGAGTACGGCGAGCAGCAGCGCATGTCGATCCCGGCTGAGCGCGCGCTCACCGTGTATGTCGACAAGCGTGAACTCGTCACCTTGATGACGCTGGGGGCCCACCCTGAACTGCTGGTGCTGGGTTATTTGCGCAATCAGCGTTTGATCAGTTCCGCCGCGCAAATCGAGTCGATCACGGTGGACTGGGATATCGGTGCAGCGGCCGTTAAGACACGCGATGGTATCGACGACATCGAAGCCAAAACAGCGCACCGTGTGGTCACCACCGGTTGCGGGCAGGGCAGTGTCTTTGGCGGACTGATGGACGAGGTGGACCAGTTGGTGCTACCGGCGGACATCCGCATCACACAGCGTCAGTTGTACAGCGTGGTCAACACCATTCGCCTTGAAGAAACCACCTACAAGTCGGCTGGTTCCGTCCACGCTTGTGCCTTGTTTCAGCTTGGCGGTGATGAGCCCACCATGCTGCTGTTCATCGAGGATGTGGGTCGCCACAATGCGATAGACACGATTGCTGGTTGGCTGGCCATGCATGTGATCGGTCGTCAGGGACTGGTTTTTTACACCACAGGTCGGCTGACCAGCGAGATGGTCATCAAGTCGGCGCAGATGGGCGTGCCGATTGTGGTGTCGCGCAGCGGCATCACGCAGATGGGCCATCAAATCGCGCAGGCCGTGGGCCTGTGCGCTATTGGCCGCGCCACCAACAAGCGCTTTGTTTGTTACGCCAGCCCGGAGCGCTTGCAGCTTGAACCCGGTTTGGTCAAGCGCGACATGACCTCGCCCTAATGCGCCTGAAGGCCGCCCACTTAAAGCAACGGGTAATCTTTATAGGCTAAGGTCGGGCCCATGAATTTTCTTTTCTTGAAGCTCGGTTGGAAGAGTATGCTGCGCGATTTGCGCGCCGGCGAGTTGCGTTTATTGATCGTCGCGGTGGCTTTGGCCGTGGCGTCTCTCACGGCGGTTGGGTTTTTTGCAGACCGCTTGAAAGGTGGCTTGGAGCGAGACGCGCGTCAGCTGCTGGGCGGTGATGCCATCGTCAACAGTGACTTACCCACGCCAGCGCCTTTCATGGCCAAGGCCAACGAATTGGGCTTGGCGACAGTGTCCATCGTCAGCTTCCCGACCATGGCGCGCGCACCTGACGACGCCGGCAGCGCGACCAAGTTGGTGGCTTTCAAAGCCGTGGCGATGGGTTACCCCTTGCGTGGCAACTTGCGCGTGGCCGATGCCCCTGGCGAGCCCGATGAAACCACCCGCGACATTCCTGCGCCTGGCACCGTGTGGGTGGATGCGCCGCTGATGAACGCACTAGGCCTCAGCATGGGCCAGGCCTTGTTGCTCGGTGACGCCAGCTTCACGGTCAGCAAAATCATTGTCAGCGAGCCTGACCGTGGCGGCGGCTTCATCAGCTTTTCACCGCGCGTGATGGTCAATCAGGCCGACGTTGCGGCGACGGGTTTGATCCAGCCCGCCAGCCGCACCACCTATCGTTTGGCCGTGGCGGGCACCGACCCAGTCGTCAAGGTGTTCGTCGACTGGGCCACGGCCGAATTGAAAAAACCGGGTGAGCGGGGCGTCCGCATTGAGTCGCTCGACAGTGGTCGCCCGGAAATGCGTCAGACGCTGGACCGAGCTGAAAAATTCCTCAACCTTGTGAGCTTGCTGGCCGCACTCTTGAGCGCTGTGGCCGTCGCCATCGTGGCACGGGGTTTTGCTGCCAAGCACTTAGACGACTGCGCCATGTTGCGTGTGCTCGGTCAGCCGCAGCGGACGATCGCTTTGGCCTACACCTTTGAGTTTGTCGTGGTCGGATTGTTTGCCAGCGCAGTGGGTGTCGCACTGGGTTTTGCGGTTCACTATGCGTTCGTCTTGTTGCTGGCGGGATTGGTGGAGTCCGTGCTGCCTGCCGCCACCTTCTGGCCGGCGGGTTTTGGCATGGGCATGGGTTTGACGCTGATGCTGGCCTTTGGCCTGCCGCCGGTATTGCAACTGGCTCAAGTGCCACCGTTGCGTGTCATTCGCCGCGAAGTTGGTAATCTCAAGCCGGTGTCTATCGCCGTGTTGTCGGTGGGCGTGTTTGGTTTTGCCACCTTGCTGCTGGCCGCCAGCAGCGATCTCAAACTCGGGCTGATTGCCGTTGGGGGCTTTGCTGGCGCTGTGCTGTTGTTTGCGCTCGCGAGTTATGCGGCAGTGCGCTTGCTGCGCATCAGCGTCAATGAAACCACGGCACCGCGTTGGCTGGTGCTGGCCACGCGACAACTCGCTGCACGACCGATTTATGCCGTCGTGCAAGTCAGCGCGCTGGCTGTCGGATTGTTGGCGCTGGTATTGCTGGTGTTGTTGCGGACGGACCTCATCAGCAGCTGGCGCCAAGCCACGCCGGCGGATGCGCCGAACCGTTTCGTCATCAATGTGCAGCCTGACCAAAGCGCCGCATTTCAGAAGGCTTTGCGTGACGCTGGCGTGGCGCGTTATGACTGGTATCCGATGATTCGCGGCCGGCTGGTGGCTATCAATGGTCAAGCTGTGGTGCCTGCAGATTACGCAGACGATCGTGCGCAGCGCTTGGTCGACCGTGAGTTCAACCTGTCAAACACGGCCGAACAGCCGGCGCACAACAAGCTGGTGGCAGGTCGCTGGACGCCCGAAGAAAAAGACGGTCTCAGCGTCGAAGAAGGACTTGCCGAGACCTTGGGTCTCAAGCTGGGTGACAGATTGCGGTTTGACATCGGCGGCCAACTCAGTGAGGCCAAGATCACCAGTCTGCGCAAGGTCGACTGGGGCTCGATGCGCGTGAACTTTTTCGTCATTTACCCGGTGAGTCAGTTGGCCGATGTGCCGATCACCTATATCAGCGCTTTTCGGGCGCCAGAACAAGCTGGCCCGCCGGGTAGTTTTGATAATGCACTGGTGCGGGCTTTTCCGAACATCACGAATGTCGACTTGACCAGCACGCTAGCGCAAGTTCAGCGCATTCTGGACCAAGTGATCCGCGCCATCGAATTCTTGTTTGGCTTCACGTTGGCCGCCGGCTTGGTGGTGCTGTTCGCTGCCGTGACCGCGACCCGTGAAGAGCGCGCCCGCGACTTCGCCATCATGCGTGCAGTGGGCGCCCGCGCTTCGCTGCTGCGGCAAGTGCAGCGCGCCGAACTGGCCGGCGTTGGTTTGCTGGCCGGCTTTTTGGCGTCTGTCGCGGCGGTGGCGGTTGGTTGGGCCTTGGCTCGTTATGTGTTCAATTTCGCCTGGACCGCGTCTTGGATCGTGCTGGTGCTCGGCAGTGGGGCGGGTGCGCTGTTGGCGCTGGCGGCTGGTTGGTGGGGTTTGCGCTCCGTGCTCAACACACCGGTGGTCGAAACCTTACGTCAGTCTCAGGGGCAATAATCAGCACCATGCAGATTGAAGAAAAACCACCTGGCACGCCGCCGTTCGCGACCCCTTTTGAGTGGATAGGTGGCGAAGCACGCATCCACGCCTTGGTCGAACGCTTTTACGATTTGATGGATATAGAGCCGGGTTACGCTGCGCTGCGTGCCACGCATGGACCGGAACTCACCAATGCCCGCGAACGTCTAAATATGTTTTTGTGCGGCTGGATGGGCGGGCCGCAACATTACACCGAACGCTTTGGGCATCCGATGCTACGCATGCGGCACATGCCGTTTTCTATCGGCGTGATTGAGCGGGACCAATGGGTCGCCTGCATGGACCAAGCGATGCAAGAAACCGGTGTCGATGAGGTCCTTAGGGCGCGCTTGAAAGAGTCATTTTTTCAGACCGCCGACTGGATGCGTAATCGGGGCGTTTGATCCGGTGTCGGCAGCCTAGCTCGGCGCGAGCAAGACCACTAGCGCACCCGCGCCACCCTCGGCAGGACGGGCTTGTGCGAATGCCAGCACTTCGATTTTTTGAATCAACCAGCTTTGCACGCGGCCTTTGAGGACCGGCGTCTTGCCGGGTGAGCCGAGTCCTTTGCCGTGGACCACGCGAACGCAGCGCCAGCCGGTTTTTTGAGCTTCGCGGATGAACTTGGACAGCGTGTCACGGGCATCATCGCGACGCAGGCCGTGAAGGTCAAGCTGGCCTTGAATGCGCCAAGCGCCGCGGCGCAGTTTGCGCACCACATCCACGCCGATGCCGGGCCGCCTGAAGCTCAGCGCTTCGTCGGTGTCGAGCAACGCATCACCATCAAACTCGTCAGAAAGCGCTTCCCGCATGACGGCTTTCTCGTCGAGCTTAAACTGCACTGGAATGGGTGCCGGCTGCACGATGCTGATCTGCGCATTTTGGCCCGGGCCGTGCCTTGCCGGCAGTGCTTTGATCGGCCCAATGCTGTGGGTGAAAAGTTCTTTTTCAGCCTTTAATTTGCGGGCAGCGGCAAGTCGTGCTGCTTGCTGTTCGGCTGCCACCCGCTTCTGGTTTTCGATCTCCAGTTTCAGGGCTTTCAAGCCGCGCAGGTCTTTGAGGGCTGTGGTGGCGGGCGGTTTCATGCCTCAACTTTAGACCAATCCAAGCTCGGCCATCGATACCGCCTCCGTGCGGGTCACGACAAAATGGTCAAGCACCCGCACATCGACCAATGCCAGTGCAGTTTTCAGGGTTTGCGTCAGCGCCTCGTCGGCGCGCGAAGGCTGAGCGCTGCCGCTCGGATGGTTGTGCGCCAGCACCACGCTGCCGGCGTTCAGGGCCAGCGTCCGCAGCACCACTTCGCGTGGATACACGCTGGTTTGCGTCAACGTACCGCGAAACATTTCTTCGAGCGCTATCAGGCGGTGTTGGCTGTCTAAAAACAGCACTGCAAAAATCTCATGCGGTCGGCTGCCGAGTTGCAACTGAAGGTATTCACGCACCGCTTGCGGCGAGGCAAATAGCGGCTTTTCTGCCAGCCGCTGGGTCAGCGCCCGCCGTGACAGCTCTAGCACCGCCACCAACTCCGCCCGCTTGGCTGGCCCCAGCCCTTTGATGGATTTGAGTGCTTCAGCTGGGGTGTGCAGCAGGCCGGCCACGCCACCGAAGGTGTCCACCAACTCTTGCGCCAATTGCAAAACGTTTTTGCCATGAATTCCGCTGCGCAGCATCAAGGCCAACAACTCCGCGTCGCTCAGGGCCGCTGCGCCACGGGCCAGCAGTTTTTCACGGGGACGGGCATCTTCGGGAAGGTCTTTGAGCAGCATGGCGCAGCTTAGCCAGCGGGGTTTGCATTGGGGTCTCACTTTGTTCAAAGCAAGCCAAAGCGCATTCGAAAGCCCTGTTACGGAGCCCCCTAGCGTCTTTTCCTACAATAGCAGTCTGGTTTAGCCACTCCATTGCGGACTTGCGTCGTATCCGCGTCGCCCCTGCCTTTGCCTTCGTCATTGCGGACCTTGCGTTCCGCCGAAAGTTGTTCATGTCGCTTGTGTCGCCCGATCTGTCCCTTGCCAGTAACGAGCCCGTGCCCGTGGTGTCCCCCGGCTCGTTTTTGACGCTGCATTACCGCATGGCCGCCCCCGCCGTGAATGGCCAGCCGGGCGCGGACATTATCAACACCTTCAAGGACAAACCCGCAACCTTGAGTTTGGGCAACGGTCAGTTGTCACCGGCGCTGGAGCAACGTTTGTTGGGCCTGAAAGAAGGCACGCGCGTCACGTTTGAAGTGCCCGCAGGCGAGGCCTTTGGCGAGCGCAACCCGGATTTGATTCAGTGGGTGGCGCGTAAGCTGCTGAATGAACTGGGCGACCCCGATGAACAATATAAAGTGGGCGACGTGGTGCAATTCCCCACGCCAGACGGCATGGGCCAGTACGCCGGTGCGGCGCAGCAGGTCAAAGAAGATGGCAGCGCGGTTCAGTTCGACTTCAACCACCCGCTGGCTGGTCAGGGCGTGGTCTTTGAAGTGCATGTGATTGGGGTTTTATGACGCAGTCTCCGGCGAAGGCATCCGCACCGTCGGCTTCGCATCCACAAGAAATTCTATTGGCGGAGCCACGCGGCTTTTGCGCTGGCGTCGACCGCGCGATTGAAATCGTTGAACGTGCGCTCATCAAATTTGGTGCGCCCATTTATGTGCGCCACGAAATCGTTCACAACACCTATGTTGTCAATGACCTGAAAGATAAGGGCGCGATTTTTATTGAAGAACTTGACGATGTGCCGCCCGGAGCCACGCTGGTTTTCAGTGCACACGGCGTGAGTCGCGCGGTGCAAGACGAAGCGCGCGCCCGCGGCTTCCAGATCTTCGATGCGACGTGCCCGCTGGTCACCAAGGTGCATGTTGAAGTGGCCAAGCTGCACAAGGAAGGTTATGAGTTCATCATGATCGGCCACAAGGGCCATCCTGAAGTGGAGGGCACGATGGGTCAGCTTGACAGCGGCATTCATCTGGTTGAAGACGTGGCCGACGTGGCGCGGATTCAACCCAGCCAAACAAGCCTGTTGGCAGTGGTCACGCAGACCACGCTGAGCGTTGACGACGCCGCTGAGATTAGCGCGGCTGTGAAGGCCCGTTTCCCGGCGGTGCGCGCGCCCAAGCAGCAAGATATTTGCTATGCCACGCAAAACCGCCAAGACGCCGTCAAGGTGATGAGTCCACAGGTTGATATTTTGATTGTGGTCGGCAGCCCAACCAGTTCTAACAGCAACCGCCTGCGTGAACTCGCCGCCAAATTGGGCACCGACGCCTACATGGTCGACGACGCCAGCGAGCTACAAGAAAGCTGGTTTGAAGGCCGTAGCCGCGTTGGCCTGACGGCAGGTGCTTCCGCCCCGGATGTGTTGGTCCGGCAGGTGATTGACCGGCTGCGGGCGATGGGTGCGGTGTCGGTCCGCAAGATGGATGGCATCGAGGAAACCATCAAGTTTCCGCTGCCCAAAGGACTGAAGATGGACAGCGAACAAACGCTCGCCGCTGGCAGTAGTCGGCTGCATCAACCCGACGCTTGAAGGCTCCCATAAAGCAGCTTGATCGCGGCAGGCGCTGCCGCCTTTAAAATCTGGCGATGCTTGACATCAACCTTCTCCGCAAAGACCTCCCATCCGCCATCGCGCGACTCGACACACGCAAGCGCCCGCAGGCGTTTTTGAACGTCGAGGCGTTCCAGTCCTTAGAGGCTGAGCGCAAGACCTGCCAGATTCGCACCGAAGAATTACAGAATCAGCGCAACAGTCTGTCCAAACAGATCGGCCAGCTCAAGTCCAAGGGTGAAGACACCAGCGCCATCATGGCGCAGGTCGGCACCTTCAAAGCCGAGCTGGACAGCACAGCGCAGCGTCTCGAACAGATTCAAACCGAAATGCAAGCGCTGCTGCTGGCAGTACCCAATTTGCCGCACACCAGCGTGCCCGAAGGCGCTGGCGAAGCCGGCAACGTCGAAGTGCGCAAGTGGACGCCAGCGCAAGGCTTGGGCGGCGTGCCTGCAGCGTTGGCTTTTGAGGCCAAGGACCACGTCGATGTGGGCGAGCCGCTGGGGCTGGACTTTGCCGCCGGCACCAAGCTGACCGGCTCGCGCTTCACCGTGATGAAAGGCCCGTTGGCCAAACTGCACCGCGCTCTGTCGCAGTTCATGCTGGACTTGCAGACTGGCCAAAACGGCTACACCGAATGCTATGTGCCGTACATCGTCAACGCGGATTCGCTGCGCGGCACCGGCCAATTGCCGAAGTTTGAAGAAGACTTGTTCGCGGCTAAAAAGGGCGGCCAAGAAGGCGAAGCCGAGAATGCCGCGCTGTATTTGATTCCGACCTCCGAAGTTCCGCTGACCAATTTGCTGCGCGACGAGATCGTTGCTGAAGCAGATTTGCCGATCAAGCTCACCGCGCACACACCATGCTTTCGCTCTGAAGCAGGCAGCTACGGCCGCGACACGCGCGGCATGATTCGCCAGCACCAGTTCGACAAAGTTGAGATGGTGCAAATCGTCCATCCTGAGAAAAGCTATGAAGCGCTTGAAGCGATGACCGGCCACGCCGAAGCCGTGCTGCAAGCGCTCGGCCTGCCGTACCGCGTCATGCTGCTGTGTACTGGCGACATGGGTTTTGGCTCGACCAAAACCTACGATCTAGAAGTCTGGCTGCCAGGACAAAACACCTATCGCGAGATCAGCTCGGTCTCCAACTGCGAAGCCTTTCAGGCGCGCCGTTTGCAAGCGCGTTTCAAAAATGCGCAAGGTAAAAACGAGTTCGTCCACACCCTCAATGGTTCCGGTTTGGCCGTTGGTCGCACCTTGGTGGCGGTGTTGGAGAACTACCAGCGCGAAGACGGTAGCGTCGAGGTGCCGGCGGCTTTGCAGCCTTACATGGGCGGCATCACGCAGCTGACACCGGGCGCGAAGTAAGGTGCAGTGTTAGGCCTATGTCGCCGCTCGCCGAGTTGTTACTTGCGCGACTCGCCAACGAGTCGGCGGTGTTGGTGCAGGTGCAGGCCACAGAAGGTTCTGCGCCGCGCGATGCCGGTGCTTGGATGGCTGTTTTTGCGGGCTCACTGGTCGGCACCATCGGTGGCGGACACCTGGAGTTTGAGGCGATCGACCGGGCGCGTGCGCTGCTGAAAATAGAGGGCACTGTCAAGCCATCTGAAATGATGCGCTTGGCCCTCGGCCCCTCTTTGGGCCAGTGCTGCGGCGGCGTGGTGCACCTGCTGCTAGAACACTTGACTGAAGCAGACACGCCGGAGTTGCGCCGAAGGTTGGATGTCGACCGGATGCCGGTGGTGCTGTTTGGTGGCGGCCATGTGGGCCACGCGCTGGCCGACGTGTTGGCGCGCTTGCCCGTGGCGCTGCATTGGATCGACAGCCGCGAGGGTATCTTTCCTGCTGGTTTGCCGGCGCATGTGGTTTGTGAACACTCTGAGCCGGTGCAGGCTGCAGTGAAAAATTTGGCACCCGGGTCGTGCGTTCTGATCATGAGTTTCAGCCATGCCGAAGACCTCGACGTGTTGATCCAGTGTCTGGCGCGGCAGCGCAAAGAGCAAGATTTACCTTACATCGGCCTCATCGGCAGCAAGACCAAATGGGCGACTTTTAGGCACCGTCTGGAAGCCCGCGGCTACAGCGCAGAAGAATTGGCGCACGTCACCTGCCCGATAGGCGTGCCCGGTATTGAGGGCAAAGAACCCGAGGTGATTGCGCTGGCCGTGGCTGCGCAGTTGCTGCAAGTAAGAGCTGTTTCGCTTTCGTCATTGCGAGCGTAGCGCGGCAATCCAAGCGGCATGGGCTGCCGCGCTACGCTCGCAGCGACGAGTTTGTCTGATCTGCAGAAGCCGCCAAACGCGTCGCAACACCCGCGGCAACGTCGTCGAGCCAAGCGTAACGTTTGCGGTAGAGCGCCCGCTTGCGGGAAGGGATGTCCTCTACAGCACGGCGCTGAGGTTGGTTCGGCAGCAGCCAATCGTCGTCGACAAGTTGTGTCGCGCCTAACTCTGTCCAGAACTCACGATAGTCAAACGAGAAGCCTTGTTTGTCTGTATTGCGCCGTTTTTTCACTTGATGCGCGGGGTCAATGCCGCGAATCTCTGTGATGCCCCAATCCGCGCAGGCCATCTGAAAAATGTTCAATAGCAAGTGGGGCGGGCGCAGTCCGTGGTTTTGCTTGGTGATCGCCTGAATGGCTTCAAGATTGCAAGCAGCGTCACCCCGAACGCCTTGGACAGAGGCAATCAAAACGGTGTTTGGACTTAGAAAACCGAAGCTCATGTTGAACAGCGGTTTGTCTTGGTGGTCTTTGAGCGAGAGAGCCCAAAAGCCTTCATGAAAACTGACGCGGTTGAGCTCGAGGTCTACCGCGTAACAGGTTTGCTCGCTCAGTCGGATCTGATGACCCTGAACCAGTTGCTGTGCGTTTGCCACGCCAAACTTGGTTTGGGCCACCTGCAGGTCTGTGGCGCATTGCGCAAAGCGCATTTTTTGCGACCACCGGCGGTCCAGATACAGCCTGAAAGGGACGTAAAAACAGCGTTGATTCAAAACGAAAAGCGAACGCCAAAGGCCGTTTCTCGACAAATAGCCGAGAAACATGTGGCGCGCTGCCGAGGCTTGTAGCAGGCGGCATCGGTACTTGAGCCGATCCAAAAGTCGGCGCGCTCTCAACACGCCGATCACTTCGCTCATTGCAGGCCATGTCAAAGGGGCTTCAATCGGGGCAAAGCTCATCAGGGGCAATTGCACAGGCGAACGCTTCGCTCCAGGCAACAGCCCAACAGATGTCAAAAATTGCCGCAAATACATAAATCTTTACTCAAGATACACAAAATGAAGAGCAATTGTGGGGTTTTGAACCTGACTGCAAGCTGACCTCATTTGCTGGCTATTACGTAGCCGCCGTGGAAATTTTGTATACACTCGACCCCGCTAGGCCGCAGCGGAGCCGGAATTTCATTCCAGTGTCGCGGCCCATGCTGCTTACAGCGCCCGCAGTGGTGAGCAGTCCGACAGTCATGTCTTACTGGGGGACGCCGTTGCGCTGCCAGGGCATGAGGATTGCTAGGGTTACACCATGGAAACTTATCTTCTCGACTGGGCCAACCTGCTGCTGCGTTGGGTCCATGTGCTCACCGCCATCGCCTGGATTGGCTCTTCCTTTTATTTTGTCTTTTTAGACTCCAGTTTGACGCCCCCGGTGGACGAAGACCTGAAGCGCCAGGGCGTCAGCGGTGAGCTCTGGGCGGTGCATGGTGGCGGGTTTTACCACCCGGTCAAGTTCGCCGTGAAGCCGCCACAGATGCCTGCGCATCTGCATTGGTTTTATTGGGAGGCTTACAGCACCTGGCTCACCGGCATTGCCCTGTTCACGCTGTCTTATCTGTGGCAAGCCAGCACCTACCTCATTGATAAATCGCTGATGGATTGGTCCCCGGTGGCAGCCGGTGCGGCGGCACTGTCATTCTTGGTGGTTTTTTGGCTGCTGTACGACGGCATTTGCCGCGTGATGGGTCAGCGCAAAAATGCAGATGCACTGGTCGGTGTCGGCGTGCTGGTGCTGGTGTGCGCGGCCTCATGGCTGGCTTGCCATTTGTTTGCGGGGCGTGCGGCTTTCTTGCTGGTCGGCGCGATGATCGCCACGGCCATGAGCGCCAATGTGTTTGTCTGGATCATTCCCGGCCAGCGCACGGTGGTGGCCTGCATCAAGGCCGGTGAGCCGGTCGACCCTGTGCACGGCCAGCGCGGCAAGCAGCGCAGTGTGCACAACACTTACTTTACGCTGCCGGTGCTGTTCGCCATGCTCAGCAATCATTACAGCTTCACTTGGAGCCATCCGCAGAACTGGCTGGTGCTGATTCTGATGATGTTCGCCGGCGCAGCGATTCGCCAATTTTTTGTGCTGCGCCACGGCTACAAACTCGGTCGCAACGGCAACCCGCTGGCTTACGCGCTGGTCGGCGTAGCCGTTATTTTGGCCACCATCGTCTGGCTCAAACCGGCTCCGCGTCCGGCGGCCAGCAGCTTGCCTGATGTCGTCAGCTATCAGATGCTCCAGCCGGTGCTGGCGCAGCGCTGCTACATGTGCCACGGCGCGCAGGTTCAGATGAAGAACGTGCGCGTCGATTCACCCGAAGCCGTCCAACTGCACGCGCAGGCGATGTACCAACAGGCCGTGGTTAGCAAGATCATGCCGATGAACAACGCCACCGGCATCACCGACGACGAGCGGGCCTTGATGGGCCGCTGGTTTGAAGGTGGTGCGCCCGTGCGCTGATCACCCCATCTATCGGTTCAACAAGTTAGTCCGCTGTGATGCCGGCTGATTTGATGGTCTTGGCCCAGAATTCGGTTTCTCGTTTCACCAGCGCGTCCAGCTCGGCTGGCGGCTGGTAGCGCAGGTCAATGCCGGCGGCGCTGGCACGGGTTTTTGTCTCAGGTAATTCCAGTGCTTGCTTGATCGATGCAGAGAGCTTGGCGACCACATCAGCTGGCGTACCAGCGGGCGCGAAGATGCCCACCCAAGCTTCCAATTCAAAGCCTTTCAGGCCCGCTTCAGCCGTTGTCGGCACATTGGGGACGCCAGGGTGACGGGTTTTGCTGGTCACCGCCAAGCCTTTGAGTTTGCCAGCTTGCACATGGCTCATCAAAGACGGTGGCGTGCTGATGAACACTTGAACCTGACCAGACAACACGTCTTGCACGGCCGGGCCAGAGCCACGGTAAGGTATGTGAACCATGCTGGTGCCGGTCTGCATCTTGAACATTTCAGTGCCAATGTGCGAGAGCGAGCCATTGCCTTGCGAGGCATAGCTCAGTTTGCCGGGGTTGGCTTTGAGGTAGCTGATGAATTCTTTGAGGTTGTTCACGGGCACGGACGGGTGCACGGCAATGATGTTGGTGGCCACGGTGATAAGGGCCACGGGTGTCAAGT
Organism: Comamonadaceae bacterium; assembly: GCA_947450695.1. GTDB lineage: Bacteria > Pseudomonadota > Gammaproteobacteria > Burkholderiales > Burkholderiaceae_C > Polaromonas. The sequence continues at coordinate 15,351 of CANFWV010000043.1, forward strand.
CTTTTTGTGCCCAAGGCAGCTTGGGCGACAGCGCCGGGTTACCGACGTGGTAAGCCGAGTACGACGTCAGCAGCGTGTAGCCGTCAGCGTGGGCGCGGGCGACTTGGCCATAAGCCACGTTGCCGCTGCCACCGCCTTTGTTGTCAACGATGACGGTTTGGCTCATCACGCGCGCCAGCGGTTCGCTGAGCAGGCGGGCTGACGCATCGACAAAACCGCCGGGAGGATTCGGCACCACCAAGGTGATGGGTTTGCTTGGAAAGGCTTGCGCCATCACGGCACTGCTCAGCAGCAGGGCGCAGCCGGCCAAGACGGTCTGGCGAATGAAATCTCGTTTGTGGGTCATGGTTGTCTCTCGTCTATCAATTTTGGGTGAGCGCGGGAAAGAAATTTTGAATAGATCAATACTTGCCGGACAGTAGCGTACCGGCATTGGGGACGCGGCGTTCCAAACCGAGGTTTTTAAGCAACGCCCAAGTGGTACAGACTGCGCTAGACACCACAGGTAAACCGCTGGCTTGCTCGATCATCGGCACAGCGGCCAGTGATGGCATCTGCACACAGGCCGACGCCACGATGGCGTCAACGCCTTTCACATTGAGTTGTTTGTACAACTCGGCGGGGGCTTTCGGGTCACGCGCTCCGACTTCTAGGTTGTTCGGGATCTCCAGCGAAATGCTGTCAACCACCTCAATGCCTTCATGCTCAAGGTAGTCAATGACCAGTCGTGTCAGCGGTTTCATGTAGGGTGCAATGATCGACACGCGCTTGGCGCCCATCGCTTGCAAACCTTCGACCAACGCACCGGCGCTGGTGGTGACAGAGGTCGGTCCGCCGTTGGCGGCGCAGACTTCTTGCAGCCGGCGTTGGGATTCACGGTGGTAGCCCTTGCCCATGCTCATGATCGCCACCAAACAGGCGTAGCCCATGGTGTCCATACGCGCGTCAGAGAGTTCGAGGGCGCAGCGGTCAGAGTCGCGGTCCATCGCTTCGAGTTCGGCTTTGGTGACTTCCTTCATGCGCATGCGGCTGGAATGAAAAGTAAAGCGCTCCGGCAGCACCAACTCGCGGGCGCGGAGCATGGCTGGAATCTCGGTTTCCATGGTGGTGTTGGAGCTCGGGACGATCAGTCCCACGCGGTATGAAGGGCTCATGTGCTGCTTTCTGTTGGTCTCAGGATGTCAAAGTGGCCCGATCTTCGGCGTGTTGATTGATACGCACAAATACATAATATGGATAAATCTATATTGATATTGGATGAATTATGGACTTTCGACAATTGCGCTATTTCACGGTGCTGGCCAGCGAGCTGAGCTTCACCCGTGCGGCGCAAAAGCTGCACGTGTCCCAGCCGCCTTTGAGCTACCAGATTGCCAACCTGGAGTCGGAGTTGGGTGCGCGGCTGTTCAACCGAACCAGCCGCAGAGTCGAACTCAGCGAAGCCGGCAAGGCTTTGTTGCCCCATGCGCGTGCCGTGCTGGAGCGCATTGAAGACGCACGCAGCCATGTGCGGCGCATTGCCGAGGGGGTTGAGGGCCGCGTGCAGGTCGGCTTGGCGGGGTCACATTTTTTGGGACCTTTCCCGAGTTTTATCAAGCAGTTTCGCGAACGCCGACCGGGTGTCGAAGTGGTGCTGCAAGAAATGCGACCGGTAGACCATGTGCAGGCTGTGCGCGAGGGGCAACTGGACCTGAGCGTGTCGCGCAGCGCTCCGAATGACGGCGCTTTGACATCCACCCTGCTCTGGCGCGACCCGCTGGTTTGCGCGCTACCGCTGGGCCATGATTTGGCGGGACGAAAAAGCATTCGGCTGGCGGAACTCAAACACGAGGACTTCGTGTTTTTGCGGCTGGAGTCGTCGGCCTTTGCGCAAAGTGTTTTTGACGCCTGCGTGCAAGCGGGCTTTGCGCCGCGCATTGTGCAGCAAGTGGTCGAGATTCCGGCCGTGCTGAACCTGGTGGCGGCCGGTTTGGGTGTGTCTTTGGTGCCGGCTTCACTGGTGCGCTTGCGCGAAGGCGCCGTGGTGCTGTGCCAGCTCAAAGGCGAACTTCAGGCCGCTGGCGTCAGCGGTGACGTCTACTTGCTGCGGCGCACGGATAACAGCTCACCGGCCATATTGGAGTTTGCAGAGGCCTTGCGTGAGTGGGCGCGCAACCAGTCCGCGTGAGTTCACCCGCGACGACACTAGCAGGCGTTGCGGGTACACCAAATCCATGTGCTGACTTTTCACAGCATGGGCGTGACAAAATCAAGCCCGATTGAAATCGCTAAAAATAAGCGCTGCTGCCGTTCACGGGGGCAGTTTTTCAATGAATTGAAAATGGAAAGCTGCTTTGAAAATCATCGAAATTCGCGAGTCCACGCGCCCGATCAAGTCGAACATTCGCAACGCTTACATCGATTTTTCCAAGATGACCTTGAGCTTGGTGGCGGTGGTCACCGACGTGATGCGGGATGGCCAACCGGTCATCGGTTACGGCTTCAACTCAAACGGTCGCTACGGGCAGGGCGCTTTGATGCGAGAGCGTTTCATCCCTCGCGTGCTTGAAGCCGATCCGGCCAGTTTGCTGGACGACAAAGACGACAACATCGATCCGCACAAGGTGTGGGCGACCTTGATGAACAACGAAAAACCGGGCGGCCATGGCGAGCGCTCGGTGGCGGTCGGCACCATCGACATGGCGGTGTGGGACGCGGTGGCCAAGATCGCCAACAAACCGCTGTACCAACTGCTGGCCGAGCGGTATGGCAACGGCACGGCGAACCGGCAGGTGTTTGTCTATGCTGCGGGCGGCTACTACTGGCCCGGCAAAGGGCTGGGGGGTTTGACCGGGGAAATGCAGAGTTACCTAGACCGCGGTTATTCGGTGGTCAAGATGAAGATTGGTGGTGCGCCGCTGGCAGAAGACTGTAAGCGCATCGAAGCCGTGCTCAAGTTGCTCGGCCCCGGGCAACGCTTGGCAGTGGACGCCAATGGTCGATTTGATTTGCCCACGGCGGTGGCTTATGCCAAGGCCATGGCCGGCTACAACTTGTTTTGGTACGAAGAAGCTGGCGACCCGCTGGACTACGCTTTGCAGGCTGAGCTGGCGCAGCATTACGCCCCCGCCATGGCCACCGGCGAGAATCTTTTCTCGATGCAAGACGCTCGCAATTTGATCCGCTACGGCGGCATGCGGCTCGACCGCGATTGGCTGCAGTTTGACTGCGCATTGAGCTACGGCTTGGTCGAGTACCTGCGCACCCTGGACATGCTGCGCGAGAACGGCTGGTCGGCCAGTCGCTGCATCCCCCATGGCGGGCATCAGATGTCGCTGGCGATTGCGGCGGGTCTGGGCCTGGGCGGCAACGAAAGTTACCCGGATTTGTTCCAACCTTATGGAGGTTTCCCGGATGGCGTGCAAGTTGAAAACAGTCGGGTGATGCTGCCAGCGCTGGTCGGCATCGGCTTTGAAGGCAAGGCCGACTTGTACGCCGAGATGAAGAACTTGGCCAGTTGACGCCCTTGCAATCTATGTCTTCAAAAAACGTCAATAGCACCGCTATTTCCCCCCAAGACCAGCCACGCGAATTTCTGCTGAGTCTCTACCAAGCGGCCGTGCAGCGCGCTTTGCCATTGCACAACACGGCGGCATTTTTGCCATCGCCCCCCAGCCGTGGCAGTGGCGGCCGAACCATCGTGATTGGCGCGGGCAAAGCGGGTGGCTCCATGGCGCAAGCGGTGGAGGCGTTGTGGCCCGCCGACGCACCCTTGGAGGGGTTAGTGGTCACTCGGTACCAGCACATTCCACCGCGGCCCGAAGGATTGAAATCGCGCATCGAGATCGTCGAAGCCGCGCACCCGGTGCCCGATGCTGCTGGGCTGGCCGCTGCCGAACGCATCTTGGCCATGGTGCAGGGCTTGACTGAAAACGATCTGGTGCTGTGCCTGATTTCAGGTGGTGGATCCGCGCTGTTGACGTTGCCGGCCGACGGTTTGACGCTAGAAGACAAGCAGCGCATCAACAAAGAATTGCTGAACAGCGGCGCCAACATCAGCGAGATGAATTGCCTGCGCAAACACCTGTCGCGCATCAAAGGCGGTCGGCTGGCGGCGGCTTGCGCACCAGCGCGTGTCGTCACCTTGACCATCAGTGACGTGCCGGGTGACGACCCGTCCATCATCGCCAGTGGGCCGACCGTGCCTGACGCCACCACCTGCACGGATGCACTGGCGATCTTGCAGCGTTACGCGATTGAGGTGCCGGCCGCTTTGCGGGCCGCTCTTGAAAGCGGCGCGCTCGAAACCCCTAAGCCCGGTGACGCTGTTTTCAGCGGTCACGATGTCCACATGATCGCCGCGCCGCAGCAAAGCTTGGAGGCTGCAGCCAACGTGGCACGTGCCGCCGGCCTGAAGGCCTATATCCTGAGCGACGAGATGGAAGGCGAGTCCCGCGAAGTCGGCAAGGTGCATGCGGCACTGGCGCGTGCCGTGAAGCAAAAAGGCCAGCCGTTTGAAGCGCCTTGCGTGATCTTGAGCGGCGGTGAGACCACGGTGACGGTACGTTCGCAGCCAACGGACGCAGACAAAGAAAACCGGGGCCGAGGTGGTCGGGCTGGCGAATTTTGCATGGGGCTGGCGCTCGGCTTGCAGGGCCAGTCTGGTGTGTACGCACTGGCGGCAGACACCGACGGCATTGACGGTATGGAAGACAACGCTGGGGCTTATGTTGCGCCCGACACGCTGGCTCGGGGCCAAGCCGCCGGCATGAAGGTCGACCGCTATTTGGACCGCAACGATGCTTACGGTTACTTTGAGCCGCTGGGTGACTTGGTCATCACCGGGCCGACGCACACCAACGTGAATGACTTCAGGGCGATTTTGATTTTGTAGTGGTTGACAGCGAGCCCACGCACTACTTGTGATTGCCCATGACAAAGGCGGTCGGAGCGAAAGCCCCGACCGCCTTTTTGTCAGATCTTGAGAGGCTGATTACAGCTTGTAGGATACCAGCGCCAACGGCGTGGTGGCTTTGCACTTGTTGCCGTTTGCTGCAATGCTGCTGTCGCAACCGAACTTGTTGTTCCAGTATTCAACGCCGACACCAGCGCTCAAACCACTTTTCGGGCCCATCACGTCAAACATGAAGGTCGCACGAATGAGGGTTTCTGTGGCGGTCTTCTCGCCAAATCCGTCCTTGCCTTTAGGGCCGACGATGCTGGCGAAACCGCCGAAAGTACCGACGCCAGCCATGGGGATTGCCCAAGCCGAGTTCAGTGCGGGTGCCACATCAAACGAAACGGACTTGCCGACGATACCGTTGTGGTTGGTTTCTTTGTATGCGGCAGCGCCGATATCCCAGAAGCCCGCGCTGACCGGCATGGCGGCCGACATTCCTAATTGCAGCTTACGCGGCGCAGGCGCAAATTCGGTATTTTTGGCGCCAGCGTCGACGCGAGCTGTTAGGTTCAGATCTTTGGCGAAGCCATAGCCGGCCTTGTTGCCAGTCATCGCACTCAAGGAAAAGTTGCGCTGGTAAAAGCCGTACCACTCTTGGGCGCCGCCCCCGCCGTTATTGGCCAGATCAGCGCTGTCGGACTTGAGCAGGTCAATGTTGAACAGATTGGTACCCAGCTTGTCGCCACTGATGCTGGTGAAGGTCAGGATATTTTTCGCTACCTTGTCGGAAACACCGGGCTCAGACTGGTGTGGCGCATAGGCGTAGGTCACAGAGTTGCTGCTCCAGTCAGCGGCAAAAGCGCTTGAACTGGCAAGTAAAACGGCAGCGAGGGCGGTGAAGCGAGACACGGTTTTCATGGTTGATCCTGTTTTTGTAGTTGACAGCCGAATCAGCGGAAGCTGTTCGACAAGTCACTATGCATGAGCGGGGCAACCTTGTGAATTGTGAATGGTGTTTTAAAGCAACTGATTGATCAATTTATATCTATAGCTTAATTTGTATGGATAAAGGCAATTTTCGGTGTACGAAAAAAAAACGGACATGACCGAAGTTAACGGTCATGTCCGCGCACTCAATGTTGACTCAGCGATTTAGAAATAACTGAAGATCAAACCCAAGTTCAAAGTCTTAGCCGATTGTCCTGAGCTGAAAGAGTAAGGGAAGATGGTCGGGCCAGCAAAGTTCCAAGATGCTGCCGAGCTGCCCTTGTTGTCCAGCACGGCGTATTGGCCATAGAGCTTCAACTCTTTGGTGAGGTTGTAATAAGCGCCAGCTGCCGTGGTGTTAACTTTGAAATTGCCGGTGTTGCTTTTTGCGGTGTAGTAGCCTGCGTCAAACGATGTTTTGTCGTTCAATGTGTAGGAGCCACCAACGCCAGTCGTGTTCAAAGCAGACGTGAAGGTGTCTGATTTTTGGCTGCTTGTGATGCCTTTGAGGGTGAAACTGCCCAGTTTGTAGTTGGCAGCCAAGATGTTGCCACTGAGGTCTTTCTTGCTGATCACTTGGTTGGTGTAGGTCGCCAGACCCAGCGTTAAGTCTCCGCTGGCATAGGTGACAGAGGCTCTTGAGCCTGTTTTGATTTCACCAATATCTGTTCTGGACTCCGGCACATACTGGCCAGCCAAAGTGAAGCCCGCCATAGATGGCGAGGTGTAGCTGAAGGAAGCGTTGTCAACGGTGCCTAAGCCGCCATTGCCATTGATCATGGCCAATGAGCTGCCATAGTTCGAACCACCACGCGGGTCACCCATCAACACAGTGCCGAAGGCAACGTTGGGTTGAACGCCCATGACAAAAGTGCCTGAGCTGCTTTTGATGTAAATATTTTTCTGACGGTTCAGGAAATCACCATTGCCAAAAGCATAGTAGCTGCTGCCGGTGGGTTCGTTGAGAGAGAAGCCTTGCTCAAGTTTGACACCGACGGTCAAGCCAGCCAGGGTTTTTTCGAGGGTGAAACCCACGAAGTTAGGGACCACACCACCCGTGACAAATTCTGATTTAGATTGAGCGGCGACGCCTCCGCCACTGAGTTTTGACGATGCAACGCCGCCATCAATCAGCGCATAAAAGCTGGGGCCATCAGCATAGGCATGCATGGTTGCCAATGCCATGGAAGATAAGAGAAAAGCACGTGTTCGGGAAAACTTCATGGTGAATCCTATTGTTGAGCTGCGAGATCGCGAGAGGGCTAAGGCATGTTTCATGCCAGCAGAAAACGCAATGATCAATAGAGGAATCAACGAGCTGTTCCTCAAAACAGTGCAAACAGTTTGTAAATATTAAAAGTCCGCAATCATTTGGTGCGGGCGTGCACATTTTTCGCCCGCGAGGGGTCTAACAGTGGATCGCTGATGTTGTTTGCTCGGCAGACAGGCTTGCTAGACTGCCCTCATGTCCAAACTGATGCCGTCCTTTCTCCGCCATGTTGGCCCCGGTGTTATCACGGGCGCTGCGGACGACGATCCCTCCGGCATTGCCACTTACACGCAGGCCGGCGCGCAGTTTGGCACGGGACTGATTTGGACTGTTTTTTTGTCCTTGCCCTTCATGATTGCGATTCAGCTGGTTAGCGCGCGCATTGGTCGGGTCACCGGCAAGGGGCTGGCGGCTAATTTGCGCGAGCACACGCCGCGGTCTTTTTTGGTGGTGGTAGTGGTCTTGTTGACGTTGGCCAACACCATCAACATTGCGGCGGACATCGCCGCCATGGGGGAGTCCCTGCAACTGGTGGTGGGTGGCGGGGAACATTTTCATGCGGTGTTTTTTGGGCTGCTCACCGTGCTGCTGCAGATTTTTGTGCCTTACCGCCGGCTGGCACCCATCCTCAAATGGTTGACGCTGTTTCTCTTTGCTTACGTGATTGCCATCTTCACGGTCCATGTGCCGTGGGCGAAGGTGCTGCACGATTTGGTGGTTCCCAAAATCGAGTGGTCGTCGGCGTACTGGATGATGCTGGTGGCGTTGCTGGGCACAACCATCTCGCCGTATTTGTTTTTCTGGCAAGCATCTCAAGAGGTTGAAGAATTGCGGCTCAAAGGCCAGGGCGGCGGCAGTCATTCAGCCATCGGACGTGACCTTCAACGCGTGCGGCGCGACACCATTGTCGGCATGTGTTTTTCTAATCTAATCGCTTTTTTCATTATGGTGATGGCAGCTGTGGTGTTGTATGCCGCGGGCATTCGCGACATCACGTCAGCGGCGCAGGCAGCGCTGGCGCTGAAGCCGCTGGCCGGTGACTTCGCCTTCATGCTGTTTGCCGGCGGGGTGATCGGCACCGGCTTGCTGGCGGTGCCGGTGCTGGCGTCCTCGGCGGCCTATGCCGTGGCAGAAGCCTTTGGCTGGCCCGAGGGACTGGAGCGGCGTTGGTACGAAGCCAAGCGTTTCTACGCCATCATTGCCGTGGCCACGCTGGTCGGCACCGGCTTCGGCTTCACATCGATTGACCCGATGAAAGCACTTTATTGGAGCGCCATCATCAATGGCGTGGTGGCCGCGCCGATCATGGTGGGTCTGATGCTGCTGGCCAGCAACAAGACCGTCATGGGCCCCTTCGTCTCAGGCGTCAAAACGCGCTGGTTTGGCTGGCTAGGCGTCGGCCTCATGGGCCTGGCCGTGCTGATGATGCTATGGGACTTGTGGCCTGGGCATTACGCTGAAGCTTGAACAGAACTTAGCGCCTGCAGCACGTTTTCAGCGGTGGCCGGTGCGCGCAGTTGCACTGGTTGGCGCGCTTCTCTAGTGCTGCCGACAGCGTCTCTTAACGCTTCGTAGACGCTGATCGCCAACATGAATGGCGGCTCGCCCACGGCCTTGCTGCCAAAGACGTTGTCTTCACGATTGGCCTCAGGCCATAGCGCTATCTTGAAGTGTTCGGGCACATCGCCAGTGGCGGGTATTTTGTAGGTGCTGGGGGCATGTGTGCTGAGCTGGCCTTTGTCGTTCCAGACCAGCTGCTCGGTGGTCAGCCAGCCCATGCCTTGAATGAAGCCGCCTTCAATTTGCCCGATGTCAATCGCCGGGTTGATGCTGGTGCCGACGTCATGCAAGATGTCAACCTTGAGCACGCGGCTTTCGCCGGTCAGCGTGTCGATGGCAACTTCGGTGCAGGCCGCACCGTAAGCGAAGTAATAAAACGGACGACCTGTCAGCGTCGTTTTGTCGTAATGGATTTTGGGCGTGCGGTAAAAGCCGTCGCTCCACAACTGAATCCGGTTGGCGTAGGCCAGTCGCACCACGTCTTTGAAGGGCCGCGTTTGTGTTGGGGAGATCACTTCGCCAGTCACAAAGCGCACGGCACCCGCGCCGCAGCTGTCGAGCCCGGCAACAAATTGCGCCAGGTTGTTGCGCACGTTGCGGGCGGCGTATTGCGCGGCACGGGCGTTGAGGTCGGTGCCGGCTGATGCCGCAGTGGCCGAGGCGTTGGGGATCTTGCTGGTGTCACTGGCCGTGACGAGCACTTGATCGAAGGGCACGCCGAGTTCGTCAGCCACGATTTGCCCCACCTTGGTGTTCAGGCCTTGGCCCATTTCAGTGCCGCCGTGGTTGGCCTGCACGCTACCGTCGGTGTAAACATGCACCAGCGCACCGGCTTGGTTGAACAGCGTGGCCGTGAAAGAAATACCGAACTTCACGGGCGTCAGCGCCAGCCCGCGTTTGATGACGCGACTGCTGGCGTTCCAATCAGCGATGGCGGTGCGGCGCTGCCGGTAGTCGGCGGAAGCTGCCAGCGTGTTGATCAGCGGCGCGAGAATGTTGTCTTCGACATGCATTCCGTAGTGGGTGGTGTTGCGCTGGCCGCTAGTGCTGGTGGCTTCGTCGCTGTACAAGTTGCGCAGCCGTACGTCGAGCGGGTCCAGACCCAGATGCCGGGCGATGTCGCCCAGAATATGTTCGATGACGATCATGCCCTGCGGCCCACCGAATCCGCGAAATGCCGTGTGGCTTTGCGTGTTCGTTTTGCAGCGGTAAGAAGTGATGTCGACGTCTTCTAAAAAGTAGGCGTTGTCAGCGTGAAAAATAGCGCGATCGGCGACCGGGCCGCTCAGGTCAGCGCTGAAGCCGCAGTTCGCCGCCATCATCAATTTCAAGCCGCAGAGTCTGCCGCTGTCGTCAAAGCCAACCGTGTACTCGTAGGCAAACGGATGTCTTTTGCCGGTGACCATGAAGTCGTCGTCGCGGTCCATGCGCAGCTTGACCGGCTTGCTGAATTTGCGCGCGGCCAAGGCCGCCCAGACGGCCATGTGGCCGCTTTGCGTTTCTTTGCCGCCGAAGCCGCCGCCCATGCGCCGGCATTCGACGCGTACCGCGTTGTTGTCAATGCCGAGCGCGTGTGAGACCCAGTGCTGGGCCTCGCCGGGGTGCTGCGTGCTGGCATACACCAGCCACTGGTTTTGCTCTTGCGGCAGCACGTAGGCGATCTGGCCTTCCAGGTAAAAATGCTCTTGACCGCCAACTTCCAGCGAGCCGCTCAAAGTGTATGGCGCGCGCGCCAAAGCAGCGGCAGACGCTCCGTGCTTAACCACCACGGGTGGCAGTACAAAATTTTTCGCGGCCAGGGCTTCTTGCACGGTCAGCACGGCGGGCAAGGCTTCAATGTTCAAAACAACTTTGCGGGCTGCGTGCCGAGCCTGCATTACCGTGTCAGCCACCACGAGGCCAATGACTTGGCCGAAGTGCTCGACCTTATCAAGCGCAAAGACCGGTTCGTCGTGCACAAAAGTCGCCAGCAGCGGATCACCCGGCACGTCGGCTGCCAGCACCACGCCGCGCACGCCGGGCATGGTCAACGCAGCAGTTGCATCGACGTCCAATAATTTACCGTGCGCCACGGTTGACAAAATCGGCGCTGCAAACAGCGTGCCTTTGACTTCAGGAATGTCGTCGATGTAGTTCGCAGAACCAGCGACTTGCGCCCTGGCGCTTTCATGAAAATGCGATTGACCGGCGGCGGAGGTTGGTGCGTTCATGTCAGTGCCTCCAGCTTGAAAGCTTCGAGGTTGATGTGTTGCTCGCCCTGGCTTTCAAGCCAGAAGCGTTGCAGCAGATTGCCCAACACTTGTTGGCGATAGCTGGACGATGCGCGCATGTCCGAAATCGGTTCGAACTCAGTACGCAAGGTCTGCATGGCTGATTCCACGCTGGCCTGCGACCACGGCTGGCCACGCAGCGTGGCTTCAGTTAGCCGGGCGCGCACCGGCGTGGCGGCCACACCGCCCGCGCCAATCGAGATGTCGCTGACGATGCCTGCCTCCAGCGTCAGATTCAGCGCCAAACAGACGGCCGAAATATCGTCGTCGTAGCGCTTGGAGATTTTGTAGGCGCGCAGCAATGACGTCTGCCCAGAAGCCGCTGGCAAAGGCACTTTGATGAACGCCAGCACTTCGTCAGCCGCCAGCAGGTTTTGGCGGTAGCCGGTGTAAAAGTCTTCCAGCGGCATCTCGCGCTCGCCGCGCAGGCTGGTCAGCACGATACGACTTTTCAGGGCGATCAGCAGCGGCATGGCATCGCCGATGGGGGAACCGTTGGCGACGTTGCCGCCCAGCGTGCCCGAGTTGCGCACCGGCAAACCGGCAAAGCGTGCGGCAAACGTTGTGAGCTTCGGCCAACTTTGAAGTAAAGCGCTAAAGGCGTCTTGTAAAGTGGCGGCAGCGCCAATCACCCAGTCGCCGCCGCGCTGTTCAATGCGCCGCATCTCAGTCACGCGGCTGACGTCGATCACAGCATCAAACTGCTTGTGCATCTTGGTCACCCAGAGTCCGACATCGGTGCAGCCGGCCACCAGTTGGGCTTGGGGCTGCGCGGTTCGGGCAACCAGCAATTCAGCCAGCGTGCCGGGTAATTGGTAGGCACTGTGGGCGTCAGGCGCCTGCGGCTGAATCTGGGCCAGTTGGTGGGTGATGGCGGAATGGTCTAAGCGCACCACCGGCAAGCTGGCCATGTGCTGCGCCGCATCCAAAATTGGCCGGTAGCCGGTGCAACGGCACAGGTTGCCCGAGAGTTCGGTTTGGGCGAGTTCGCGGGTGATCGGCTGGCCTTGCAGCACGTGGTTTTGGTACATGCCAAACAGGCTCATGACAAAACCGGGTGTGCAAAAACCGCATTGCGAGGCGTGGCACTGAACCATGGCTTCTTGCGCCGGGTGTTGGTTGGCTGCGTTCAGTGGGCTGAGGTCTTCGACCGTCCACAGCGCCAGCCCATGCACCGAATGGGCCATTCGAATGCAGCTGTTGACAGCTTTGAACGTCAGTTGCTCGCCTTCAGCATCGCCATTGGCTTCGCCCAGCACTACCGTGCAGGCACCGCAGTCGCCTTCGCCGCAGCCTTCTTTGGTGCCGGTGAAGCCCAAGTCTTCGCGCAAGACCTCTAGCAGCGTGCGAGTGGGTGGTACATTGCTCAGCGTCACGACTTCGCCGCGCCTCACGAACTGAATGGTTTGACTGGAAAGTGTGGGCATAGGAAAGTCAGGGTAAACAATCAGGCAAACGCCGGCATACGGATCGGCATATCAACCGCATGGTTAAACAGGTATGAATGATCAGGCGCTTTTCGACAAGATAGACCTCCATCTCATCAGGGTCTTGAACACCGTGCTCACAGAACGCAGCGTTTCGCGCGCCGCCATCCGTCTTGGAATGTACCAACCCGCCGTCAGC